>NZ_JAELTV010000417.1 GCF_016429005.1 Pedobacter sp. ASV19
GGCAGCGTCAGATGTGTATAAGAGACAGGTCTTCGTATTTAAAGTTTTGATAAACAAATAACTTAGATCAATTTATGTATATGTAAACTTTATTTGACGAACCTTTTTCTGTTAAATTTTGATCTGAAAATCAAAATATAATTCTGTTTTTATGTTTAAATATTTTATTTTCAGTATTTTAAATGCTTTTTATGAGCTAATATTGCTGTCTGTTATAGGCTGCAGTAAAATCTGTCCTCATTAACTTAAATCGCTCTACAACGGTAGCAATAAATGCTTCGTCCAATATCTGAAATATTTCATTCGCCCCCCCTCCACTAAGGTCAAGTTCGGATAATTTGTAACTCTGTTCCAGGGTTCCCTGTTCAAATTTTACGATGTATTTCTGGTTCATGTTAAACAAGGTGATTTTACAATCAGGATGTGGTAGTTCTGCAAGTACTCTCATTTTTTTTATTGAATTAATAAGGCTTTTGCCTGGTGGTTAACAGGCAAAAGCGATTTGTGTTTTACTATAGTTTTACACCCATTTCCTTAACCAGGAAATCAGCATGATCAATTTTTGTGGCTACCCAAAGCACATAACGAATATCTACACCTATAGAGCGGCTGTAGCTTTCATTCCAGGCATAATCATTAATAGTAGCTCCGTAAGCGCGGTCAAAATTAACTCCGATCAGTTCTCCATTTGCATTCATAATCGGAGAACCAGAGTTACCCCCGGTGGTATCCATATTATATAAGAAAGAAACAGGGACATCATTTAGATCCTTTTTCTCAAAAGGCCCGAAGTCCTTATTGGTCCAAAGAGTTTTGATTGCGGCAGGGTATCCAAAATCTGGATTACCCGAAGCACCTTTTTCCAGGATGCCTTTGATCGATGTGTAAGGCTTCATGTAGGTGGCATCAGCAGGAGCGTAACCTCGTACGTAACCATAGGTCAAACGTAAAGTACTGTTGGCGTCCGGGATAAAGTCTTTCTTTAAGAATTTCTCCTTAACATTCACATAGTCACCCATTAATTTGTTCAGTAAGCCTTCTCTTCTATCTTTTTCAGGTTTAAGATCTGCAATCTGTTTGCCCAGATCCTTTTCCAGTAAAAGGAGGCCATCATTGTAGATGCTTAAAGCTTTTGGCGATTTAAGAAGCGTATTCAATACATAATCCTGATCTTTTAACTTACTCAATTCAAAAGTGTCATTGATGTATTTGCTTATCGTTGTTTCGTCATTTGAACCTTTGCCCGTAACCTTACTTACGGCTCCCACTTTTTGATTTGGAGAGAACTTAGCAGCATCATTAAACATGCGGTTTAAGATATGCTTATCTACATCCAGATCATAGGCTTCATAAGTTCCGGCTAGAGATTTCTTTACCTGCTCTATGTTCAAGTCAAAAAAAGCTTGCTTTTGTGCAACAGGTTGTGCTTCGAGTGCGTCTTTAAAGCTGTTTATGGTTCTCGATACCGAGAGCAAACTGGTGGATGTGTAGATTTGTTGTAACCATAGATCGCCCTGCGCATCTCCATTGATGAGTTTGTATAAGTTATCAATATCGCCCATTAAACTGCCATATTTGGCTTTTAGGTCCACATTGCCATTGATAAACTGTGCCATTGCTGCGTCTTCTTGTTTTTTCTGGCCAATCAGGTCTATTTCTCTCAGGCCCTGCAGCTTGCCTCTGTAGTTCTTCAGCACGTTTGCATTACGTTTAATGCGGGTGGCCAGTTTAATTTCAGTGGCCTTGTCTTTCTTGCCCGCTTCCTCCATTGTCTTATTCTGGAAGTCATACAGTTCGGATACATAAGGAAGTACGAACTTTTGCTGGTATTCGATGAACTCCGAAGGGCGGTGGCGGAAAGTGCGGCCGGGATAACCTAATATAAACACAAAATCCTCTTCTTTTGTTCCATTTGCATTTACCTTCAGGAACTTTTTAGGGGAATAAGGAACATTGTCTTTTGAGTACTTTGCCGGCTTACCATCTTTAGAGACGTACGCCCTCATAAAAGAGAAATCTCCAGTATGGCGTGGCCAAACCCAATTGTCTGTTTCTCCTCCAAATTCTCCAATCTGGCGGTTTGGAACATACACCAAACGAACATCCTGTATGGTTTTGTACCGGAACAATACATAAGTCTTTCCGATAAACATTTCTGATACTTCAGCTTTGATGCTAGGATCTTTTTGTTCTGCTTCGGCTACGATATTTTTCATGGTATTGTTGATCAGTTGAAGTCTGCTTGCAGGATCAGTGGTCTGAGCAACAGCACCTAGAATTCGATCAGACACATCTTCATAACTGTCAGTTATACGGCATGTTAATCCTTTGGCTTCAATTTCTTCTTCATGTGATCTGGCTACAAATCCATTATTCAAATAGTCATGTTCTGGCGTACTGGCCAATTGCACGGCGCTAAATGCACAGTGGTGATTGGTGATGATCAGGCCCTCGTTAGAAATGAAAGATCCAGTGCAGCCACCTACGTTAACCAGTGCATCAACCAGACTTGTCCCATTTGGGTTGTAGATCTCTTTTTGATCAATCTTTAATCCGGCTTTTTTTAAGTCCAGTTTATGGATCTCACTTAAAGGGAACATTCCTTCATCGGGTGGTGTGTAGCCCGACTGGACTATCCCAATGGCTAAAAGGGAAGTAAATAGTAGAGTTTTTTTATTCATGTGTTAGATACTAATGGTGATAATTTTCAAATCTAGTAAAATTTAGTCTTTTACTTCCTGAAGACAAGCTTTAGCAAGGGAAATACCTAACTTTGATTTAATAATTAGAACCTATGGCTGAAGATTTAAATATTATAAGTAGTACCGATAAAAAAGACCAGTACGAATCCATATTGCCTCAAATTGAAGCCCTGATCAGTGGCGAAAATGATCTGATCGCAAACCTGGCCAATATTTCGGCTGCTTTAAAGGAACAGTTTAATTGGTTCTGGGTGGGTTTTTATCTGGTCAAAGAAAATGAACTGGTGCTTGGACCATTCCAAGGGCCGGTTGCCTGTACCAGGATTCAAAAAGGAAGGGGTGTTTGTGGAACATCCTGGGCTAAATCAGAGGTGTTGATTGTGCCGGATGTCGAACTATTTCCTGGACATATTGCCTGTAGCTCAGCTTCCAGATCTGAAATTGTACTACCTGTTTACCACGGAAAAGAGATTATTGGTGTACTTGATGTTGATAGTGAATATCTATCTCATTTTAATAATGTTGATGAATTTTATCTAAAGAAAATAGTCAGCTTAATACATGCATAAACTTCCATTTTCATTTTATCAGAACCATGACGTTCTGCTCCTTGCGCAGCAACTTTTAGGAAAGCAATTGTTTACCTTAAAAGATGGTCAGCTGACAGGTGGCACTATCGTGGAGACTGAAGCCTATCATGGCGTAACCGACAAGGCATCCCATGCGTATGGAGGACGGTTTACTAACAGGACTCAAACTATGTATCAGGACGGAGGAATTTCTTATGTGTACCTCTGTTACGGTATTCATTCGCTTTTCAATGTGGTTACAGCAAGTCAAGATACACCACATGCTGTTCTTATCCGGGGGATAGAACCTGTAACCGGAATAGATATCATGTTGCAAAGACGAAAGATGGTGACATTAAAGCCAAATCTTACGGCTGGCCCTGGAGCGCTTTCTCAGGCCTTAGGTATAGACAGATCCCTGAATGCTAAAGATCTTACGGGAGAAGAGCTCTGGATAGCTGATAATGGAATTTCCTTTCCGGCTGACCAGGTTATTTCGGGGCCAAGGATCTGTCTCTTATACACATCTAAAAGAGGGGGGGGGGGGGGGGGGGGGGGGGGGGGGGGGGGGGGGGGGGGGGGGGGGGGGGGGGGGGGGGGGGGGGGGGGGGGGGGGGGGGGGGGGGGGGGGGGGGGGGGGGGGGGGGGGGGGGGG
>NZ_JAELTV010000418.1 GCF_016429005.1 Pedobacter sp. ASV19
CCCCCCCCCCCCCCCCCCCCCCCCCCCCCCCCCCCCCCCCCCCCCCCCCCCCCCCCCCCCCCCCCCCCCCCCCCCCCCCCCCCCCCCCCCCCCCCCCTCACTATCCCCCCCCCCCCGACCACTCCCCCGGCTAACGTTCGTCGGCAGCGTCAGATGTGTATAAGAGACAGGAATTAAGTTCCCTCCAAATAAACAAAACCCTTCATGGTGTTTGGTTGTCAGTACGTCATACTTCATTCCAGCAGCCTTTAATAAGAGGTATAAAAACACAAAAGCCCCGGAAAAACGGGGCAATTTGCATTCGCACTAAAAACTGTTTTTATTTTTCAAGCAGGTTTTTAATTGTAGTATACAACTCCTGACCCCTGATCACTGGCCCAAAAGACGGGCTTTTTGACGCCCCACAGGAAAAGGCGATAAATTTCCCTTCTCCATCAACCAATGCAAATGCAGGTATAGCAGCAATGGTAAAAATAACGCCCGATGCTTTATCCAGATCATCTCTTCCATGAAACCATGGCGTTTTGTCTTCTGCTATTGCATTTTTCCAGGCAGCCGCTTCCTGATCTGTAGATATACTGATGATGTTAAATCCTTTACTGTGAAAAGCGTCATAGACTTTTTTCATATTGGGAACTTCTGCTTTGCATGGCCCGCACCAGCTGGCCCAGAAGTCAATTAAAGTGATTTTACCTTTTTTTGCATATTCCAGTACAGAGCCTGTACCTCCATTTGGTAGGGTCATTTTGAAATCGGGTAATTCCCCTCCTTCTTTGATCTGGGTACTTAGAGTTCTTAAGCCCAGGAAACGTTTGAGCTCCAAAGCAAAATAGCTGTTTTTGGCTCTATCAGTTAAATTTTCATAGGCTTCCCGGGTACCTGCCACTTTTAAAACAGGTGCAAATTTTAATATCAGATCAGCAACATATAAAGAATTTCTATGTGTATTTATATAGTCCTTATACATCATAGTCACGGAATCCTCATTGGTTTTCCCGGCAGCCACCTTTGCCTGTGCATCTTTATACAATTTGACTAAAGCAACAAAATCATCATTTGCTTCTGATCCGGTCATTTCCACTGCGGGCCATGTGGCAGTGCTGCTTTTCAAAGTCATACTGGTATTCATTAACAGGATGCCCTGGCTTGGTTCTGTATTTGCCTCTTTGCTTAACTTAATAAAGTAAAAATTCACGTCATTAGCCACAGCCCCGTTAAAAATGAAATGTCCATTTTTTGACTCTGCCCTGGCCACAGTGTCTACTCCAGGATTAATACACAGGTAAGCTTTGGTCCCATCCTTTAAACCGGAAATACCGCAATCCAGAATAAACCCATTTTTTTTCTGCGCTATAGCACCGTTAAAAATAAGCAGGCTAACAAATGCAGTTATGTATCTTGCTTTCATTTGTCTAATATCGATTTAATCCGTTGGTCCATTTCCTCATTCAGGTTTCCGATCACCCTCATCAGGATTTTTCCGTCCTGATCAACCAGCAGTTTTGTCGGATAGCCCTCAATCCCATAGGCCTTTGTAATGCTTGGTGCTCCACTGCCCTCATTTTCCAGAACATGCACCCAGTTTACATCATCTTTTTTGATCGCCGCAAGCCAGGCCGCTTTATTTTTGGATAAATCTTTACCTTCTTCGTGGGCAACGGCAACAATTTCCAACCCCTTACCTTTATATTTGCTATACAATTCTTTCAAATGTGGATGCCCCTGACGGCAAACACCACACCAGCTGCCCCAAAAATCAAGCAACACCAATTTCCCTTTATAATCGCTCAACTTCACTGTCTTTCCATACTGGTTCTTTCTTTCAAAATCCTTTGCCTGCGTTCCGGCAGTGGTGACTTTCAAATGCTCAATCTTCGTTCTGATGGCTTCTGCAGCCCGGGTATTTTTGAGGCGGTGACTGAGCTGATCATAAGCAATAGCGTATCCGTCTGCATCATACATTACATTGTTATCCATCAGCAGATATAAACTCACAAAAGAATCAGGATGCTCCCGTACAAACTGCTGTTCCAGCTTCAATTTTTCCCGTGTAAGCGCTACCCCCTTAGTTTCTATCAAACCGTAAAAAGCCGCACTGTCTTTGATCATGTCCATCTTTCCAAGTTCTTTGCTAAATGCCAGTTCTCCAATATCCTTCTTCAGGATTGTATTTAAGGTATTGTTGTCTTCAAGAACATCTGCTTTACTAATGTTATCTTTTGAATAGAACTGCATTATCGACCTTATATCGACACTCATATATAGACCACTATCTGCAGGGTTACTCATTTCTACTATTTTTCCTTCCTGCAATTTCTCCCTTAACAATTCTTTGTCCGGGCCAATACCAATGAGCTTTCCGTCCGGGTCTATTAAAAAACTGGCCGGGATCATCGTCACATTGTACATTTCGGCAGCCTTATTGACCGGCTTGTTCAGATCCGCTACCTGTAACCATGGAACGTTATCTTCCTTTATTGCTTTCAGCCACGCCGATTGTACTTTATCCAGTGAAACCGCAAGGATCTCAAATTTTCCTGTTGCTTTAAATTCATTATAAAGCTCTACCAGTTTTGGTTGTAATTCTCTGCAAGGATGACACCAGCTGGCCCAGAAATCCAACAACACATATTTACCCCTAAAGTCGGAGAGTTTAACTGATTTCCCCCTTTGATCCTGAAGACTAAAATCTGGTGCCATTTGCCCGATTCGTGTTGCAAGACTAGCTTTCACTACCATTCCCAATTCTTTTCCCCGTTCGGTTTGTCTTAATGATGCGGATAATTTGGGATAATTGGCAATTACCGTGCTGTCTCTCCCTCCTAGTGCCCACATCCAATCCAGACTCACTAAGGATGCAGGACGGGTGCTAACAAAAGTACCCATCACTTTCTGCTCTGCTTTCTCCCGCAAACCAAGGAGTTGAATTCCGGATAAGGCATCTTTCACCAATCTGATTTTTTCCTGGTTGTTTACATTTAATGTTGTTCCCCAAATTTTACATTTAGTAAGGGAATCCTTACCCTCTATATGAACAACACCATTTTCCAGGTAAACAGATTGCGCGTCAACTTCGGAACCATCAGGAAGTCCCTTTCCATTGCCCATTATCAAAATGGCCTCAACAGCCTCTTTCTTTGTTCCGGAAAACCCAAATTTTCCTTGCTTTAAAGTGCAGGAATCAATTGTCGGAGAGCCTTGCAGAGAAACGAGGTAGACCACGGCTTTTGGCGAAACACTGCTAATATGCCCTTCTATTTTAAATTTTTGTTGCTGGCACACCCCTATAATAGGGGTTGCCAGCATTATACCTAAAACTATTCTTTTCATAGTTGGGTTATTGGTCAGCGCTTATGGCTTGTAAGTCAATTCCGTAGGTCTCTTTATAATAATTTATTATTGCATTATACTTTAACCTGTATTTCCCGTTTGGATCATTTTCAGGTAAGAACAAGGTTTGCTCTAATTGATCGGCCGTACTGGAAACAATGAGCTGGATATAAGCGGTAAAATCGCTGTATACAGTATAGGAGCCATCATTATTAGCCGCGCCAAGAACACCATATTGCTTTACATTCCAACTTCCAACCTGAGTATAATTTGGCGTCGCATCAACAAAAACAGGAGGAAATTTTATCTTGTTTGTATTTATGGCTTGCTTCCAAAATTCCGTATGAAGATCTATCTTCATTTGTTTTAATTCATCCAAAGTCATGTTAACCAATTGACTATTAGCATATCCAAAAGCCATGTGACTAAGTGAGCTGGTGCTGGCTACGGGCGTTTCAAGTGTATCTAATGTTACTACGGATGCAAATGGATCATACACAACCTGTCTAATTCTGGCGGACAGGATGATTTTATAAGGCAATGTCTTTTTTAAAAAATCATCATTATAATAATGCAGTAAATACTTATCCAGGGCATTAAG
>NZ_JAELTV010000419.1 GCF_016429005.1 Pedobacter sp. ASV19
ATTATTAAAAAACAAAGAAACAATGCCACCCCTATCAGCAATGAAGGTGAGCCGGCATTTTAACTCCTTCGAAGAACATCATAAACACATAGGTTATCAAAAACTAATGGAGCCGTTTGAAAAAAAGAGAAAACCGATTAAAAAGGAAAGCGGGAATGATCTCCGACCACTCCCGCTTACATCTAAATTAACGCTCTCGTATATAAAGACGCTAAACAAGCCAGAATATTGTGTAGCAAATAAAATTATTGCATAATCCCTTTCAATATAGTTTTAACACCACTCCACCTATACAAGCAGTTACATCATATCAATAACCTAATATTTCTTTAACCTCTTACTGTAAATGTCTTGGCTTCTGTTTCTGCCCAGCAAGCTCTACAACCTCAGCAATTCTTTTTTGTCTGGTCTCCGGACGCTTTGCAAGAACAAGCCATTGCAAAATTGCCTTTTTAACCGACCTGCTTAAACCAAAAAAGAACCGCTCCGAATCTGGTTTGCTTTTCAATTCCATCTCCAGGTCTTTCGGAACGATCAATTCTTCAACTTCGTCTAATATTGTCCACGAACCATTTTGCTTCGCAGTTTCAATACTTCTGTAACCAGCCTCAGTCATTAGACCACCTTCTATGAGTTGCAGCACTTTCTGTTTGTTGATCTTAGACCAAGTACTGTTAGATTTTCTTTTACTAAAAAATTGATGAGACGACTCCTCATCAATTTTTACCTTCTTACTATCAATCCAACCAAAACAAAGAGCAACCTCAACAGCCTCACCCCAGGTAATCGATTTTTTATCTGAAGATTTGATATAAAATACAAGCCGCACAGCTTGCTTAGAGAGGTGGTTTTTCTCCAGCCATTTTCGCCAGGCTTGTTTGCTGGCCGGATAAAAAATTTCTATTTCATCTTTTTGCATGCGCTCATCCAATTTATTGTAATACTGGATCAACCATAAAGTTACTACATAAAGATACCCACCAACCCCGGATATCCCAAAAAAAACCTAATTCTTGCTCACCCAAAAACAACAAACCCATGCAAAAAGCTATTTATCAGCCCTAAAAACATTAGAAACCAACTTCCTTGGCCGCTTACCCTTCACCTCACCCACCATACTATCACCAGTACGATCCACTATCCCAGGAAACCTGTTTTCTTTAAAAACCCTAGGCCTCTGTTCCCGATTTTCATCAGCAAGCTTTACCGTTAGCTTCCGTCCCTTCAGTACAATACCATTTAACGCAGCAATAGCCCGCTCAGCCCCAGCCTGATCCACCATCTCAATAAACCCAAAACCTTTAGGACTATGCGTAACCCTATCGGTCAATAAATGAATACTATGTACCATTCCATGGATACTAAAAAGCTCAATAACATCCGCCTCCTGAATATCCAATGGATAACCAACTACAAATAATTTAATCATGATTTTATTTAGGCCTCAAAGTTAACAAATTAAGAATTACTAACAAACTTAGAATCACCACCATCCCTAGCCTACCCCCACAACAAACCACACTTTGTAGAGAAATTCATCAAACCGAAAGCACCACTTTCCAACCAAAAACCCAATAGAAGAGCCCACAACAATAAAAAGAAAGAACCAATCATCATGAGATACGCTAAATACAGATCCTGTCGCTCCCAAACAGTTATCCGTTACGACCGCTCAGATCGCTACTATGATGATGACGACAACGACAGAAGATATGTAAGGTACAAAGAACACGGACATGGCCATCACAAACACCGTGACTATGACCGCGGAGAAAGAAACTGGCGCAGACACGACGACTAAAGATTAATCACCGCCATAGCCGGTCTGCACCAAAAAAACCTGCATCTCTTTTCACACCTCAGGGCCTGTAAGGTCCAGTGAGAAAAGAGATGCAGAGTTTTCATCGCATCAAGTCAATCATTCCCAGGATTATAAAGTTCAATTTCCTTACCTATAGCATAAACAGTATGCTCATCAAGAACAATCTCTAATCTTTCCCCTTTCGCATCAGGAGTATACCGAGGCAAATCCCCTGCATCAATTTCTTGAAAATCCATCAGCTCCCACTCCCCATCCACCTGCCGGACCGCCCCGATAATTCCGCCAAAATAAATCACTTTAAAATAATCTTTATGGTGCAGTATCGTCAAAGTAACTGCTTGATTGCCATAACTAATTTTGACATTAAATGCTTCTTCCATAGTTCTGTTTTTTTAAAACTCTCCATTAACCAACTTCAACATGAAAATGTTTGAAAGCAATGTCTAAAATCAATACTATTTCCAAAACCTTTATTATTTATCTGGCTTAATCAGAATTCTATTTAGTCCCCATAGTGCCATACCCACATTGAGTAAGGTACCTCTTGTAAACATCTCTGTCAATCCTTTTTGCAAGTTCAATAAATGCCCAGCCGGCAGAAACTTTAAATGCATCCTTTACATTGATATCATGATAAATATCAGGCCTGTAACCATATTTTAAAGTATCAGTTTTCCCAGGCCACTTCACTACATAATTCTCATTCGGTATTGTCCCGGTTTAATCGCCACAGCACCATCTACTCCACATTGATCAAAATATTTTTTGAAATCAGAACGGATAATAGTCCCCTTTGACTGGCAAAATACCGCCGGGGTAATCATTAGTAGCACTAAAGCTATAAGTAGATCTTTTATCTTTATTTCCATAAACCATTCACGATCTCCGCCCAAAATCAAAAAGCCCCCTCTATTTTTCGGTAGTTTATTATAAATGCCAATGTTGTGCAGAGTAATACGCTCGCCCAGACACGTTCGATGATATAAAATTCAGTCTTTGTCATAAACAAAAGACATAACAAGGGAAAACTTAACAACGATACTACAAAACAAATCCCACCAATACCAGATATTACATCTTTAGCAAAGCCCGAAAACCGGCTTCCAATTACCCCGAAAACAACACCCAAAATGGGCATACCAAAAAAGATAAAAAGAACGAATGCCGTGCTTATTTCCATATGCTGTTTAACCGGCGCAAAAAGTAAAAAGTAATTTACCGCGAAATACATCAAGATAAAATAAGGCATTAAGTATTTAAAAACCTTAAACGATTTCTTTGTTTTATCCTCAAAATCTGGCGTAGAAATAACCAATGGCCGGCTACCATGTTCCTTTAATTCGAACTCATAGTTACTGTTTTTAACCGCATAACCCAAAACACTTATCAAATCGCCGTTTTTAAGGGTTCTTTCGGTATAGCGAATATCATCTACCGCATACTTAATACTATGTATCGTATCTGATTTGGCAGGTAAAAAGGCAAGATTAAGGCTAGTTAGAACTACTTTTATTTTACCCGTTGCATTGGTTAAATAAAAATCCTGAAAATCTTCTTCTATAATTACGTTGCCCTCACGTTCGGCATTATCTTCACTATTGTAGCTAATATCTGCTTTTCTATAAGTATAAGCAATACATTCTTGCTTAAAATAAGGCGTTTCAAAAGTTTTTGGTGCACTTACTGTTCCCTGTATTTTAACCCAACCCTCGGCAATCTGGTAAATAGGTGTTGTAGCCGTTTTAATTAATTTACGCTGGGTTTTAGTTACGTACCATACCAAAAGCCCAACAATAATTGGAAACAATGGAACCAGAATACGACTAAACGACAAGCCTATATAAAGCGCTATACCCAGCCCAATAAACACTAAAACACCTATTTTTAAGCCTATGGTTTTGAATTGCATTAAGAGTAGTCTATTTTAATACCTCAATTAGATTTTATTAAAATCAATGTAGCAAAATATCCCTATTAATTTCATAAACTAGTGTAACAACTGTCTCTTATACACATCT
>NZ_JAELTV010000041.1 GCF_016429005.1 Pedobacter sp. ASV19
CCCCCCCCCCCCCCCCCCCCCCCCCCCCCCCCCCCCCCCCCCCCCCCCCCCCCCCCCCCCCCCCCCCCCCCCCCCCCCCCCCCCCCCCCCCCCCCCCCTTTTAGATGTGTATAAGAGACAGCCATAATCCTTCATTTGCTGATAACCAGCGCCAGCTTTCAGTACTTTCTGCTGTTTGTTTAGATTGATGTCTATTAAACCTGCCTTTCCATTAGAAAGAATGCTTGAAATCAGGTCCAGCAGGAGGCTTTGCCTGGTATTTTCAGCATAGCCGCGATAAAAGATCTGCATGTTTTCAGCACTTGGACCATATACATCCAGTGTCTGAATTTTGGTTAGCGGTTTTTCTGGTGCAGGATTGTATAATTCTACAGGTTTTGGCTGCATATAGGCAAAAGCTTTGTCTACCTTTTTAATCATTTCATCCGGGGTGAAATCACCAGCTAAAACCACTGCCATATTGTTTGGTACGTAGTATTTGTGGTAATATTTTTTGATCTCTATAAGGGATGGGTTTTTCAGATGCTCTACCAAACCTATAGTGGTCTGCTGGCCGTAATTGTGTGTAGGAAACAGCAAATTGGACATACCCTCGTACATTTTGTTGCCATCATTATCCAGGCCACGGTTTTTTTCTTCATATACCGCTTCCAGCTCCGTATGAAAAATACGGAAAATCGGGTTGCGGAAACGCTCTGCCTGTAAGGCCAGAAATTTATCAACGGCATTTGAAGGGAAATCTTCCTGGTATACCGTTTCTTCTACAGAAGTGTGCGCATTGGATGACTGACCACCCAGTCCCTGGATCATTTTATCATATTCATTGGCAATAGAAATATTAGAGGCTTCGCCCGAAGTTTTATCAATTTGTTTATAGATCTCTTTGCGTTTGACCTGATCTGTCGTTTTATTGTATTGTTCGTAAAGCGCATCAATCTTATCTAAATAAGGCTTTTCCTTTGCATAATCTGTTGTTCCAAACTTATCAGTACCTTTAAATAGCAGGTGTTCCAGGTAATGGGCCAGACCAGTATTGGTGCGCGGATCGGTGTTGCTTCCCGCGCGTACCGCCATACGGAATTCAATGCTCGGCTCCTTCGTGTTTTGAGAAAGAATTACCGTTAACCCATTTTTTAGGGTATAAAAACGGGATTTAGAAGGATCATTGGTCACATACTTATAAGAGTAGCCACCTGAGGATGCGGTTTTCCACTGATAGGCCGACTGGGCCATTAAGGCCGTTCCGGTGAGTAGAAAACCAGCAATCAGTAATAGTTTGTTTTTGGTCATATCAAGTTTTTTTAATAATGAGCTTGTTAGCCAACATAAGATGCATTTCTGCCCTTTATGTTACGATCAAAGATAATAGGAACCTGTATAATATTGGTAGCTGAATTCAGGATAATCCTGATTAATCTGTTTAATTCTTGTATTTTTGTGTGGTTAAAATTTAATCCATTAAACAGCAATACAAATGAAAGCACAACATTCAAGACCGAATATTTTAGTCGTTAACGACGATGGGATCACTGCTCCGGGTATCAAAAACCTAATAGAAGTGGTTCAGGAACTGGGTAATGTAGTTGTGGTTGCACCAGATGGCCCTCAATCCGGAATGGGGCACGCCATTACCATAGGGAAACCTCTTCGTTTCGATAAAGTAGACCTGTATGAAGGTGTTGAAATGTATAAATGTTCAGGAACACCGGTTGATTGTGTGAAACTGGCAGTGAATAAGATTTTTAAAGGAAAGAAACCGGACCTTTGTGTTTCAGGTATCAATCATGGATTGAACAATTCCATCAATGTAATTTATTCCGGCACCATGTCTGCAGCAGTAGAAGGTGCTATCGAGCAGATTCCATCTATAGGTTTTTCTTTAGATGACTATGCTCAGGAAGCGGATTTCAGCCATTGCAAGAAATTTATTAAAGTAATTTGTGAACAGGTGCTGGAGCATGGTCTTCCCCCTGCAACATTGCTAAATGTCAACTTCCCTAATGGTGCAGACATCAAAGGTATTAAGATATGCAGGCAGGCCAATGCCAAATGGGCCGAAGAATTTGACGAAAGAAAGGATCCTTACCAAAGACCTTACTATTGGCTGACCGGTGTGTTTCAGAACAATGATAAAGGAGAGGATACCGATGTATGGGCACTGGACAATGGTTATACTTCAGTTGTTCCGGTTCAGTTTGATCTGACCGCCCACCATGCCATCCCGGTTTTAAATTCATGGACATTTGATGTTTAAGCAAATCAAAGATACAGTGCTTACAGGATTTGGGATTGGTATCCTGGTTCCTGGTCTGCTCATTGGAATAGCCTGGTACGTGATGCATGTGGTTTCTTATCTGGCTAAAGCAGATCTTTTATTGATCGGCTGTATTGGGGTAAATGCCTTGCTGCTCAAATATTTTTTTAAACAAAACAAAGAAAATACAGGTCGTGGTGTGCTGAGTGCTACTTTTATCTGGGCCCTGGCTTTCTTTGTGTATAAAGTTCGCCAATAATGCGGTATTATCTTGTAGCAGGAGAAGCTTCCGGCGACCTTCACGGCTCCAACCTGATGAAAGCCTTGAAAAAGAATGACGCTGAGGCAGTATTCAGGTACTTTGGCGGAGATAAAATGAAGGCTGAGGGAGGGCATCTGGTAAAGCATTATGCAGAAATGGCTTTTATGGGTTTTGCTGAAGTTGTTTTAAACCTGCGTACCATTTTTAAGAACCTTAAAACTTGTAAAGAAGATATTCTGGCCGATCAGCCAGATGCGCTGATTCTGATTGATTTTCCTGGTTTTAACCTCAAGATTGCAGAATTTGCCAAAGCAAATGGCATCCGTGTATTTTATTACATTTCGCCAAAAGTTTGGGCATGGAACCAGAAAAGGGTATTAAAGATTAAAAGGATTGTAGACCGGCTTTTTTGTATCCTGCCTTTTGAAGTGGATTTTTACAAAGAATGGGGGATGAATGTGGACTACGTAGGCAATCCTTTACTGGATGAGAAAGCAAATTTTACACCTAACCCTGCTTTCAGGGAGATCCATCAGATTGGAGAAGACAAGGTGGTCGCCTTATTGCCCGGAAGCAGAAAACAAGAAATAGAACGTTTACTTCCGGTTATGCTTAGCTTAACTGAACGATTTTCCGATTGCCATTTCGTAGTAGCAGCAGCACCATCTTTTACAGAAGACTACTACCGGCAGTTTACGGGTACAAAAAAGGTAAGCTTGATCTTTAACCAGACCTACGATCTATTGCAGGTGGCAAGTGCCGCTGTTGTGGCTTCTGGTACAGCAACTTTAGAGGCCGCCCTGTTTAAAGTCCCTCAGGTAGTGGTTTATAAAGGTAATCCATTGTCTATTGCAATTGCCAGAATGGTGGTTAAGATCCGTTTCATTTCATTGGTAAATCTGATTATGAACCGGAAAGTAGTTGAAGAACTGATCCAGGAAGATTGCAATACAGAACAGATTTTTGAGGATCTGAAGCCTTTGCTTAATGGGAACCAGAGGGACAGGATGCTTCTGGATTATGAAGAACTGGCGCTGAAAATGGGTTTACCTGGTGCTTCTGAAAGGACGGCAAAACTTATTATTGAAGATCTAGGACGCTAAGCATCCGGTTTTTTTCTTTTTAAAAAATAGATGTAATGGTCTCTCTGGACCTTACAGGCCCTGAGGTTCGACCATTAAAATCTATTTTTCTGGGCGCAGACCTGTTTAGTTGGTTATTTGTAACTCTTATTCTTAATTCCTTTGCCACTTTGTTATTTTAAGGATTTTGTCCTTGTTGATCTTTATTCTGATGCGGAGTAAGTAGATGCTGAAAATGACATAGACACAAAAGGGGGAGAACAATACAGCCATCATAAGATAGTGGTCATGCTGAATACTAATGGCTCCAAATAGCATCATCAGGAAGCTAATGTGCCATCCGTTGATGAGTAACAAATTTCTTTGTTTTGCATTCAGCATATTTTTTAACGGGATCATTGTTGGTTGGTTTGGTGACATGAATATATTAATTTCTTTTTAATGACTATGTCACGAAACCAATTTGCCTGTGATTTTCTCTGTTGTTACCGGAGCTTAATATTTTCGATATAGAATTATGGCTTAAGCTGGGCTCTCTCATATCTGCTTGAGGTCTTGCTGGGGTCTTATTGGGAGAAAGGTACCCTTATCCCAATAAGACCCCAGCAAGATATGATTCATCCTAACAGAAGATATATGGAAAGTATTAAAATATTTTTATGTAACCAATAGTACTATCTGCTGAAATAAGTGTTTAGTTTAATAGAACCCTAAACATTTTAAACCAGAATGGAGCAGCGCATCAACAAAACCAACCTGTTAAAGTTTCTAAAAGGAGAATGCTCTTCAGAGGAATCTACTGAAATCAATCAGTTCATTAAAACGGCTGTGGGTCAAAATGTATTAAATGAACTTTTGAATGAGCATTGGGAGCTGGCCAAAGACGGAGAGATTGACCCAAGCATTTTATCCGAATGGAAGAGAGAATGGAGTTTGAAGTTTAAAAATGAACCAGCTAAGGTCGTTTCGGAAAAGAAAAGGACAGATCTTACTATGGTCTTTCGTTATGCTGCAGTTTTTACAGCTTTGATTTTGGGAATAGGCATTTACCAGGTTTCTACTAAAAGAAGTAATGCAGTTCAAATGAAGGGGAAGGAGCTGGTGCAAAGAAATCCAATGGGCAGGCATTCCAATTTCTCTTTGGCCGATGGTACCCATGTGTACCTTGGGCCGGGAAGTACATTGTCTTTTCCAGAGAAATTTTCAGGTAATAGCAGAGAAGTTCAATTGGAAGGTGAGGCGTATTTTGAGGTTACTAAAAATAAAGAGAAACCATTTATCATTTATAGCAACCAAATCAGGACACAAGTACTGGGAACGACTTTTAAAGTCAGTGCATTTAAGGGAAGTTCTGTATTAGTTTCTGTGACCAGTGGGCGGGTCAAAGTTGACCGCATTGAACGCGATCAGGTTCAGCAACTAGCCGTTTTACTTCCCGGTGAACAGGTAAGTTATAATATCCAATCGGGAATCCATAAATCGAATTTCAATATTGAGAATATAAAAAACTGGAAGCAAGGTCAGCTGGTATTTGATGGAACCCCTCTTTTGGAATTAACCACGCAGATCAGCCGTTGGTACAATGTATCCATTACCATTACTACGGAAAAGCTGAAGCAGATTCCTATAACTGTCACTTTAGATGGAAACATGCCGGTATCCAAATTTCTGGACGGTCTGAGCGCGTCATTTGGGTTTCATTATACCTTAAAGGACCGTACCATCACCATATATTGACCAACCAACTCAATCTATTCACCAACCAAACCAACCAACCGCCATGACCAATAAAATTTTACACTAGAAACAATAAAACCGTCCTCTTTCGGAGAACGGCTTCATATGAATTAATAACCAAAAGATTTCGACGTCAGCATGGTTATTATAATTAACAGACTATTTCGGAAACCCGAGAATAACCTATAATTCTATAAAAGTATGCAAAAAGGATTTATTCCTTATCCATCTGTAAGATTTTTTTTGATTAAAAATGACAGGGTCAAATTTCTAATGAGATTTTCATTTGTTTTAACAGTTACGAAATTATTATTTGTAAGTCTTTTATTTGCGGGGGAAGGACGCGGTCAGGAATTAGAGAAGACCATCAGTCTGTCTATTAAAAACGCAAGTATGAAAGAAAGTATACTTGTGATCGAAAAGCAAAGCGGAGTCCACTTTCTGATGCGAGACGATTTAATCAGGGGATATGAAAAAAGACTGAATATTTCTTCACCTAAGATTACAGTCCGTAATGCCCTCGAGCAGGTGCTGTCCAATACCGCGCTCACTTATGTGGTGATCGACGGTTTTGTATCCGTGATCAATAAATCCGCCCAGCTCCAGATTACAGGAAAAGTGCTGGATGAGAAGACCAAAGAACCATTAATTGGGGTATCTGTGAAAGTCAAGGGCTCTCAGATCTATACGATAACAGATAACCAGGGCGGTTTTTCTTTAAAGATCCCCAGCTACGGCATCACGCTGCAATTCCAGTCGCTGGGCTATCAAACGGTAGAGATTAGGGTCAACGATTCCAGGTCTGTACAAAGTGTAGGCATGAAAATCCTGAGCAACGACTTAAGGGAGGTCACCGTTCATGCCCGCAGAAAAGTCAATACCGAAGCTGCAGTGCTGGATGAAAGACGGCTTTCCGGGATTGTTCAGGATGCGATTTCTGCCCAGCAGATTGAACGTACGGCAAGTATCACTACGACCCAGGCTTTACAGCGGGTAACCGGTGTAACAGTAACCGACGAGAAGTTCGTCGCCATACGCGGATTGGGTGAGCGGAGTGTAATTGCACAGCTCAATGGGGTTAGGCTGGCTTCTTCTGATCCAGACCGCACCTCTATTCCTTTGGACCTTGTCCCGGCCTCTTTGCTCGATAATATTACCGTTTATAAAACCGTGACCCCGGATAAGCCCGCCGATGCAGCATCGGGGATTATTGAGCTCAAAACCAAGTCTATACCGGATTCTTTAATGTTCGAAATTGTTGCCCAGACAGGCTTTAATTCCAACGTTGGTGTGGGTGGAAATTACAATAGTTTCTACAACAGTGATATGGGGATATTGGGTGCAAAGATCAATAATAAGAACCTGTCACCCGATTTCTTAGCGCTTTCCAAGTTGTATCCCGACGGGTTAGGCTCTATTCAGAAAATGATTGCCAATACCAATTATAGTGCGGCAACCCAAAAAGAAGTGGCGCGTGTCAACTCCATTATGCAAGGGTTTGACCCGGTCATGAAAACAAGCTTTAAAAGGGCTCCTTTAAACCAGCTGTATTCTATGACCTACGGGAATAATTTTGAGGTCTTTAAAAAGCACAAGATCGGTGTGATCCTGGGCGGCAACTATTACCGCAGGATTACGGATACCTATGGAGGTGATTTAACCCAGTATAGTATTTATCAGGGGGTAACCACCGGTAATAAAGATGTATATAGTTTCAGAAATATCCCCAATTATGTAACGCCAAATGGCTTGTATATGGGTAGATATCAGACCTATAAGGAAAATACCGGAGTAGAAATCTTAAACTATGGGGTGCTTGCCGGACTGGCGTACCGGTTTAACGAGAGGCATGAGATCAGTGCCCAGTACATGGGCAGCTGGGGTGGTGAAAGTACGGCCACGAATTTGTATGGCGGATATCAATATTCAGGATTACCAGGGGATGTAACCAGCGATATTTATTCCATCAAACAGTCTTACCGCACCTTGAATATTTTTAATTTTCAGGGAGAGCATAAGATTCTTAAAGGGCCGTATTCACCCCGGTTAAGTTACAATATGGCATCCTCAAGGTCCAGCCAGAACGAACCCGATTACCGCTTCATTACCCTCGCTACCTATACACCAACAGGTGGTGGCTGGTATAATAAGCCCAAGATCGGGGAACCAGGTGATGTTGGAGGAGCTACGTATACCAAGCATTTATACGCCCTCACTTCCGGTTATGTAAACGGATTTGGCGCTTACGGGATTATACAGGCCGAGCCTAACGGGCGAAGATGGCGTAAATTGAATGAAAAGAACTACAATTATAAGGCAGATTTAAGTGTTCCTTTCCGTTTACTGGGGCAAAAACAGGAGTTTAAAACTGGAGTAAATTACCTGTACAGGGAAAGAAGTTTCACAGAAAATCATCTGATGCTGCCCGGATCGAATTTCACAGGTTATGGTGCAAGCCCAATTTATGATGTAGAAGGCGATTTAAACCGCCTGGTGAGCAATGAAGTGATTGGTATCCGTGCGCCAAGACCTGGTCAGGGGGAAGGCATGATGCCGGTTGGTGGATTTTTGTACAATAGCCAGAAATCGCCAAACAACTATAAAGGTTACTATGAAACCAATGCTATCTATGGTATGCTGGATGTGAAGCTCTCCAAAAGGATCCGGTTTGCCGGTGGTGTCCGTTTTGAGATGACCAGTATTGGATCTGTAGTAGATACATCTAATGTATTCCTGGACCCGGCTTTATCCAAGCGGACTGCCGATGGGTCGAAGATCCCTTTGATCCTGGTAGAACCAAACTCTATTCACAATGTGAACTATCAGCCATATTACTCTGCAAACCTAACCTATTCCCTGCATGAGAATATGAATTTCCGCTTTGCGTTTAACACGACCCTCGCCAGGCCGGAACTCCGTGAAATTACCAACGTATTTGAATTTGATGCTTTTCAAATGGGGTTGGTGATCGGGAACCCAAAACTCGTGAATCAACATACCAAAAACCTGGATTTCCGGTGGGAATATTTTCCTGCTTCGGGTGAAGTACTGGCTTTTTCGGTATTTGGAAAACAGATTGACCACCAGCTGGTGCGGGTATTTAACTTAAAAACAGACGGACTTTCGGCAACTTATCCTGAATTCCCGACCATCCAGTATCAAAATGATGAGAACACGGGTAAGGTCTGGGGGATAGAAATGGAGGTGGTCAAAGACCTGGGCAGGACCTGGGATCCCCTGGATAATTTCTCTATCGGCTCCAATCTGATGCTGGCGCAAAGCATCATTACTAAATCTGCGGCACGTTACAATGCCAATAAATCATTGGACAGGCATACCCCTAAAAACAGTCCCTTGTTTGAACAGGCACCTTATTCTATCAATGCCTGGCTAAATTATACCAATAAAAAGACCGGGACCGACCTTACTACTTCTTTTAATATGGTTGGGGAAAGGCTGGTTCAGATCAATTTAACAGGTGAACCCGACCTGTACAGCCGCCCGGTGCCAATGCTGGATTTTGTGTTCAGTCAGAAGCTGGCCAAACGGGTAGTTTTTAAGGGTTATGCAAAAAACATCTTAAACCCGAACATCCAGACTGTTTATGCCAACCCAGGCACAGGCGGTACCTGGTATGGCAATGAGTACCTCAACCGGAGTTTTAAAAGGGGAATGGAAGTAATGCTTGGTTTTACCTATAAATTATTTTAAACATGTTTGAAAAAGTAAATCTGAAGATAGAAAATCAGCCCGATAGAAGATGGCTTTGCCTGCTCACCTTATTTTCTTTACTACTGGTTTTGTCCTGTAAAAAAGATAAAGCAGATTTTCAGAGAGATTCGGCAATAGAGCGGGTAACCGGAGAATTGTCGCATACCAGGATCATCGATTTATATGGCTATGACCAGGTGATTGCCAATGGCGACAGCTTAACCAATTTTGTTGCCCCGCTGGAGCCTACTGACCCTTTATATAAGAAAAACCATTATAAATTTCCGGGCACTAAATATTTTCCCGAAGACGGCCGTTTTGGCAACAGCTGGTGGAGCGGAGAAAATTTTGATGGTAAAGTAGGCTATATCTGGCGGGTGCCGAAGTCGCTTTTCCGGTCGGACAACAGTCTGGACCTGGAGCTTCAAATTTTGGGCACCAACAGGCTCCCTTACGAGAAAACCAACTTTTCCATTGCTTTGGAAAAGAACAGGAATATGGATTATTATGTGGTTCCGGAACCTGTATTAGGGGGTAAAGGCAAGTATTTTGCCGCTGAGCGCGATGAAACGGTATCTAAACCGGGTTATTTTAAGATCAGGGTCATCAACCTGACCTATTTACTGGGGCAGAGGTCTAATTTTAATGGCCCGTTTGAAGAGCATTACGGAGATATTACACTGACTTATGCAAACGGACTGCCGGTAAGTGATGCAACCAGTAATGTGGATCCTGCAAAAAAGGTTTCTGAGTATGTAGAAGTCCCTTATGGAACGTATCAGTTTAAGGTGCTTTCGCACCTGGGCCGGGAAATTTCGGGCGCTACCGGTAATAACGTTTACCGGATACTTGACCCGCCGAGTTCTTCCCTTCCGC
Organism: Pedobacter sp. ASV19; assembly: GCF_016429005.1. Taxonomy (GTDB): domain Bacteria; phylum Bacteroidota; class Bacteroidia; order Sphingobacteriales; family Sphingobacteriaceae; genus Pedobacter. The sequence continues at coordinate 9,923 of NZ_JAELTV010000041.1, forward strand.
GGAGCATATTTGACCCTTCCAATGTTGTGTATGCACCTATACAGACCTATCAGCCGGGAGGGGTATATACCATTATCGTAACCCCGTTGCCTTGCGAATTTATCATCAATGAACTGGGGTATACGGATTCTAAATATCAAAACCTGTTTAAAATTATAGAAGACAAAGAACCTCCGGTAAATATGTCGTATGCCAGGGTACAAGGGGTAAATGCGCTGCCCGGACAAACGGTGAGTTTCCGCTTAAACGGAGTTTCTATGGAGAATAACATAAAATACGGCGAATACAGCAAGTACCAAATTAAAGAGAACGGAAAATATCAGGTTGAGGCGGTAGACGCCGGCGGCAAGGTATTGGCGCAGCTAGAGCAAAGCCTGGATGCAAGAATGAATTATACCTTTTGGCTTTACCCGGCGGCCGATGGAACAGGCAGGATATCGGTGAGCAGCAATGATCTGAGCGGTGATCTGCATATGGGGAATTCGGAAGATGATGGATCATTTGGTTATCAGCATTATACCCTGCCATTTAGCAAGCGCTTTTTTAACTTTTGTCCGGATTTACCTTACCTCACCATCACGACGAATAACGGACAGGTTATAGGCGGGGCAAAAGATAACCCTGCAGTGTATAACCTTAAACCTGGCGAATTGCCTGCTTATTTTCCATATACCTGGGGAGATTGGAAGATCAAGTCGTACGAGATCCTTGCGTATCGCTCCACGCCGCAGGTTACGCCTGGAATATGGGCAGATGATATTAAGGTTTTGACCAACGATAATTTTATTGCAAGGAAGGAATTGTATACCTCGTCCTCTAAAAAGCTCCCTGCACATGAGCCTGGAGTATACAGTGTTGCCCTGATCGGAAGAACAGGCAACCAGGTCCCCGCGGAATTTAAAGCGAAAATGATTTTCATTAAACACAACCAATAAATCAAGTAAGATGAAAAATTTGAAAATAAATTATGTGATTGTTTTACTGTTTTCTCTAAGCGCCTGCAGCAAAATTGAATACACGAAGATAGACTCACCTGCTTATTTAAGGGTATTTAATAATTTTAACTATAAAATTACGGCAGAAAACAAGAACGATCAATTGCCTATTTTTACGATGCTCATCGATCCAAAAGTTGGTGCTGATGGGGTGGTGACAGGAGCTGAAGTCATAGGTGACTTCCTGGACCAAAGGGATTATTACGCACCGCCGTATCCTTCACATATTGGAAACAGTACTTCTGTATTTAATCCGGAATACCCCGGGAAAGAAAATGTATTGGTAGGGCCTATCCTCAATGGTTTCGACCTGAGCAGCTGGGCGCAAATTCCCTCTGGAAAGAAAAGGTTCATGTTTGTTTACCGGCCAAAAAGCGATGTGCCATTTTTACAATTACCGGCTTATTTAAGAAAGAAGGTATTGGTTGATACCGTATTGAACATGGAGCAGGGAGAAGTATATACACTGCACTTGTTACAAAAAGATTTTAATACCCACCTGAATGGGATGATCCTGAGGCAGGAACAATTTCATAAAATACCATTGGCAGATTCGCTGGTGTATGTGAATATCTACAACATGAGCGCCAAAGGTTTTTGGGAGGCCCATGCGGGTTTTAAAGACATTGATGAAAAGATGGGTATACTGAATTTTGGTATTAAAGACGTGATGAACGTCTATTATTCGCTGGTAGACTATGGAGCAGGAGAGGGATATTGGTACGATAAAGTCGTAAAAGGACACGACAAAGCTTTTATGGGTACTGTTCGCCGGGATACGGAGTCCGGTAAGGTGAATACTTATTTTAGTTTTCCAGTTTTTCCAGGGCCTTCAAAAGACACCATTTCCAATAAAATATGGCAGAAGTTCCACCTTGTTCCGCCAGGCAGCACACTGCAGGATTACCTGGTCAATGAAATTTACCATGATGCACAGGGTAATTTTGCAGCCATCAGCTGCTATGAAAACGGGCAGGTCAGGCCTTATGCCGATTATGGCGGAGCTGCTATACTGCCTAATTTGCTGGTCAATGTGCATTCAGGAAAGTACAATCCAAAAACCTTTGGTACGGTAAATACCATTGAAATTGTGAATGGGAGAGTGTTTTTAACCACCATACAGCGCAAGTATGCGCCGCCTTCCTATTAATTCTATACGGCCTAAACCTTAAACTATAACCAATGACATTATATCAACAAAAATATACGGGTACTGAACGGAAATTTTCAGTGCATATGGCTTCTCTTCTTGTTTTACTGCTGCTTTTCGGTTGTAAACATGATCGGGTAAGTTTATTTGAGCCCAATTTAAAATTAAGGCCCGCGGGAGAATTTATAAACAACAACTATGAGTTTAAACTCTTTAGCGCGGCCCTTAGAATTACAAACCTCACAGCAGTGCTGAATGGCCCGGGCCCGTTTACCGTTTTTGCGCCAACGGACCTTGCTTTTAACAACATGGGTATTATGACCTCAGCTGATCTCCAGAAGATGAATGTGGACAGTTTGAGGGATATGCTAAAATATCATATTGTAACGCAAAGGGTCAGCAGCATGGACGTAGCCAAAATGACGGTCGACAACCCCTTTAATACCCTGCGAAATGTACCTGTTTATCTGGCTTTGGGCCAGGATGTGGGGTATGATTTTTATATCAACGGATCGAGGATTACCAAGGTTGATGTTAATGTATCCAACGGTATCTTTCATGTGATTGATAAGGTGATCAAATACCATCCGGGTACCGTTAAGCAGTACCTGGAAAGCAGGGCGAAGTACAGCATCTTTGTAGCAGCCTTAAAAAGGTTTAACCTGCTGGACCGGTTGTCGACTGCCGGTCCGTGGACTGTAATGGCGCCGCCTAATTCTGCGTTTGAAAAAATCAAGCTGACGCAGCAGGATATAGAAAAAATGGATCCTGCCGCTTTTAAAAACAGGTTGTTTGGCATTTATACTTTTAATCTTCAGTTTTTCCGGTCTGATCTTACCATTCTGAAAAAGAAGGGGGGAAACGGAAGTTTTGATCCAACAGGTGCGCCTATCAGGCTTCCAATTCCAGGAGATGAAGAGTATAGTTATGGAATCGGTGATTACTTCTTCAATCTGTTTGTGATTAAAACCTCCATTTCCAATGATCCTATTGTAAGGCAATCGATGTTGGGGCCAGGTGATACCATTGATATCCTCAATACAAATGGAATGGTACATGAAATTGAAAATCTGGTTATATATCCTGACGAGGCCACTATCCGTAAATAAAAATATACAAGATGAAGACATACATACTTATCTGCACCCTGCTCTCTCTCTTTTTATCGTCTTGCGTAAAAAAAGAATATATGCCGGAGCCTGTCGGTCAGAAAATTCCTTATCATGAGTCGAAGACGACCGTTCAGGAAACGCTGAATAAATCAGCTTATACCTTTTTTAGTGCAGCCTGGAAAAGAAGTCATATGGACAAGATCTTGAACGACCTCAATTCTAAGGTTTCAATCACTGTTTTTGTGCCTGATAATCAGTCTTTCGAAAAGATGGGGTATAGCCTGGCATCCATCAATTCGACTGCACCGGAGGTTTTAGACAGCCTGCTGCTGTTTCATACCTGTCTCAATCAAATTATTCCTGAAACTTTGGACAAGGAGTCTGCAAATCAGTTGTTGCTGACCATGCTCAGTAATAAAAATTATACAGAAGCTTTCGGACTGAATACTTCTGAATTTCGGGACTATTTATACCGTCATTATCTGAACGTTGAGAATGATAAGGTTTTGGTAAACGGACAGGTATCCGGCAGTACCGCAGATATCATACTGGCTACGAATGGAACTCTGATCCCGATCCATAGAGTTTTGGCTAAGCCTGAAAAAGATATTAAAGAGATCCTGGAGCAGGATGGAAGATTTAAACTCTATTTAAGTTTTCTGGAAAGTAACGATGAATTTTATCTGTCGTTGTCCGGCTTTCCTGCAAAACAGGTGGAAAGATTCTCTTCCAAACTTGATTATGTTACTTTTTCCTCTGTGCTGGCGCCCACAGACGAGGCTTTTCATAAGGCCGGGATTTATTCTATGGACGACCTGGATAAACTGAACAGCCGGAGTACACCCTATATCATTGAAGATGGGTTTACAGTATCCAATTATTTACCCATGGATTCTGTTTTGAATAACCATTTTTGGCAATACAGCGGAGTCTATGTTAGAAATGTCAACGAAAGGGTTCCGGGCCTGTACATTAATCCCGCTTCTAATGCACTGGTTTTTTTCTCCAATGACATGAAGGACCAGCTTATCGGCAATTATGTTACCCTTTACGATACGTACTGGGATCAGCCCATTCACGAGAATAACCTGGAGTTTATCAGGAATGGTGAGGAGATCAAAATCAGGGTTAAAGGATCGGATGCCGAACCGGCTACAGTGATAAACCGGGATATACAGGCTTTCAACGGCACTATCCATGTATTAAACCGGCTGTTGCTGCCAAAAGGCTTTAAGTTTTAAAATTTCATTTTAGACACCATGATGAAAAGAAAATATTGGTTTGCAGTGTTATTGACAGGGGTCTTCCTGCAATCTTGTCTTAAAAAAGACGATTATATTAAACAATTAGATTACAATACGGTAGGCTATAAGATGGCTGATAATTTCAATCTGTCTCTTTTTACGGCTGCGTTAAGCAGGAGCAGTAATGATAAAAGGTTATTAGAGCCCGGTCCGTTTACCGTTCTGGCACCATCAAACCTTGCCTTTCAAAACTTCGGTTATGGAAGTACGACCGATGTGCGGACAGAAAGCCTGGCAAGGATCAACCGGATTTCAAAGTACCATATCCTGGAGGGAACATTTGAGCTGGATAAGCTTCCTTATTTGTTTAACCAGCAGATAGAATCCCTCGGGGGGAAGCTTTTTGTGACACACTGGATTAAAGATGCCGATACCGTGATCACGATAAACGGTTCAAAAATTATACTTAAAAACATTCCTGCTTCCAATGGTTTGATCCAGATCATGGATAAGGTGCTGGAGCCTTACCAGTTTGATGAGATCAGTGATGCCATCGCCTCTGAAAACTCTATCACCCTGTTTTCCCAGGCGCTGATCAGAACAGGGATGTATGCCCTTCTGAAGCAAAAAGGACCTTATACTGTTTTCGCCCCGTCGAATGCAGCCATGGCTGCAGCCGGTATGAAATCCATTCAGGATGTGAACAATACGGACCCTGCTGTCCTTACAGCATTGATCAATTATCATATCGTAAGCGACCGCAAATTTGTATCGGATTATATCCTGACCACGGGGAAGTCGGGTTCCAGTAAACAAACTATGTTGAACGGGTATTCGATGAATGTAAACCTGATTCAGGGCGATTCGGACCCGGCAGGCGTATTCAGCAAAATCAATTTACAGGGACCTGGAAATATGGTGCCGGTAGGGATCGATAAAGCCGACCTGCTGAGCGGGAACGGAGTTTTACATATTGTAAACGGGGTATTTAAAATTATAAGATAATGATTGAAAAAAGAGCTTATACCTCATTTTATATAATGAGTTTTACGGTATTGATTTACTTGCTTATGTTTCTCATCTCTTCCTGTAAAAAGGGACAGCAGGAAAATGAAGTGCAGGAGCCGTTTAAAGTGGAAAGTTATTACCCGAACAGTGGTAATGAGGGTACGTTGGTCACCATTTTGGGAACAGGCTTTGATCCCAGCGGGGAGCATACTTCAGTTACCTTCTCCGGTTTGCGTGCGGATATTCTTTCTTTACAGAAAAACAAGATCGTTGTACGGGCACCGAAGGGTGGTAAAACTGGTGCAGTTCAAGTGAAAAGCGGTTCTAACCAGTCCGACATCGGGCAATACAAATACCAGTCCCTGAGTTTAAAAGAAATCTTTCCTGCCAATGGTTCTGCAGGGGCACATATCAACATTATGGGTGAAGGTTTTAGCAGTATCACAGATCCGGCCGAGGTTTTTATCAACGGAAAAAAATCTACTGTGGTGAGTGCAAGTGATACCCTTCTGGTCGTGGAAATCCCTGAAAATGCAGGTAGCGGCACGGTGCAGGTAAAGGTGAACGGTTTTGAATCCAGCGGGCCGAAGTTTTACTATCAGGCCATACAATCCATTAAGCCTTTAACCGGGGGAAAAGGAACACGTGTAACGATTAAAGGAACCGGTTTTGAAAAACTGGTGAGCGGAAATACAGTAGATTTTAACGGAAAGGCCGCCAAGGTGGTGGAAGCCAAAGAAGATGAGCTGATTGTTGTTGCACCTGATGGGGTAGACAGCGGTCCGGTTTCCCTGACCATTAACAAACAGCGGACCACGGGGCCGGATTTCACCGTAGTGCCACTTCCGACCATTGCTTTGGTAACGCCGCTAAGCGGCCCGGCCGGATTGGAGATGACCATTAAAGGAACGACTTTCAGTAAAAACAAGGAAGAAAACCAGGTGTATATTAATGGTGTCAATGTATCGGTGACCGCTGCAATGGAAACGGAGTTGAAACTGATCCTTCCGGGGAATACAGGTAGTGGTGTCGTAAAGGTGTCGGTCAATGACCAGGAAGTTACAGGCCCTAAATTCTATGACCAGAATTTAGGGATAAAAAAGGTAAGTCCGGAAAATGGCTTGGCGGGTACAGAAGTTACCATTACCGGTGTCGGTTTCAATACTAACCCAGCCGATAATCAGGTGACCTTTAATAATGTACCGGCAACAGTGCTGTCTGCAACGGATACGAAACTGGTGGTCAAGACACCAGGCAATCTGTCGACAGGCACTGTAAAAGTTAAAGTGGGTAGTTTGGATGCTGCGGCACCTGCGCCATTTTTAAGGGCAGGGGTAAGTACGCTTGCCGGCGGCCCTGGAACAACCATTCTCAACATCACCTCCAATGGCAGCATTGCTGCGGATGCGTCGGGAAATGTTTTTGCGATCGAGAATGAAAAGAACCGGATTGTTAAGATCACACCTAACGGTCAGGTTTCCATTTTTGCGGGAAGCGCTTCGGGGCAGGCCGGATTTCAAAACGGACCGGGTAATCAGGCGTTGTTCAATTTCAGTAGATTTTCTACCATGGTGATGGATGAGGGCGAGAACCTGTATGTTGCAGACTTTCAAAATCAGCTGATCCGGAAAGTAACGCCACAGGGTGTGGTTTCTACTTTTTCTACCCGTGTTGGATATGTATACTCGATGAGTATAGACCGTGCCGGCTATATCTACGGCATGCGCGGATTCGAAAATGCATTAAGAATAGCATCAAACGGATCTTTTGTTACGCTAAATATTACGACCAGTAATTATTCCCATCGTCCGGCTTTTGACCAGGCGGGTAATCTGTATATGAGTCCGGAATCTTATACCGGATATATCAGTAAGTATCCAAACAGGATGGAAGGACAAACACCTCTGCCAGTAATTAATCCATGGCTTGGGAACATCTATGAAACGGACTACCGGGACGGGATAGGGACAAATGCAAGGTTTAATGCGATTAAGGCACTGCAGGTCGTAGACGGTAAGCTCTTAATCCTGGACTCGAACGATGCATTTAACATCGCCCTTCGTCAGGCCGATCTGCAATCTGCTGAGGTATCCACATTGCTGAAATCGGACAGGGGCTTTAAAGATGGAAATTTCGGCACTGCCCAGTTTGCAAGTATGGCGGATATCGCGGTGAGCAAAGACGGAACGGTGTATATATTAGATAACAACAACAACGCCATTAGAAAAATCTATTTGAAATAACAGAAACCTTAAAAATGAGGATTTACCCCTTGGTTTTTTAAAGAAAAACCAAGGGGGCGGGGATCCTTTTGTCCTGAAATTCAAGAATTAACTCTAAAAACCATAAAAAAACAATGAATGTAAATTTAATTAGAGACCGGCTGTTTAAGACGGTTGTCCGGAGCTGTTTTGCATTTGCCCTTATTGGGATGTGCGGCGAAGCTGCTCATGCTGGTCCGCATGAAAGCAGGGCCGTCATGCAGCAGAATATCATAAAGGGCAAAATTATAGATGCAGAGGGGAAACCATTAGTGGGCGCAACCATTAAAGTAAAAGGAACAGCGGTATACGCCATTGCCGATAAAGACGGTGCCTATACGATCCAGGCCTCCAGTCAGGCGGTCCTGGTGATCAGTTCCATTGGTTTTGTGACCCAGGAAATTGCAGTGAGCGGGCGGACAAACCTTAACACCACACTGGCAGAGGAAGTTGGGCGGCTGGGCGAAGTGGTGGTTACCGGTTACCAGACCGTAAATAAAAGGCAGTTTACCGGGGCAGCAACTACAGTAAAAGCAACGGATGCCAAAAGAGATGGGATTACTGATGTCAGCAGAATGCTGGAAGGACAAGTTGCAGGGGTTTCGGTACAGAACGTATCGGGTACCTTTGGGGCTGCGCCTAAGATCAGGATCCGCGGGGCTACTTCCATCAGCGGCGACAATAAGCCATTATGGGTAGTAGACGGGATTATTTTGGAGGATGTGGTGAATGTCTCCAATGAGCAGCTCTCTACCGGAGATCCTTCCACTTTGATCGGATCTTCGGTGGCTGGGCTCAATCCGGACGATATTGAGAGCTTTGAAATCCTTAAAGACGCGGCCGCTACCTCTCTTTACGGAGCAAGGGCGATGAACGGGGTCATCGTAATCACCACAAAGAAAGGAAAGATCGGGATCTCAAAAGTTTCCTATACCGGGAATTTCTCCACCTATTTAAAACCTTCTTATTCCCAGTTTAATGTGATGAACTCTTATGATCAGGTTTCCATGTATGCGGAGATGGAACGTAAAGGATGGCTGAATTTTGGGGCTACATCCAGATTTCCAAACGGCGGGATTTATGTGAAGATGGCCGATCTGATCAACCAGTACGATGAGACCAAAGGACAATTTGGGATTAAGAACAACCCGGAGAGCAGAAGGGCTTTTCTGGAGCGGTATGCCAATGCGAATACCAACTGGTTTGATGTGTTGTTTAAAAATTCGTTTATGCAGGAACATGCCATCAGTGTATCCAATGGTACCGATAAATCACAGTTGTATGTCTCTACCAGTTATCTGAATGACGGTGGGTGGACGGTTGCAGACCATGTAGAGCGGTTTACAGGAAATGTAAGGGCCACGTTTACGCCAAATGACAGGTTAAGTTACGGGTTGATTACACAGGGATCCATCCGGAACCAGCGTGCGCCAGGTACTTTGGGCAGGGTGAGTGATCCGGTTTCCGGACAGTTTAACCGTGATTTTGACATCAACCCGTTTAGTTACGCGCTCAATACGAGCAGGGCATTGACCCCGTACGACGAAAATGGGAACCTGGAATATTTCAGGAGAAACTTTGCCCCGTTTAACATTTTGAATGAGCTGAAAAACAATACCATCGACCTGAGTTTCATCGACTTTAAAGTTCAGGGCGAGTTGAAATATAAAATCTTGAAGAACCTGAAATATGCTTTTGAAGGCGCATACAGGTATGCGAAGACCAATCAGGAGCACAGCATCCGGGAAAATTCAAATATGCCAATGGCCTACCGTGCTGATGGTGATGCGACGATACGGGCTGCTAATAAGTTTTTATACCGTGATCCTGAAAATCCAGAAGCTGAGCCTATTGTGGTTTTACCTTATGGTGGATTTTACAACACGAACGACAATTCCCTGAAAAGCTACAATTTGAGAAATTCACTTGAGTTTAATGAGCATTTTAAAGAAGACCATCAGTTGAAGGTGTATGGTTTTTCAGAGTTGAGGTATGCCGATCGCCAGTTTAAAAATTTTAACGGTTATGGCTATCAGTTCGACAAAGGTGGGGTCCCTTATTTAGATCCGAATTTTGTGAAAATGATCGTAGAGGGAAATTCCGATTATTTTGGAATGGAACGCCGGTATGACCGTTTTCTGGCCTATGGTTTAAATGCCGGATATACTTTCAAAGACAAGTACAATTTTGGGGGAACGGTGCGGTATGATGGTTCCAATTTAATGGGGAAAACCAGAACTGCACGATGGCTGCCCACCTGGAACATCAGTGGATCATGGAATATAGATGGTGAGCCATTTTTCAAAAAGCAGACCTTGCTGAGCCGGGCGACTTTTAGGGCAAGTTATGGTTTAACGGCCAGCAGCGGTCCTGCTACCAATTCCAGTGTGGTGTTGTTAAATGCTGCAACAAGACGGCCATATTTAGGGGAGAGGGAATCTGCAATAGACATCATCAACCTGGAGAACTCTGAACTGACCTGGGAAAAGCTATACAAGACCAATATTGGTTTTGATGTAGGGCTGGCAGAAAATAAGTTTTCCCTGGCGATGGATTATTACAGTCACAAAAGTTACGACCTGATTGGTTTGATCCGCAATGGCGGTATAGGCGGTGAGGCCGTAAAACTGGCCAATTACGCAGATATGGATGCGCACGGACTGGAGGTTACTTTAGGGGCTAAGGTGCTGGACCATAGTCTGGTCAAATGGAATACACAGCTGAACTTTGCTTTTAATAAATCCAGGATCACCAAGCTGAAAAACGAACCCAATATCTGGTCGCTGATCGGGCCAGATGGCGGTGCAAAGGAAGGATACCCGCAACGGGGACTATTCTCGCTGCAGTATGAAGGTTTAAATAAGACAAACGGAACACCACAATTTATCAATGAAGAAGGAGTGGTGTCAGATGCGGTATACCTGCAAAGTTTAAAGACAGCGCATTTGGTGTATGAAGGTTCCATTGACCCGAAATTAACGGGTGGTTTTTTCAACAACATCAGCTATAAGAATTTTAAATTATCGGCATTAATTACGTTCAGTGCCGGCAATGTGATCCGTTTAAATCCGGCTTTTAAGAGTTCCTATTCTGAGCTGGATGCTGCTCCGGAGGAATTTATCAGTCGCTGGGTCTTGTACGGAGATGCCGCTTCACCTTCTATTCCGGACAAGCGCGAAGAAGGCAGACTGGTCAATTCTTTTCCCTACAATAATTACAATTATTCTACCCAGCGTGTGGCCAAGGGCGATTTTATCCGGTTAAAGCAAGTGAACCTTTCTTACGATATACCAGCAAAGATTGCTTCCAGGCTCAACCTCAGCAACTGCTCCTTAAGCCTTGTGGCCAATAACCTGTGGCTGATGTATTCTGATAAGGCGCTGAACGGTCAGGACCCGGAGTTTTTCAGCTCAGGAGGGGTAGCCATGCCAATTCCTAAGCAATTTACCTTATCCCTAAAAGTAGGACTATAACGATATCACAATGATTAAACATACATTAATTAGCAAAACTATACTGGGGGTATCCAGTTTACTGGTGTTTTCAAGCTGTAATAAATACCTGGACCAGGCGCCGGATATGAGGACAGAGCTCAATTCTCCGGAGAAAATAGGCGAACTACTGGCTACAGCTTATCCGCAGGCCAATTATATCACTTTCACGGAATCTATGTCGGATAACGTTTCAGATAAAGGTTCAGGTGCGGTAGATCCGGACAACAGTATGCCTTATTTCTTTAAGGACAACAAAAATACAGATGGGGATTCTCCCACAAATTATTGGAATGCTGCATATAAGGCGATCTCGGCGGCAAACCATGCATTGGAAATCATCAATAAACAGGAAGGTGCCGAAGCATACAAACCCTTTAAAGGAGAGGCTTTAGTGGCCAGGGCCTATGCGCATTTTATGCTGGTGACTTTATTTTCGAAGCCTTATTCTCTTCAAACATCAATTACAGATCCCGGAATTCCTTATGTAACCACCACTGAAAAGATTGTACTAGGCCATTATGAGCGCAAAACCGTTGCCTATGTCTATGATATGATCGAAAAAGACCTTAAGGAAGGGATGCCCCTGATTAACGATTCTAAATATAAGGTTCCAAAGTACCATTTTACACGTTCGGCCGCCAGTGCATTTGCCGCCAGGTTTTATCTCTATAAAAAGGATTATACCAACTCGGTCAAATATGCGAGCACTGTATTCTCTAACGGCAGTTTCTCGGCTTATCTGAGACCTGTAAATAGCACGGAGTACATGAGCTATCAATACAATGAGTTGCAGGCACAGTATACCCGGGCGGTGAACCCCGCAAATATTTTACTGGTGGAAGCACCTACGGGATGGGGAAGAAGTTATGCGACCAACAGGTATGGTTTTACCTCAGAACTGATGAGTAAACTGACCACCAGTGCGAATGTAACCGGAGGAAGCTGGGCATACAATATCTATGGCAATGAAAACAGCATCAATATCCCCAAATTCAGGGAGCATTTTGTTCGCCTGACCCTAAATGCCGAAAGCGGGATCCCTTATAATATGATCCCCATTTTTAGTGCTGAGGAAACGCTCTTTAACCGGGCAGAAGCCAATGCGATGCTGGGGAATTTTGATGCCTCAATTAACGACCTCAACGATTATATCGCCAGTAAATTTATTGTTAGTCCGAGTTTACCTTTTTACGATGAGAGCCTGCAGATCTCTATAGACAAGCTGATGGAATTTTATGATTCCCCTGACCGTACCCAGGTATTGATCAACTGTATTTTAGATTTTAAACGTGTCAATTTTCTCTTTGAGGGAGAGCGCTGGTTTGACATCATCAGACATGGATTGCCGGTACAGCATAAAAAATCAAATGGAGAGATCTTAACCTTGGGGCCTAAAGATCCGCAAAGGGTGTTTCAGCTTCCGGAGGAAGTACAGAGCTCTGGCATTGAATTAAACCCAAGATAACGACCTAGAAAAGAATACCATGATAAAACCAATGTATACTTACATGCTGTTTGCTGCCCTGACCTTGGGTTTGCCGGGATGTAAAAAAGAAACAGCCTTGCCAACCACGCCGATTGTAGGTTTGGGCGGGGATACCTGGGTAAAGCGGCCCTTAGATTTCTGGATTGATAAAAATTATGTTGATCCCTACAATATAGAAGTGAAATATAAATGGGACCCTTATGAACTGAATTATGCCAAGAACCTGGTACCGGTACTGGAAAGCCAGGTTGAACCTGTAATGACGGCGGTAAGGGATATCTATATCAAACCTTATGAACAGGTGGCAGGAAATAGCTTTATTAAAAAATATTCGCCAAAGCTGTTCCAGCTGGCCGGAAGTGCGGAGTACAATGATAATGGTACCGTGGTGCTTGGGCAGGCAGAGGGCGGAAGGAAAATCGTGCTGATGGTGATCAACCAGTTCGACAAAGCCAATGTAGCAGAAGTACAAAGGATGCTCCACACCATCCATCACGAGTTTGCGCATATCCTGCACCAGATCCATGCGTATCCGGTAGAATGGAAAGGCTTAAACCCGGATAAGATCACTGCTGCCTGGTTCAATACTACGGATGCAGAAGCCAATACGCAGGGATTGGTTACGGCTTATGCGAAAGCTAGTCCGGATGAGGATTTTGTAGAAACGGTTGCTGTGCTGTTGGTCAACGGACAGGCGTATTTTGATGCCATTGTGAACAATCCTTATGTACCCCAGGCTTCAAAGAAAATCTTGAGACAAAAGGAATCCATCGTGGTAGATTTTTATCAGAAGGAATACAACATTGACTTTAGAAAATTACAGGAAGTGACCAAGCAGGCCATTTTAAACTCTACCAAATAATTACCTATTAAGATGAAAAGATTATTTTTTTATATCCTGCTGCTTCCATTACTTTTTTCATGTAAGAAGAATGAGATCGCAGATGAAATGCGCCCTGATTATAGATTAACAGAGGCGTTGACCAAATACAATGACCTTTTGAGTGGTTCTGCGAATGGCTGGAAAGGGCATCTTTTTCCGGACGGAGGGGGAGGTTTTGGCTTTCTCTTCAATTTTAATGGAAAGAACCGTGTTGAAATGATGGCTGATATTAATGCGATAACCGGGAAAACGGCATTTGAAAGCTCTTATCGTTTAAAAGCGACCACATTACCATCGCTGTATTTTGATACCTATTCTTATCTGCATTTGCTGGCAGATCCTGATCCGCAGGTGAATGGCGGGACACCCGGATGGGGCCTGTATTCAGATTTTGAATTTTCAATTCTGGAAGCCAGTGCGGACACCATTAAATTAAAAGGAAATTTAAACGGAAGTATTTTGGTGTTGGTGAAAGCTTCGGCAGAAGAGGCTGCGGCCTATAAAGCCGGGAATTTAAATGTACTGAGACAATCGGTTGCTAATTATTTGAATACAAATTCCTTCAATTACCTGCTGACAGATAAAAACAAAACCATTGGGTTCAGTGTGGACCTGGGCAGTAAGCAAGTGTTCCTGAGTTACGATAGCTCAGGTGTTTTGAAGCAGAACAGTGCCCCATTTGCCTTTTCCGGGATAAATGACCTTGTTTTAAAGAAAAAGATGAAGATTGAAAACCTGGAATTTGATAAGGTTCAAATTTCTGACGACAAGAAATCAATAGTGGTCATTAATGCGAACCAGAAGGTTCCTGTGAAGATCTCCACTACACCTTTATTCAGCTTTAACCAGATGCTGGGTGTTCAGTTCACCAATGTGGTGCTCCCGTTTGAAGAAGATGTAACCGGGACGGGTGCGAACTACAATGAGATCAGGAAAGCTGTTTTGGCGAGTGCGCGAGCCCAATTGGCCGAGGGAAGTACATTTCCTGAGCTGAGGCTGATCTTCAACAAAAAGGAAAAAATGATGATTGCCAATCTGATCATTGCACAGGGAGCAGAGTTTTTCCAGGCGGTATATTCATTTTATTATACGCAAAGAGGGGAGGCCTATACATTTGAATATGCTGGCGGGCTCAATCAGAATGCGACCTATTTGGAAAAGAGCTTTGAGCCATTTACCAAAGCCATGACTACAGGAAGTTTCAAATTCGATTATGAAAATGGAAGGCCACAGTTGATGGGTTCAGGTATCAGTTCAGCAAGACCAGACTTTAAGTTTATTGGTTATTTACGTTAAAATAAAAGGCATGAAAGCAAAAAATATGTGGATCATCATCTTTTTAGGGAGCATTTTGTTTGGCTCTTGTAAAAAGGAAAGTAAAGATGCTTATGAGGTGGAGAAAGTCTTTCCCACGTCAGAGGAGGCATTTAACGATTTTAAGAAATCGCTGGTAGATGGCCAGTCGATATGGAAAGGTACGCTGACACCAAAATCAGGCAAGGTTTACAGTCTGTATATCAAACTGAACGATAAAGGAGAGGTGAGCATGCTTGCCGATTTAGATCCGCAAAGCGGGGCTACGGCTAAAACATCCAGGTTTTCCTTAAGATCAGAAAAAACAAATCCTGTGATTGGTTTTTCAGAGGGGAGTTATCTGGACTCCATTTATGTAAAAAAAGGACGAGAGGTCATCTCCGCAGATACCAGCTATTCCTTTAGTTATAAAAAGGCGGATACCATTATGCTGGTTGGAAACCGGTATGGAGATGAACTGAAATTGGTGTATGCAACTGTTCAGGAACGGAACGACTATAATGCAGGGGAACTCGGACAATCGTTATACGCTGTGAGCTGGTTTTTCTCTAAAAAGCCCTTTTATTCAGTAATCACAGCAAGTGGATATGGCGTACAGTTTGCCATTAACCAATTTAGCCGTTCTGTAATTGCCAGCTATGTGGATAAAGATAAAGTACAGACGACTTCTGTCGATTTTGCGTATGGAATTAACCGTATTCAATTTAAAAGACCTATAAAACTGGGTACCAATTGGGTTTATGAAATGTTTTTCGACCCGGTTAAGGAGGTGTTTTACATCAAGGATGGTACACAGAAGATTTCATTTGTTGGCTCTAATATGCCTGTGATCCCATTGCACCAATTTTTAGGGAATGGTTTTCCGTCGGTTTTGTCGATACCTTCTCCATATTATGTAACGGAACTGCCCGGATGGTCGGATTACTTTTATTCCATCTGGACCAATGCTACATCAGAATTGAATTACAGTCCGTATCAGGGTTTTTTACTGGTGGTAGATTTTGATTTCTCGACCAAGACCAAGGTTTTGAACCTGAACTTATATTTTGATATTGGTTCACAACTCTATACCGCTACTTTTCCGTATTCGTATACCAAAACAACGGATGGTACCTATAAATTTACCGCATTGCCTTTAAATAAAAACATTGAGGTCCAGGCCAACGCCGCCTTGATCCAGCCTTATGTAGAAAGTATTTTATGGGCGGTGTCAAATAACCGTTATAAATTAGATTACTATGATACACCTAATGGTTTACTGGGTCAGTTTATCAGTCAGGATAACCCGGATATCTATTTTACCGGTATGATTGGGAGCCTGGTGAATTAGAGATCTTATTTAGAATGGTGGGGGAGTTGTTCCTTCACCATTTTAAATAAATAATGATGATCAGTTTGGTGATATCGCCCATATGTTTGCGGAAATAACGTACAGAAGAGCTCATTTGGTTGCGTACGGTGTGCACGGAGAGGTTCAGCTGGTCTGCAATCTCCGCGTAGGTTAAATTTTCGTTCCGGCTTAAATGAAAGATCTTCCGTCTTTGTTCCGGCATTTCATTTAAGAAATCAGCGTATTGTTTTTCCAGTTCTTTAAATTCCAGATTGCTGTCGGCGGGAGGGACAGCATTTTGAAGGCTGTCTTCGAACACCTCTAAAGAATGGGTAATGATCTTGGCTTTTCTCCAATAATTATAAACGGCATTTTTAATGGACTTGAAAAGATAGGGTAGCAATTCGTTTTCCAGAGCCAAATCTCCTTTTTTTTGCCATAAGCGCAGCATCACATCCATAGCGATTTCTTTAGCCACGTCTTCGTCTTGAATTAAACCATATCCGAAATTGTACAGGCGCTTAAAATAGCGGTCAAACAAAGTATTAAATGCTTTTTCATCGTTCAACTTGCATTGGTTTAACAGTTCCTGATCAGATAAAAGATTTAATGATTTATTCATGCTGTCTTATTTGTATAGCTATTTTTTTTGACTATATCCTGTATGTTCAAACTTACAAATATATTGCTATTTTACAATGACTTACTACAACCTAATCTTAGAATATTATAGGGCGGCTGATATAAAACAGCTGACTGCTTTTGTATAACGTACTATTCGTATATTTACGATATATTCGTATTATGGAAAAGTTAACTATACAGGAAGAAGAAGCGATGCAGGCGGTGTGGCAATTTGGTACAGGATTTATTAAAGATTTCATGGAGCTATTGCAAGACCCAAAACCTCCATATACTACATGAGCTTCTACCGTTAAAAATCTGGAAAAGAAAGGTTTTTTAAAGAGTGAGAAGATGGCAAATGCTTATCG
>NZ_JAELTV010000420.1 GCF_016429005.1 Pedobacter sp. ASV19
CCCCCCCCCCCCCCCCCCCCCCCCCCCCCCCCCCCCCCCCCCCCCCCCCCTTTTAGATGTGTATAAGAGACAGGATACGACCAATAAGAACGGTCCTGGCACCAGATTTACTGATCCGAATTATAATGGTGTAAATTATTATGGAAGCGCAACTTCTGTAGATATTAATCCTTTTTTACAGGGGGCTCTCGCAGGTAATCCTGATCTGGCTCCAATCATAAATCCTTTGCTGGCAAAACCTAATTATGTGGCGCGTACAGGCTATCCTGAGTATGGATACCTGGACAATACCGCCAGGATGTTTAAGGCCAATGCCGAATTTCGATATAAGATTAATCCAAAGCTGGAAGCCATTATGTCTGGTACTTTTGGTACCGGGAGTATTGTTTATACTAATGATACGCGTTATCAGCTTAAGAATTTTAAGGCCGCACAGTACAGGGTGGAACTTAAGAGTGATAAATGGTTTGTTCGCGCTTATACCACGCAGGAAAATTCGGGAAATACGATTATTGCCGGACCAACGGCCCAGTATATTAATGAGGCCTGGAAAACCAGCTACGACGGCAATACTGGCGGTTGGTATCCTGAATATACATCTGCTTTACTTACCGCTCTTGCCGGAGGGGCCTCCTTAAATGACGCCAACCTCGCGGCGAGAGCTTTTGCAGATAAGGGACGGGTGGAGCTGGGAACTCCAGAGTTTAATGCGTTGAAAGATAAAATTTCAAATACGCCTATTTCTGAAGGGGGAACTTTGTTCTTGGATCGTAGTAAATTGTATAATGCAGAAGCTCAATATAATTTTTCGGAACTCGTTAAATTTATGAGTGTTATAGCCGGCGTGAATTGGCGCCTTTATCGTCTGGATAGCAGAAACACACTCTTTCCAGATAAAGACCAGCCAATTAATGTTAAAGAATACAGCGCATATGTGCAACTGAGTAAAAAATTGGCTGAAGATAAATTGAATCTAAGTACCTCTTTCAGATATGATAAGAATACGTTGTTTTCGTCGCCTAAGGTGACCTCAAGGGCTTCGGCTGTATATGAGTTGGCCAAGGAGAATTATCTCCGGTTTTCTTACCAGAATGCTTATAGTTTTCCTTCTAATATTCAGGCACTGCAAAATACGCTTAGCGGTTATAACAGTTATTCTTCGGGTGGATCTTCTTATTTATTGAATGGTACGTACCATTTTGATCAATATGCGCCTTATACTTTAGAAAGTGTAACTGCTTATCAGCAATCGGGCAATGCTTCTTTATTGAAAAAATTTGAATACAATGATATTAAGCCGCAGTCTGTAAATGCTTTTGAGCTGGGCTATTCTGCCTTGATTGCCGACAGGTTTTTGTTTGATGTATTGGGCTATTTTTCAACATGGAAAAATTTCATCGGCTATGCAAATGTTGCCAATACACCTGGTACAAATGATGTAAGTGCTTTTAAAGACCACAGTACCTATGTGCAGTATAATATTGCTTTTAATGGTGGCGAAACGGTCAACACATACGGTTATGCGGCAAGTTTAAGTATTGATTTGTCTCATAATTTTCTGGCTAAGGTCAATTATTACTCTGATTATTTGAAAAATAAGAACAACAGTCAGATCAATAATTTCAATACCCCGCATTACCATGTGAATTTTGAATTTGGAAATACTGGTTTTGGTAAAAAACAAGTTTGGTCTTTCGGAACGGCTATGCGCTACAAACCTGGTTATTTCTACGTGGTTTCCGGAGGTTTAGCCCAAGGGCAAGTACCTTCTTCAGCAGTAATTGATGCGCAGGTGAGTTATAAACTGATCAAAGCTCATTCTTCTATCAAACTCGGCGGAACAAACCTGACCAATAAATACTATTCTACTGGTATTGCCAATCCAAACATTGGGGCGGTTTACTATTTGACTTACGCCTACAATGTTCTTTAATAATTATTAATGATAAATCTCAGCTATGAAACGATTAGTCCAAATTACCGTATGTTTTTTCCTCTTTAGTTCTGTCTTACAGCTTTCTTGTACGCATTCTGCCGATCATCAAGACAACTATAAAATCAACCTTAGTTTTAAGCCAGGAGAAGAGGCTAAGATTATTGATGCATTTTTAGCGATAAAGGACAGCACATCGATCACTTTAAAAGAGGGGCTTTATAAGTTTGATAATCTGAGTATTGCTCAGGTAAACCACATCAGGATACTGGGGGAGGGGCATGATAAAACGATACTGGACTTTACCCGGCAAAGTCAGGGGGGAGAAGCGATCAGGGTAACAGATGTAAAGGACTTTAAAATAGAGGGGATGACTATCCGGGATTCTAAAGGAGATTTGCTGAAAATCAATAAAAGCCGCGACGTAACTATTGCCCACCTGCATGCGGTATGGAGTAAGGCTGATTCTACCAGTGGAGGCTATGCGATTTATCCGGTGATGTGTAAAAATGTATTGATTGAAAATTGCTATACAGAAGGTTCTTCTGATGCAGGAATTTATGTTGGTCAAACGGATAGCGCCATCGTAAGGAATTGTAAGGCAGCGAAGAACGTTGCGGGCTGTGAAATCGAGAATACTTCTCATGCGCAAGTGTACGATAACGAATTTTACAACAATACGGCAGGATTTTTGGTTTTCGATTTGCCCGACCTTTCGAAAAGAGGGGGGCATGTAAAGGCCTATAACAATCACATCCATGATAATAATTTCAGGAATTTTGCAAAGTCAGGCAGTTTCGGAACAACTTGGGGGGTAGGGAATGCCTCTCCTGGGTCGGGGATCATTATATTGGCGGCCTCTGATGTGGAGCTCTATAACAATCGAATCCTCAATAACAATGCTTCGGCCATTATGATTGCATCGGGTTTTGCGGTTGATAGCGAGGCAGGAAAAAAAATGAATCCGAACTATTATCCGATCTCCAAGAATATACATATTCACAACAACACCATTACTATGGGGCCTGTTTTTCCTAAACCTGTATACGAACACCGGATCGGGAAAATACTTGTGGCGGTGGAGCAGCAATTAAACCGGCTTGAGCCAGCGCGTAAAAACAAGCGGATACCTTTTATTATGTATGATGGTATTTCCAGTAATATTTTGACGAAGGGAAGTGCATTGAATCCAGATTCGATTTGCATCGACCAAACTGGAGATAATGTGTTTGTTAATGCCGATTTTTTAAATATAAATCAGGTGCAGAATTGGAAACCAACAACAGATATAGCGCCTTTTAAGTGCAATCCGGCAATCAAAACTCAATAAAATAAGGAATTTTAATTATAGGTATTTCATGCGTAAAACGTATATTTTTAGTACTCTTTTTCTTTTTGTGGTCTCCTTAGCTCTTATAGTGGGAGATGGTTGCAAGGGAAAGTCTGGTCAAAGGGTAGAAACTGAATTTCAGTTTAAAGAAAAGCTTTCTGACTATGGATTCTTTAAAGGAGAACTCCAGAAGTTGATTCCAGGAGAGGGTGTTGTAAGTTATGAACTCAGTACGCCACTATTTACAGATTATGCAGTGAAAAAGCGTTTCATTGTACTGCCTAAAGGAACGGCAATGAAGTATACGGCCAATGGAGCACTTGACTTTCCGGATTCGACCATCATTATCAAAAACTTTGCTTACACCAATACAGAACATCAAAATGTGATGATTGAGACACGGTTGCTGGCTAAAGACCCAAAAGACAAAAAATGGAAAGTGATGAATTATCTGTGGAATGCACAGCAGACCCTGTCTCTTATACACATCTAAAAGGGGGGGGGGGGGGGGGGGGGGGGGGGGGGGGGGGGGGGGGGGGGGGGGGG
>NZ_JAELTV010000421.1 GCF_016429005.1 Pedobacter sp. ASV19
CCCCCCCCCCCCCCCCCCCCCCCCCCCCCCCCCCCCCCCCCCCCCCCCCCCCCCCCCCCCCCCCCCCCCCTTTTTAATCATCCGCCCACCACCGAGATCTACACCGGCTAACGTTCGTTGGCAGCGTCAGATGTGTATAAGAGACAGGGTTTTTCTAAAAGATGGAAAGAGATATTTGCCTCGCTGTTCTGCAAGCGCAGGTGCATAGAATGAATCACCTGCTGTAATCCAGATTGGACATCATATAATTCCAGTTTAAGTGGTTGATCTGCTTCACTTCCGCTACTGACGTTTAGTGCTTTTTCAACCATCAGATCTAGTCTCTGCATTTCGTGCTGACTGATGTCAAGGTAGTGCTGCAGGGTTTCCGGATGATTGATCAGTTTATATTTCTTGATAGATTCCATGGCTAATAGCACGGTTGCAATTGGCGTTTTGAGCTCATGGGTCATGTTACTGGTGAAATCAGCTTTCGCTGCTGCATATAAGTTTTGGCTCCGCAACAGTTTAAGTATAAAATAAAAAGCGGCGCAGGTGAGGATCACCATGAGCATAGAAGAGGCTAAATAGTACCGCATTCTATACCATACGACTGAATTCACGGAAGCCAGGTTCAATTGATATCTATTGATATTCTGGATATTGTAAAGATAACTTCTGGTGGTAAATGCAGGTTTAAAGCCTGCCGGAACATTGCTTTGATGCGCTTTTGTATTGTTAAGAGAATAGATGTTATAATAAGGTCTGGAATTAATCCCCATTTTTTTTAAAGCAGCGTTTACATTTTTTTTCATTTCTATCAGAGAGAGGCTATCACTTAATCTCAGTTCCTCCGGACTACTTTCTGAACCAATGACCACAGGTTTTGCACGTTTTTTTGAAGGATTATCTTTTACGCTTAAGCCAAGGATTACTGCAGTGCTGTCATTATCTACAATTATCCTGCTGGAAGTACGTACGCCCTGGATTTTCATGTTGTCAAATGCCAGACGCAGTTGTTCCCATTGTGGGGAGAGAAAGAGTTGTTTAGCCAGCGAAAGGTTGCCTGGATCCTTAAATTTGGTGATGCTGTAATACAAATTGGCTTGTGCAGTTTTACTGACCAGACTTTCTATTTCATCTTTAAGTTGTTTCTGCTGCGCCTCAAAAAGCTGCTGCAGCCATACCACCTGGAGTCCGGTGCTCACCAACAGAGAAAGTACGATCAATACATAAGTATATTTTGCTTTGAGCCATTTCATAAGGTAAAGTTCCTCATAATTTATCTGCTATGATCAGGTTAAGATACGATTTAACTCTATTTAACTCAACTTAACTCTCGTTTAGGAAGCGGTAGGGTAGGTTTGTGGTATAATTTAAAAGAGATGAAAAAGCTATTTTATATTTTATTGGTTTTGTTTCCTTTTCAACTTTTTGCTCAGCAAAAATTAAGCGGAATTGTTCGTGATGAACAGGGAAAACCATTGGATGCTGCCACAATAACAATTTCACAGCATGGACAGGTGATCAGCAGTCAATTGGCTGACCAGGGTAAATTTATACTGACTGGTCTGAACCAGGCACCATATCAGCTTTCGGCTTCGCTGATGGGGTATAAGTCTATAGTTCGTATTTTTAAACTACCAAAAGATAGTCTTTTCCTGGTGATGATGAGTGAGAGCAGGCAGCTGATAGAGGTTGCGGTTACTTTTACCAAACCTACTATTGAACGGAAAACAGATCGTGTTGTATTCAATGTAGAAAAGAGCATTATGGCCAGTGGTGGTACTGCCTGGGATGCTTTAGGTAAAGCGCCGGGAGTAAAGACCACCAATGATGGCGGGGTCAAAGCGAATAATAAAGGTGTTACGGTCTATATGGATGGTAAACCGGTACGATTGTCTGGGGATGATCTTTCGGCTTATTTGCAAAGTATTCCCTCAGATAATATTTCAAAGATAGAGGTCATGTCTAATCCATCTTCCAAATATGAAGCACAGGGTGGTGCAGTGATTGAGATTATTTCAAAAAAAATAAAATCAGATGGATTGAATGTGGGTTTGAGTGGTGGTTATACCCGTGGACAATTAAACAGATACACGGGCAGTGGAATATTTAATTACCGCAAAAACAAGCTGAATATTTTTGGCACCTATAGTTACGGTGACCGGGACATTAAACGCGATTTAAGTCAGTATACTATTTTTCAAGGACCATCTTCTTATGCGTACTGGGATATGAACAGAATCAATATTTCTAAGACTAAAGCACATACCTATACTGCTGGTGCAGATTATAATTTTTCTGATCACCAGGTGATTGGTGTGCTGGTTACCGGTGACAATGCTGTAACTCATGGCGGCAATACGGCGACAACTCCTATTTATAATAATTATCATGTGAACCCTGATTCTGTACTGAACACCAACAGCGTTAATCGCGGACATACCAATCAATATAGTTTTAACCTGAATTATAAAGCAAAACTGGATACCTCCGGCAGGAGCCTGAATATTGATCTGGATTATGTTCCTTATACCAGGAGCGACAATGTACAGCTGAGTAACTTCACTTATTTGCCTGATGGGCTGGTAGGTTCTGCTCCTTACCATACTTTTTTCCCCTCTACTCAAAAGATAAATATATGGTCGGGGAAGATAGACTATACTTACAAAGTGGGTAAAAGATGGTCGCTGGAATCTGGCCTTAAATATACAAGTACGGTGAGCGAAAACCAGTTCGAATTTTATAATACTGCAGGAACTGTTCCTGTATTTGATCCGTCGAGAAGTAACCAATTCAGGTATACGGAAAATACGGGCGCCGGTTATACCAGTATAAGTGGCGCATTTGGCCGCTGGAATTTTAAAGGAGGGATACGTGCGGAATATACAACAACTAAAGGTGTATCGCTTTCTCTGGATTCTATCAACGTAAATAAGTATTTGCGAATATTTCCCACAGCATTTGTGACGTATAAAGCTTCAGAAAACGATGAGTTTGGTTTTAATTATTCCAAAAGGATAGAAAGGCCGGATTACAGACAGTTGAATCCTGCAAAAAATTATTTATCTCCGTATAATTATGCAAGTGGTAATCCATTCCTGAGACCGGCGGTGATCAACAGCCTTCAGTTGAGTTATACTTTACATCAGAATTATACTTTCGCTGCGGTATACACCCAAATTGACGATCTGGCCAGTAACGTGACTGTTCAGGATAATGTAAACAGAACTTTTTATAATACGCAGCAAAATATCGGTAGTATCAAAGATCTGGGAACTGAACTGTCTTCAGTTCATCATCCGGCAACATGGTGGGAGATTGACAATACAGCACAGGGATATTTTAGAAGTCAAAGCTCTGATCAACCAGGAAATACGTATAATTACCACCAGTTTTATTTTTATCTCAGAACTGATCACTACTTTACCATTGATAAAAACACTGGATTGAAGGCAGAGTTGAGTGCCTGGTATAATAGTGCAATACAGCAAGGATTATTGCTGGTTGCTAAAACGTATGATATCAGTGCCGGGATCAGTAAACAGGTGTTTAATAAACAGGGAACCCTAAAATTCAGCGCGGCTGATTTGCTTTACAGTAATCCGTACCGGATTTCAATTCAGAATGAGGGCCAGAATAACGGGATATATCAAAGAAATGATACACGCACATTTACGATAAGTTTTTCTTATAAATTAGGTAAAAGTGTAGCAGCAGCAAGACAAAGGGCTACAGCAAGTGAGGAGGAGAAGAAAAGGGTGAACTAGGGTAAGGCCTGTCTCTTATACACATCTCCGAGCCCACGAGACAGGCAGCTCTATCGCGTATGCCGTCTTCTGCTTGAAAAAGGGGGGGGGGGGGGGGGGGGGGGGGGGGGGGGGGGGGGGGGGGGGGGGGGGGGG
>NZ_JAELTV010000422.1 GCF_016429005.1 Pedobacter sp. ASV19
ACAACACCGGCTAACGTTCGTCGGCAGCGTCAGATGTGTATAAGAGACAGCCTTTAAGTGGTGCTGATCAAAACTATACCATGCGCTGGCCAGCGAACAATGATCAAATCCCCGTTCTGGATTTGTTTTCAGATTCCCGCACCCAATTGTTCTATTTGTACAGAAAGTTTGTTTATGAAGGTTCTTCTGAAATTATTAATCGCCAATATGGTGCTATTGACTTTCCAATCATAAGGTATGCTGATGTACTGTTGATGTGGGCGGAAGCACTAAATGAACAAGGTTTAACTGGAGAAGCTGTTAATAAAGTTAATGAAGTAAGAGCAAGGGCTGGAATTGCATCATTGAACTCTTCTGCTGCAACACAAGTGAACGGACAAACAGACCTGCGTGAGCGCATCAGAAATGAAAGAAGGGTAGAACTCGCAGGCGAGGGAATTAGTTATTTTGATGAGCTGAGATGGGGAACACTAAAAGAAAAAGTATTTGGACCAGGAAGCGGTGTAAACCAGGTTTGGGGTGGTGTCACTGTTCCATATGTTTGGAAAGGTGATTATATTACAACCTGGCCAATACCGCAAACAGAAATTGAGATGAATCCTAATTTGAAACAAAATCCAGGTTGGTAATCGGTAGAGTAATTTGAATATCAAGGAGATAACAATATAATTATGGTAAAAAAGAGTTTAATGATCTGTTTGATTGGCCTGATGTCAATAGCCGCAAAAGCGGATACTTATTATGTGGATAGCTCCGCCGGCAACGATCAACTCAGCGGACAGTCAGAAACACAAGCCTGGAGATCATTGCAAAAAGTGAATTCTATGAAATTCATGCCAGGAGACCGTGTGTTGTTTAAGCGGGGAGGTGTCTGGCATGGGCAGCTTATTCCAAAAGGTAACGGAACGATAGAAAAACTATTGATTTTCAGTGCATACGGAAAAGGTGCTCTGCCGCTTATCGCTGCTGATGGCAAATTTCAGGACGCTGTGCTGCTGAAAAATATCAGTAATCTTTTGTTCGAATTTTTTGATATCTCAAATACAGACACTTTAGTACAAGAACAGAATACGGGCCCAGTTGGGGTCCGTATCCTTTCTGAAGATATAGGTACAATTTCTAATATCCGGTTGTCCGGATTATATATTCACGATATTAACGGGGATAACAAGAAGGGAAGTAAAGAGGGAAATGGTATCTTCTGGGATTGCAGGGGACCCAAGCCAAGTAATATTGAAAATCTGATTATAGAAAATTGCAGGTTACTGCGTGTGGACCGCAACGGCATTAGAGGCAATGGTACATTTGCTTTTAGAAACAATTGGTTCCCGAATAAGAACCTGGTGATCAGAGGCTGTACACTTGAAGATATCGGAGGTGATGGAATTGTGATCAAAGCCTTCGATGGTGCGTTAGTTGAAAGAAATAAACTCTTTTATACCAGAACGCGAGCAAAGGACAACGCTGTAGGTATATGGCCACACAGCAGTGATCATACGGTCATCCAGTACAATGAAGTCGCTTTTACTAAAAATGTGAACTGGGCCAATGATGGGCAGTCTTTTGATATTGATGGGAATTGCAACCATACGATCATCCAAAATAATTATAGTCATGATAATGAAGGAGGGTTTATGCTGGTCATTTCAGATGCTATTGATGAGAAAAGCAGGATGACTACGAATAGCATTATACGGAATAACTTAAGTGTAAATGATGGAAATAACCGCCGGCGCCTGTTCAATTTCGCCCTGGTTACGGATCATACTCATGTGTCTGGAAATATATTTTATAACCAGAGTGCTGAATCATTTAAAATGGAACTGATAGATATTGAACATGGAATTCCAAAGGATATCGTTTTTGAAGATAATCTTTTCCTGTATAGCGGGGGAGTTATCGGAATGTTTACCAAATCAGCAGAACAATATCGTGCTATCACCTGGAAAAACAACGTGTTTAAAGGAAATATAAAAGGAAAAAGCAATCTGCTGCAAGTTACAGAGACCAAATCCAATTCAGTATCCAATAAAAATTTGAATGAATATCCATGGATGTTCTTAAAATCTTTAAATCTAAAAAAATAAGACCTCTCAAATATAAAAGAATGCGATATAAGAACATCATTGCCTTTACGATCCTCCTACTATTTTATTGCAATTCCAGCATAGCCGGATTCCTTTCGAAAAAAGAGGGCAGGCAAATGATTCCATTGAATACCGGTTGGCAATTCTATTTTGCTTACAACTTTGAGCAGGACATTAAAAAAGAGCAGGTTACCCTGCCACACACCTGGAATGCGAAGGAAGTGCTTCAGGGAATCGCAGATTATAAGAGGACATCAGCTATCTATGAAAATACACTTCATGTATCCCAGGAATGGGCAAATAAACGGTTGTTTCTTCATTTTGAAGGTGTAAATAACGTAGCAAATGTTTTTATTAACCATAAAATGATTGCAGAACACCGGGGTGGGTACACCGCCTTCAGTGTAGAGATCACAAATGATTTGAAACCTGGAGACAACTTGATTACCGTTCAGGTTAGTAATGCTTACAGACTTGATGTGATACCCCTACATGGCGATTTTAACAGTTACGGGGGAATACACCGGCCGGTTTCCCTGCTGGTTACGGAACGGAATTGCATCAGTCCCCTGGACTACGGCTCTCCCGGAGTATATCTCAAACAAAAGAAAGTAACTGAACAACAAGCTGAAGTAGAAATTTTAACCAAACTGTCTTTAACTAACCGAAAGGATCTGAGGTTAAGAACTACAGTTTATGACCAGGAAAAACAACAGATAAAAGAAGTAACATCCGAAATTACGGCCTTAGAAGGCCAGGATTTTAAACAGTCTTTGACTATCGACAAGCCACATTTATGGAACGCTAAAGCAGACCCTTATTTGTATCAGGTTAAAGTGGAACTGTTACATGATGGAAATGTTATTGATCAAGTGGTGCAGCCTATGGGACTACGCTATTTTAACGTGGATCCCGATAAAGGCTTCTTTTTGAATGGTAAATATCTGAATTTATATGGTGTTGGAAGGCATGAGGACTTATCAGGTAAAGGATCTGCCTTAGGAGATATGGATCAAGACCGTGATATGGACCTCATTAAAGAATTAGGTGCTACCGCTGTAAGGCTTACCCATTACCCGCATAGTAAATATTTTTATGATCTCTGCGACCGCAATGGAATTGTATTATGGTCGGAAATTCCTTTTGTTGGGCCAGGCGGTTATACGGGCACAGGGTACGTCAGAAACACCGATCTGGAAAATAACATTAAACAAACACTGACTGAACTTATCCGTCAAAATTATAACCACCCATCCATCTGTTTCTGGGGTTTGTTCAATGAACTTAATTTCAACTACGATGATCCTGAGCCTTTTATCAAGTCCTTGAATGACCTGGCAAAAAAAGAAGACCCTGACCGTCTGACCACACTGGCCTCCAATCTGGAAACCAGATATTTTACAGGTTTAACAGATCTGATGGCCTGGAACAAATATTTTGGATGGTACGGTGGAAAATTTGAAGAGGTCGGAAGTTGGGCAGATCAGGCTCATAAAGAATTACCAGCAAAACCAATCGCAATTAGTGAATATGGAGCGGGGGGAAGCCCTTTTAAACATACAGAGAAATTGACTGCACCTGAGGCAAAAGGAAAATTCCATCCGGAAGAGTGGCAAACAGCCTTTCACGAAAGATATTGGTCTGAATTGAAATTAAGACCCTTTATATGGGGAAAGTTCATATGGGTACTAGCCGATTTTGGTTCTTCCATTCGTACAGAAGGAGATAAGG
>NZ_JAELTV010000423.1 GCF_016429005.1 Pedobacter sp. ASV19
CCCCCCCCCCCCCCCCCCCCC
This sequence comes from Pedobacter sp. ASV19, assembly GCF_016429005.1. GTDB lineage: Bacteria > Bacteroidota > Bacteroidia > Sphingobacteriales > Sphingobacteriaceae > Pedobacter. The sequence goes on from NZ_JAELTV010000423.1 coordinate 22, forward strand.
CCCCCCCCCCCCCCCCCCCCCCCCCCCCCCCCCCCCCCCCCCCCCCCCCCCCCCCCCCCCCCCCCCCCCCCCCCCCCCCCCCCCCCCCTTTTTTACGTTCGTCGGCAGCGTCAGATGTGTATAAGAGACAGGGAGAATATCTCTAAACTGGCTTCTAATGCAGAACGGGATGAAACAAGACCCCAGAAAGCTTTATTGCTGCTTCATCAGGCAGAAGATGATTTTCAGAGTTCTTTGCTTAGTACCGACACTGCGAAAACGGAGTCCTATAAAAGAAGGCTTTCAGATGCTTTTAACCTTATTGATACGCTATTAAAGGAGAACAGGGATTCTGCAGCTTTTAGAAATATTGAAAATAAGAGGGTTCAGCTTTGGTATACTAAAAAGCTTAAACTATCAGATCAGCTTTATGGTTTGAAACATAATTTTGATTCATTATTAAGCGTGTATGCCAGTTTTAAAGCCGTGGATGCTGATGATGAGGGGGCTATAAAGATAAAAACCCATCAGACAAAAAAGAGTTTTAATAATAATGTTGATACAGTTAAAAAAGCTGCTATTGTTAAAAAAAGAGGATTTTTTTCAAGAATTAAGCATGCGATCGCCAATAAGGCCGATACAGTTGGGGTGGAGGTGATTCAGATTAACCATAATCAAACCAACAATATCATAGATTCAACAGTAAAGCGAATTGCGTCCAGAGATAAAGATGCTTATGCAAAAAGATTACAACAGTTGCAGAACCGCAATAAGTCTTTGTTAAATATGCAAAGGGAACTGATCAATCTGAATTCGCACATTACAACCGAATTGGAAAGGATCATCAGTGATCTGAAAGAAATTAATTACAATATCGCAGATGAGTTTAAATCTATGGCCTTTAAAAGCTATCAGGAAACGACTGCATTACTGAACCGATTGTACCTGGTAGCGCTTTTCCTTGTACTGATATTTGCGGGTTTGCTTATTGTTTTTATTATAAAACTTAGCCAGTCGGAAAGATTACTGCGAAAAGAGAACGAACGATCTGTTACGATTGCACAGCAAAAAATGGATTTGCTGCTGCATATGAGCCACGAGATCAGGAATCCGCTTACTGCAATAAAGGGATTCCTGTATATATTTAGTCAAACTGAGTTGTCGAAAAGGCAGTCTGATATGCTGGATTCTATACGGCTTTCTTCTGATATGCTCCTGGGCACTTTAAATGATACACTGGATGCAGCTAAAATGGAAAATAGTGAATTCAAAATTAATAGCGAGCCTTTTAATCCAGATTTCACTCTTAAGGAGGTGATCGAAAGCATGGAATTTAGTGCCAATAAAAAGAAACTAACAATCGACTATTCGTTTAAGGGTGATCAGGAGGCTATATTGCTTGGTGACAGCTTCAGGCTTAAACAGGTGATGGTCAACATGCTGAGAAATGCCATCAAATATACCAATGAATGAAGTATTCATGTAAAGGCAGAATTAATAGCTTCAGGTGAAGAGAACAGGCTACAGGTAGATGTAGCAGATACCGGAGCTGGTATTCGTGCAGATCAGCAAGCCAATTTGTTCTCTAAATATTACCAAACCAATTCTGCTAAAGGAAAAACAGGCACAGGACTTGGTCTTTATATTTGTAAACAATTTGTTAATCTTCAAAATGGCAAGATCAGCGTTAAAAGTATTGAAGGAGAGGGCAGCACCTTTAGCTTTTTTATTCCATACGTGAAATCTGTAAAACCAGGACAAGGGGGGCAGGAGGAACGGGCAGAAGATCCACTGTCTTTGCTTAATGGCATCAGTATCCTGGCGGTTGATGATAATGAACTGAATTTAAAGTTTCTGAAAATGATGACCAGCCAATGGAATGTTACTTTTCATCAAGCTACAAATGGCCAGGAAGCTTTAAAGATCATTAATGAACAAGTCGTAACAGTTGTGTTGACAGACATCCATATGCCCGAAATGGACGGTCATGAATTGATGAAGGCTATTCGTGAACTAAAGGAACCACTCAACAGGTTACCTGTGATCGTGATCAGCGGCGGAACCGAACCCTCTGAAATCAAAACATTCCTTCAAAAAGGATTTTCAGGACTGGTAAGTAAGCCATTTGTAGAGAAGGAACTTATAGAACAAATCGCAAAAGTGATAAAAGCTTAGCTTTATAAAGGTGTATTCTATGGCATACACCTTTATATTCAATCTTATGCGTTTTCCAGATCTGCAATAATTAACTTTTTCATTTTCAATAAAGCTCCCATAACTCTTTGGGCGCGTGCCGGGTCCTGTAATAATTTACCCAGCACTTTCGGAACAATCTGCCAGCTCAGGCCATATTTATCTTTTAGCCAACCACAAGCTACTTCCTGCCCGCCGTTTCCGGTGAGTTGTGTCCAATAGGTATCAATCTCCTGTTGAGTGTCACATTCTACAACCATAGATATGGCATCATTGAACTTGAAACCATGATCAAAAGAACTGTCCATTGCCATGGCCACAAATCCATTTAATCGAAACTGCGCATGTTTAATAAAATCAATATTATCCTGATCTTCTTTGCTGTATTTCATAATTCCCTGAATGTTGGAGTTTGGAAATACATGTGTATAGAATTCAATGGCTTCTCCGGCGTTACCAGCCTGATCTCCGGTAAACATATAGGTTGGGCAGAACTTCTGTGGTGTATCCGATTTACTGCCTGTATAGAGTTGCCAGGATACCCCATATTTGTCTTCAACCCAGCCATATTTAGGACTCCAGTCATAAGTATCCAGAGCCATCATTGACTTTCCACCCTGTATCAGTGCATTCCAGTACTTTTCAGTATCTTCTGCAGCTTCACTAATCACCATAAAAGAAATAGCCGGATTAGGTGTCGATGTAGGACCGTCATTCAAAAGCATGATCTTTTGTCCACTCAGTTGGATCTGGATAACATAGGGTGAGGTTTGGCCAATTTTGCCTTCTCCGAAAGTATTGATATAAAAGTCTGCTGCCTCGGTAATTTTACCTTTTAAGGTTAGGCAGGGGTAAATTGAATTGTCCATATTCATAGGTTATTTAAAAATTTGATTGCTATTCCTTTTTTCCCTTTAAAAAGGCCACTATAGCCATAGAATGACCGTGGCCCAGGTCAAACTCCTCCTTTAGCCATGAGATAACTTCGCCTGCTTTAACTTTAGGATTCAGTAAACCATTTTCCATTAAACCTTTTTCTGCGGCCATCTCTTTAAAATCCGACGGACTCTTTCCTGTTTTAATTTCGATATTATCTAGATAAGCTTGAAACGACATAATAAATATATTTGGTGTTTTTAATATACCAAAATTACCAGGATTTACAGTAATTAATCCGGTATAACAATGACATTTAAAGGGTAAATTACGACATTCATTTCAAATCCTTATCTTTGTTATAAAGGATGTTTTTTTACACACCAAATATAAAAAACGATGATCAAAGTATCTGTATATGTGCCGGAAAGTTCTGTTATCGAATCCATTACGCCCCCTTATCGGGTTTTTAACAGTGCTAATGATTTTTTACTGTCCATGGAGCAGGAGCCCCTGTTTGATGTTGAATTTGTAGGCTTGACAGAACATGTGAAAGTGCTCGATGGTGAGTATACTGTAACGGTAAAAAGGCTTCTAAAAGATGTAGAAAGAACAGATCTTGTTATTATCCCGGCATTATTTGGAGATCTGTCTCTTATACACATCT
>NZ_JAELTV010000424.1 GCF_016429005.1 Pedobacter sp. ASV19
AGATCTACACCGGCTAACGTTCGTCGGCAGCGTCAGATGTGTATAAGAGACAGCAATGAAGGAGCTTCAATCTTTGAGATTGAGAAATTTGAAGAGGCAATGAAACTTAAGCTTCCTGATAAGATCTACCACTTCACCAGTATTAAAGGGTCATACTATTAAATACGCAAACCCTGTTGGTAAATCCAGTTATTTTAAAAAGAAAATTATGAAAAAATATACTTTGTATTATTTATTGATCAGTTTTCTGGCGCTTTCATGTACAAAACCAGAAAATAGTATCTCACAGGAAAAACTTGGAGCCATTAGTAGTACTAAAACAAACGGATTGTCAGCAACATTGGTAAAAGACGATGGGTTTATCGATGTTGATCTTAAGCAACTTGATCAGGAGATTGCAAATAAACTAAAGAACAAATACCAAAAACCAGAACTGGCAAAAGCGAAAGCTGCGGTGTACCGTTACTATAAAACTGTTCGTGTGGAAAACGGAAGATATGTTTCAGACTTGAAGTCTGCAGATCAGATTAAGATATCGAATCAGTTGTTTAATATGCTAAGTAACAATCTGGAGGAAATGAACGCCTCTATTGCAAAGCTAAAAGCCAAAGGTGAAAAAGTAGACATTACGGAAATAACTCCTGAATACCTGGAAAGTTTACTGCAATAAAATCTATTCAATATAAGAATGACAATATTCTGATTTTTATTAAACATACTAAATAGTATGTTTGTGCAATATGATATCAAAAGCTGCTAACACAAAGAAGCTTATTTTAACCAAGTCACTTGAACTGATCTATAAAAAAGGATATCAGGCAACAAGCATTGACGATATCATAGCAACCACCAACCTGACCAAAGGAGCCTTTTTTTACCATTTCAAATCTAAAGAAGACATGGGCTTAGCCATCGTCAATGAAGTGTTTTATCCTAAAGTACGGGAAGAAGTAGCGCAAAGGCTGGAAAACATTTCCAGTATTACCGACCAGATCTATAAGGCTTTTCATTTCATGCTTTTAGGTAATCCAGAATTGAACATCATTTACGGCTGTCCGGTAGTCAATCTGGTTGAAGAAATGTCGCCCATTAATGAACCCTTCAAAAAGGCTTTGAACCGTTTGATCCAACGGGTACAGCAAGCACTCGAACTGGCGCTGACCAACGCACAAAACAAAAACGACATCCGCAAAGATGTTGATCCCAAGCGTGTGGCCATATTCCTACTGACAGGCTATTCCGGCGTTAGAAATATGGGTAAAGTACTGGGAAAAGAATCTTACATCCAATTCCTGAGAGAACTGAAAATTTATCTGAACAACCTCAAATAAAAAAATTTAATATAAAACATACCACTTAGTACTTTTTAATATGTATGATGCAATACTCCCCATTCACTCCCTGGTCAGATGGCTTGTCCTGTTGAGCCTGATCTATTCGATCACTTTATCAGCCCGCGCCTATTTCCAAGGGCGGCAGTTCACCAAAAGCGACGATAGCGTTAGGCACTGGACAGCAACCATAGCCCATATCCAGTTGATCTTAGGTGTCTTGCTGTATACAAAAAGCATCACCGTTAAGGCCTTTTTTTCCGGCAACCAGAACATGGAATCATTTTTCTTTGGAGCTGTCCATATTTCGTCTATGCTTATTGCCATCGTCCTGATCACCATCGGCTCAGCAAATACAAAGCGAAAAAAAGACAGTAAGGAAAAGTTTAAGACTATGTTGATCTGGTTCTCCATAGCCCTCTTGATCATCCTCCTCGCGATTCCTTGGCCGTTTTCGCCACTCGCCCACCGTCCCCTGATTAGAAATTATTAATATATACAACCATGACACACTTTTTTAAAACACAGATCGGCAGATTGCGCCTGGTCGGGTTTCTGGAAGGCATTTCGCTTCTGGCGCTTATTTTTGTCGCCGTACCACTGAAACATTACTTTAATAACCCCATGCTGGTCAAAAACCTGGGGCCTGTACATGGCGCGCTTTTCCTGCTGTTTATCTTCCTGACCATCAGCGTAGGCGTAGAAGAGAAGTGGAAATTTAAAGACACCACCTGGAAGGTTTTACTGGCTTGTATTGTACCCTTTGGAACCTTTTATATAGACCGGCACATTTTGAAAAATGCGGAGGCTAACCGGACCGGTAGGGATGAAGAATAGGTTGTTACTACTGCTTTTCTTTACAACGGTTATAGCCTATGTGGTATTGATGCACGACACAGGAAACCACCCGATAGCTAGCGGGATCCGCTTTAACGAAAGGCTATCAGCTTATGGTCTTTTCCGCGGTCAAATGGCTAACCTGGAACCTGCTGAAGGTGTTGAAATTCTTGAACTGGGATCAACGCTATTTACCGATTACGCAGAAAAGCAAAGACTGATCAAGTTGCCAAAGGGCAAGCGAATGCGTGCAAGCGGTAATGGGCTACCGCAATTCCCCGAGGGCACTATGATTGCAAAAACGTTCTATTATTCGCGGGCGGAAGGAAAGAAACGCAAGCTGATTGAAACCCGTCTGCTGATCCTCCAAAACGGCTTATGGAATGCAGCGACTTATCAATGGGATATGGCACAGAACGACGCCATATTGCTGGAACAGGGTGCCTATGTCCCGGTCAACATCCAAGGCAAGGACGGAATTGTACGCAAGATCAATTACCAAATCCCCACCCAAAAGGATTGCGCCAGCTGCCATCGATCTGACAACCAATTGATACCCATTGGCCCAAAAATCAGCAATTTAAACATAGAAGTCATCCGTAATGAGAAGCGCCAAAACCAACTGGTCTATTTGCATGAAAAGGGCTTGCTGGATTATAAAGACAAAAGCCATTTTGGAACAATCCCTGACTACCATGATGCATCATTACCAACAGAACAAAGGGCACGGGCATATATGGCGATGAATTGCGCTCATTGCCATCAGCCGGCTGGTATAGCTGGCCGCAAGTCCTTAAACCTGGATTTTTCAACAAGCTATGAAAACACCGGTATCCCATTTAATAAGCAGAATATTGTAGAAAGAACTGCTGCAATGGGAGAATACCACATGCCGAAGATGGGCACTACCGTTATTGATACAGCGGGTGTTGCCTTGATAGGGAAATATATTCTGAGTTTGCAGTAGTCTATGGATTCGTTATCTGTTTATTTTATTTCCTAGGCTCTCAGATACAGGTTTACACAATGGGCTGGACGATATGTAATTGTCTTCAAGTCGACAAAATCTTCTTATGTGGTGATGCTTGCAGGAGTTTTCAAGCTTTGGGTTGCTGATGCCCTGGCTAGTTTTGTTCATGGTGTAGCAGAATTTAAAAAATCAGTATGAAAACCGATGATCGATTTTATACATGGCATTTTGTTTCTAAACCAGTTATTTGATTAAAATATTTGTTTCAACTCATTGTTTATTTGGAATAAAATAATAACATTTGGAATAAAATTTATTTTTTCACGCTGGAGTGGAGAAATTTTATACAACGACTCTCACCACATTAAAATTTCTATTTTAAAATAATTTGTTTGGTTTATGAGATGACGATTGTAAAATTACTTTAAACACGCCGGCTTATTAAACTAATAACATGATTTATATCAATGGAGTAAGAGAAGGTTATATTGTTCAATCAAAGTCGCTTTCATCTAAATGCTTGAGCTGTCTCTTATACACATCTGACGCTGCCGACGAACGTAAAAAAGGGGGGGTGGGGGGGGGGGGGGGGGGGGGGGGGGGGGGGGGGGGGGGGG
>NZ_JAELTV010000425.1 GCF_016429005.1 Pedobacter sp. ASV19
CCCCCCCCCCCCCCCCCCCCCCCCCCCCCCCCCCCCCCCCCCCCCCCCCCCCCTATTTTCAAGCAGAAGACGGCATACGCGATAGAGCTGCCTGTCTCGTGGGCTCGGAGATGTGTATAAGAGACAGTCTCTGTATCTATTACATCGTACTTTACAAAGAAGATAAAGCTGTAAATGCCCTGCAGAAGGAACCTGCTTACCCCGACTACCTTTTGATAACCTATGGCTTAGGTACACATAAGATTCCTATGAACAATATTGCTTATTTCTATAGTGATGGGAAGGAAAAGATCCTGAAAACACATACGGGTACATCCCATGTTATACAGAAATCATTAGACAAATTGGAAGAAATATTAAACCCCTCAGATTTTTATCGGGTAAGCCGGACATATCTCGTTAACCGCATGGCTATACTCCAACTGGAACGACAAGCCGACAGAGGGCTTTTACTTTTACTGGTTCCTGAAACAAGGGAACCAGTAAAAGTAAGCCGTATTAAAGCTTTATTAGTTCTGTCCTGGCTGGAAAACAGCCCGGAAAATCAACAAGTTTTGGTCTGATCAGATTACCTGATCACACTGCCATTACTATGATTTTGCGTTGGCGCAACAAAAGTCAATGTTCCATCTGAATTCTCAGACATCAGGATCATACCCTGCGATAAAATCCCCTTGATTTCTCTTGGCGCAAGATTAACCAATACACTCACCTGCTGCCCGATAACCTCTTCCGGTTTAAAATACTCCGCAATACCAGATACAACCGTTCGCTGATCCAATCCTGTATCCAGGGTCAGTTTCAACAGCTTTTTCGTTTTCTCTACTTTTTCAGCAGCCACAATCGTAGCCACCCTGATGTCCATTGCAGAAAAATCCTCAAACTGAATATTTTCCTTTGCCGGAGCAGCCACCGTATTCGCCAAAGAGTTTTCAGCTTTACTTCTGTTCAGTTTATCAATCTGTGCCTGCACGGTCTCATCTTCGATCTTCTCAAACAACAACTGAGGTTCTCCCAACTGATGACCTCTGTGCAGTAAATGCATTTTTCCGGCATCTTCCCATAAGTGACCACCGTAGTTCAGCATCTTCATCAACCTGTCTGCAGTAAATGGCAGGAAGGGCTCTATTAACACCTCTATACTCGCCACAATCTGCAAACTGATGTTCAGGATCGTACGTACACGGTCTTCATCCGTCTTGATCACTTTCCATGGTTCCGTATCCGCTAAGTACTTATTACCCAAACGAGCTACATTCATCACTTCGCTAAGCGCCTCTCTAAACCTGTAGTTCTCTATAGAAGCACTGATCTTAGCAGGGTAAGCCGCCAGTTCGTCAATCACTTCCTGATCCTCCGGTTTAACCTCCATCAACATCGGAACCTTGCCGTTAAAATACTTATGGGTCAATACCACAACCCGGTTCACAAAGTTCCCAAGTATCGCTACCAGCTCATTATTGTTCCGTGCCTGAAAATCTTTCCAGGTAAAGTCATTATCTTTCGTCTCCGGTGCTGTTGCCGTTAAAACATAACGAAGTACGTCCTGCTTATCTTTAAACTCCTCCAGGTACTCATTCAGCCATACTGCCCAATTTTTAGAAGTAGAGATCTTCTGTCCTTCCAGATTTAAGAATTCATTCGCAGGTACATTATCTGCCAATGTATATCCTCCATGAGCCATTAACATCGCCGGGAAGATGATACAGTGAAACACGATATTGTCTTTTCCTATAAAGTGAACCAGCTTTGTATCCTCATCCTTCCAGTAATCCTCCCAGTCGCCTTTCTGAAGTGTATTCTGATTGATATAATATTCTTCTGCCTTCGGGTTCCATACATCTAAACGGGCATACTCAAACAACTCTTTCGTGGCTGAAATATAACCGATAGGTGCATCAAACCATACATATAATACTTTGCCCTCTGCATCCTTTACCGGAACCTTTACACCCCAGTCCAGATCTCGTGTCATCGCTCTTGGCTGTAAACCCGCATTCAGCCAGCTCTGGCATTGTCCGTATACATTTGGACGCCATTCTTTATGCCCTTCAATATAAGTTCTTAACTGCTCCTCGTATTTATCCAGGGGAAGAAACCAGTTCTTTGTTTCCTTACGAACAGGCGGCTCTCCGGACAAGGTAGATTTCGGATTGATCAGGTCAGTCGCGTTTAACGTACTGCCGCAATTTTCACACTGATCCCCATAAGCATTTTCATTCCCGCATTTTGGACAGGTACCAGTGATATAACGATCGGCCAGGAAAGTCTGTGCCTTTTCATCATAATACTGTTCCGTAATTTCTTCTGTAAAAACGCCTTTATTATAGAGGTTCTCAAAAAAATCAGAAGCAGTCTGGTGGTGCATCAAAGAGGAAGTACGGTGATAGATGTCAAAAGAAACGCCAAATTCTTTAAAAGAATCGCCAATGATCTTATGATACTTGTCTACAATAACCTGAGGGGTAACACCTTCTTTTTTCGCCTTCAACGTGATCGGCACCCCATTCTCATCCGAACCGCAAATAAAGCGAACATCTCTCTTATTGGAGCGTAAATAACGCACATAAGTATCTGCAGGCAGGTAAACACCAGCCAAATGGCCTATATGCACAGGTCCGTTAGTATAGGGTAATGCCGCCGTAACGGTATATCTCTTAATTTTACTGTTATCCAAAACTATTTTTATTATTTTGGCAAAGATAAGAGTTTTACAGATGATTAAACAGCCGCCGTACCTAAAAAAGGGAGACAAAATTGCAATCGTTTCACCCGCCAAATATTTACCCAAAGACATTGATTTCGCGATCAGCCTATTTAAGCAATGGGGCCTTGAAGTTGTGCTTGGAGAAAATGTTTATGCGACAGATCACCAATTTGCAGGCAGCGATGAATTAAGAACAAAAGATCTGCAAAGATTTCTCGACGACAGCAGCATAAAAGCCGTTATCGCCTCAAGAGGGGGATACGGTGTGATTCGAATCATTGACAACCTCGACTTCGGCCTTTTCCTGGAAAACCCAAAATGGCTGGTTGGCTTTAGTGACATTACTGTATTGCTATCTCATCTATTTGGAAAATTAAATACACAGAGCATACACGCTCAAATGCCCTATACTTTTGATGATGCCACACCGGCATCCCTGGAATCATTAAGAAAAGCCCTGTTTGGTGAGTCGCTTAAATACCACAGCAACAATCATCCACTTAACCGTCCTGGAACAGTCGAAGGTCTCCTCATCGGAGGCAACCTGACCCTATTGGTTATGGTACAAGGTTCTTTATCAGAAATGGACTACACCGATAAAATTCTGTTTATAGAAGACGTAGGAGAGCGCGAAGCTTCCATAGACCGAATGATGCGCATGCTAAAGAGAAGCGGCAAATTAAGCCAGCTAAGAGGCCTTATCGTGGGTGCCTTTAATGAGATGGATAAAGAGAAAGTTCCCTTTGGTCAAAGTCCTGAAGAAATTATCCTGAAAGTTGTAGAAGAATATAACTACCCGGTGTGTTTTCAGTTTCCTGTAGGGCATATCGCAGACAACCAGGCGATCATACTGGGTACCACCGGTCAGCTTCATATAGACGGGCAACAGGTTACCCTGATCCAACCTAATTAATTCCTTTATAATTTTCCAATTAAGTTTCCCAAAAAAGGTTATAAACAAGAAAAGCCTGCAGTGTTAACTACAGGCTTTCTTTAAGATTTGGCACCGACCTACTCTCCCACGTGTTACCGCAGTACCATCGGCTCTGGTGGGCTTAACTTCTCTGTTC
>NZ_JAELTV010000426.1 GCF_016429005.1 Pedobacter sp. ASV19
TTTAGGGTTCAGCCTCAGGATCTCATTGATGATCTCTTTGAGCTCTTCGCTTTGCAGGTTGAGGGATTTTTCGAGTTTATCATAATGCTTTCTGGTAAACTCGTCCAAATGGTGTTCCACAACTTGTATTGCCTTTACAATAATTGGGTTAGAAAGGTCTTTCCTTTTAAGTTGTAAAGTCAGACATTCCTGCAGATCTCTTGCCGCAATTCCCGGAGGGTCGAAGCTCTGGATTACCTTAAGCATTTCCAGTACATCTTCTTCTTCCACCATCACATTCTGCGAAAATGCCAGATCGTCAATCATTGAAGTAATAGGCCTTCTTAGATATCCATCATCGTCGAGACTACCTATAATTTGTTTTCCAATAATAAAATCCTGATCAGATAAAGGAACAAGGTCCAGCTGCTCCTGAAGACTTTCAAAGAAAGTACTTTCTATAGCAATTGGGGTTTCTTTTTTATCCTCGTCATCGTCACTGTTGTTATACGAGGTGCTGTAATCATTTACATCGTCATCCTGTAAATAATCATCAACATTAAATTCGTCTGTATTTTCTTCTTTTGAAGAAGGATCAAAATCGTCAGGACTATCGTTTAAATCGTCATATTCTCCCTTTGGTTCTTCCGCAATCATCAGACTGGGATCTTCCAAAGCTGGGTTTTCTTCCAGCTCTTCTTTTATTCGGGTATCTAATGAAACAGTCGGAACTTGCAGCAGTTTAATAAATTGAATTTGCTGAGGCGATAATTTTTGAAGAAGTTTTTGTTGTAGATGTTGTTTTAGCATGTTCTTAGGAATGTCATTTTACCCGTTCAAAAATAAGCATTTCGTTTAGATAAAATGTAATCGCGATAATTATATTGCTTTAAATGCAGTATTAAAGCAGGAAATTTGATTGGAAAACAAGCTCAGGCTTATGCTTCTGTCGAAAAATCCATGGATTTCCATTTTTTTGTCCTTTGCTGATCCGTTGTACCTTCGGCAATATGAGCACTCAGAACAGCAACAGGGTTGAAGCCTTTTGTGTTGGCCAGAACCTGTCCAATAAAAGTGTTCCTGCAATATTGCATAGAAATTACGGTAATACAAAGACAACCGGGTTCTATTTCAAAACTTAGGGTTTGTTCCGGAATGACCTCTGGTGCATAATTGTATTTGATATCTATGTTTTGGATAGGGCTTAATTTCATACGGCCATGAACGAGGTCAAATAAACCGATGGCAAAACTGAGCTTGCATAAAGATTCATCTTTCGGAAATTTCATCTCCTGGGGAAGGTGAAGTTCCGGAATCTTGATGTCCAGTGTAGTTTCTGTAGCCGTAAGCTGAGGTTGTGCAAAGAAATTATCTCTTACGGGCGAATTGATATTGAATTCAAAACCATTTAGGCGGTTAAAACTATCGGGTTTAAATTGGTATACTCCAGTTGGAGTATCCAGTGCCTGATTAAGAATGTATATGACTTCCGAATTCATCCGGTTGACCATTTTTCCATCAAAAAAATCTGTCACAATCGAACCCAGGTTGCGGCGGATGTTCATGGACAATTTACTGGCTACCCCAAACTCTGCGGCGGCTCTTTTTGTTTCTTTAGTTTGGCTGCCCGGCGTAAATTCAGGGCGGCTTTGAACAACCTGGAGATCCCGGTATCTTTTGTAAACAACGGAACCTGCAGTTCCTTTAATGAATTTTCCATCGAGTCTTGCCATATGATCTGATATTTGGAATAGATAAGCCCATGCTATAGGCTAGTTATTTATGAATACGCAAAAAATATGCCAATAAAATGTATCTAATCCGCATATTATGAGGAGAATGCGGATTAGATGCGGACTATATGCGGACTATATGCGGATTCATCTGCTCTTAGCCTTCCTTATGATCTTAACTTGTGTGAACGGTTGCAGAGGAGGTGATGTGCTGCTGTTAAATGTGCTAAATGAAATTAATCCTTTGATTTTGGAATAATCTTTGATAAATTTAATTACATCATTAACGAACTATATATGGGATTTGTAAAAGAATTTAAAGAATTTGCCGTAAAAGGTAATGTCATGGATCTTGCTGTCGGTGTGATCATCGGTGGAGCATTTGGTAAGATTATCGACAGTGTGGTTAAAGATTTAATCATGCCCTTGATTTCTGCAGTGATCGGGTCAGTAGATTTCAGTAATATGTACGTTGTTCTCAAGGGTGACGTAGCGGGAAATCTGGCTTTGGAAGAGGCTAGAAAAGTACCGCATTCAGTGATTTTTGCTTATGGTAATTTTATTACTGTAGCCATTAATTTCCTTTTGCTGGCTTTGGCTGTGTTCATTTTAGTCAAAGGCATTAACGCAATGAAACGGAAGGAAGAGGCTGCTCCGGTAGTTGCACCAGAACCAACTAAAGAAGAAATTTTGTTGGCAGAGATCAGAGATTTACTGAAAGCAAAATAGGCATTAAAATGTTCTTTTTAGGCCTGGGTCGGTTAGAATGATGTAATCACCCAGGTCTTTGTATTTTGTCCAATCCGGATTGTTAAAGTCATCAGATGAAAAGCAAGAGATGTTTTCTGCTCTTACTTTAGCATTCATTATTTTTAATTGTGCCATTGCGCCCAGTTTTTCATCACTGTGAAAACGCCCGTTTAACTGAAGTACTTTGTATCCTTTGTTTTTTTGAAGGAACTTGTCAATAGACCAGGCCATAGTGGCGTCCCAGAAATTTTGTGTCTGGTAAATTTTCATCCCTTCCATGGCATGTCCGCCCAGGGTTTCTGTAAATTTTTCGTAATAGCGGCCGGTAGCTGTATCTATTTTCAAAGGCGGAAGGAAAGCGATGGAACTCGCCGGTAAGGATTTTAAGGATTCAAGGCCGCCCCGGGTAACCATGTTGCTGTACCTGGTTGCTGCATTCCCCCCAATTACGTTTAGCTTATTTGCTTTTGCATATTCTATAAGTGGTTTATAATCGTCGTAATTGTTCCAGGCGCGAGCTTCCTTTAAGAAGTTTTTTTCTGAAATGCAGCCGGCCAGATATTCGTTTATTACAGGTTGTACGTCGGTAGGAAACATTTCCATCGTTAAGGCTGTTTTGGGGTAGGACTGCTGCATTTTCCTGAATATCATCATTTCTAAAACGTGTCCTGTCGAGTCGTTATGCTCCTCTCCGAAAAATAAAACATCCACATTTTTCAATTCATTAACGATCTCCTCAAGAGAGGTGGTCTTCTGTTTTTTAGTGTCGTATACTTTGTAATGTTGCTCCATGTTCTGGGCAATTAATAAGACGGGAAGGCAGAGGGTCAAACTCAGTACGAAGATTGTTTTCATCCCCAAAGTTAAAAGTTTAACGGGGTAATTTTTAGCAGGAGATTTACAAAACAGCATTGGTGTTTTTTAATGCAAGAGCGGTAGCCAGGAAATTTTTTAATTTTTTTTTGGAAATTAGGGGGAAAGATAGAGTTGGTTGTCTTACCGATGAAAACTGGTCGTTCACCGACTTTTTTCGCAGATATAGAGTAAGGTGCTTTTTCAGCTGAATGAATAGATATACATTTGGTTAGAATTTAGAAACAAATGGAGAACTACAAAATAAAAAACAAAAGCCATTCCAATAGTGCCTGGAGCGGATTGATCCTACTAATCATAGGGGTGGTATTCTTTTTAAGAAATTTTGGAATTTATATTCCAGGATGGATATTCAGCTGGCCTATGCTTTTAGTGGCCATAGGTCTTTTTATTGGTTTCAAAAGAAACTTCAGAGGCGGTGGCTGGTTGGTTATGGT
>NZ_JAELTV010000427.1 GCF_016429005.1 Pedobacter sp. ASV19
CCCCCCCCCCCCCCCCCCCCCCCCCCCCCCCCCCCCCCCCCCCCCCCCCCTTTTAGATGTGTATAAGAGACAGGCTTTGGGACTTGCGGGCGATATGACACCTTACGGTAAAAGAGAAAATGTATTGCTCATCCGGGAAATTGATGGGAAGCGTACCATGGTGAGGGTCAATCTCAATCATCAGGATGTGCTGAACTCCCCATATTTTTATTTAAAACAAAATGATATTCTCTATATAGAGCCCGACAAAGCCAAATCAGTGGAATACAGTCATAGCAGCCGGTCTATGCCACTTATTGTGGCCACCATATCTGCAATTGCCGTATTGGCTACTGCATTTTTACACAGATAAGTTTTTTGATATAAAATTTAAAGACCATGGCCTTGAATCAACTCTTTACCAGGTGCATTAAATACTGGTACATTTTTCTGATCTCAGTAATTATATGTATTGGAGTTGCTTATGCTTATATTCAAACTACAGTACCTTTTTATAAAGTGAGCAGTATTCTGCTGATCCAGGATGACGCCAAAGGAGATGGCTTGTTAAAAGGTACTGCCTTTAGCGACCTGAACATGTTCAGAACATCTAAAACAGTTGAAAATGAAATGGAGGTATTGAGATCAAAAGACTTAATATACAAAGTTTTATATGATTTGGGTTTAGAGGTAAAGTATAGCTATCAACTGCCCTTTAAGAAAAAGGAACTCTATGGTAAAACACTGCCCATTCAGGTTGTTGTACTTAGGTTAAATGAGCCAGCCTTTCTGAAAAAACTTTCTGTGCAGAGCATCGCGGATGACAAGTTTGTCCTTAGAGACAGCAGCAGTAAAGTTGTGTACCGTTATAACCAGGTCATTAGCAGACCGGAATACAGTATAAAGATCATGAAAGGAGAGGCCTTCAATACCATGAATAAGCCGGTGGACATTCGTTTCGTCAATCTTCGTAAAGCTGCTGAAGCCTACAGCTTAAATGCACTAACGGTTTTACCTGTGGTTAAAGATGCAAATACAATTGTTCTGAGTTTACTGGATGCAGTCCCTGCAAGAGGTGTCGACATTCTGACCAGGCTGATAGATACCTACAATCAGGAAAATGTGATGAATAAAAACATCATGGCATTAAATACCATAAAATTTATAGACGGTAAACTGGGAAATTTAACTAAAGACCTGACAGGTGTAGAACAAGACGTAGAAAACT
Source organism: Pedobacter sp. ASV19 (assembly GCF_016429005.1). GTDB lineage: Bacteria > Bacteroidota > Bacteroidia > Sphingobacteriales > Sphingobacteriaceae > Pedobacter. Next base: position 1,208 of record NZ_JAELTV010000427.1, read on the forward strand.
ATAAAAGAAACAACCGCGTTACAGAATTGAACAGCGATGCTCAGATGAACCTGCAGTCTTCAGGAGAATATGGACAACAACTGGCCTCAAGCGAAGTTCAGGTTTCGCTGGTACAGTCGATTATCGGCTATTTAAACGGAGGCGATCATAAATTTGATCTGGTACCCACCACGCTCGGATTAAAAGACCCGACTTTAATGAGCCTGACCGACAAATACAACAACCTCCAGATAGAAAGAGAAAGGTTACTTAAAACAGTCAGAGTAAATAACCCACTGGTTGTTAATATTTCAGACCAGCTCACCGGCCTTAAAGGAAAAATTCTGGAAAATCTGGGGGTCATTAAACGGGGGCTCGATCTGGAAAGATCAAGTCTGAGAAATAAGACTGCGCAATTCGAATCCAGACTCCACCAAACACCAGTTATCGAAAGGGGATTGATTGAAAGGAGCAGGGAGCAAAGCGTTAAGAATACGCTTTATCACTACCTTCTGCAAAAAAGAGAAGAAACCGAACTTTCGCTCTCTGCAACGATACCTACATCACAAGTTATTGATAAGCCAGCATATAATTCTATTCCAGCTAAACCAAAAGTTCAATTGATTTATATGATCAGCATTTTGTGCGGACTCTTGCTGCCGGCTTCTTTTGTGTATGCAAGGACGCAGTTGAACAATAAAGTAAGAGATTTGTCTGATGTAGAATATGGTACCGGGCATGCCTTAATCCTGGGCGAGCTTAGTCATAATGGTCGAAAAGACCCCTTACTGGTTCATAGCGATCAGAGCACAACTATGGCCGAATTGTTCAGGTACATCAGAACCAGCCTCAATTTTATTGACAAAACCAATAGCAACCAGGTCTTACTGGTCACATCCAGTACTAAAGGAGAAGGAAAGACCTTTTTTACGACGAATCTCGGCCTTACACTCACTCTGTCCGGCAAGAAAGTTGTATTACTCGAATTTGATCTGCGTAAACCAGACCTGCTGAATAATTTAGACCTCAAAGCCACTACCGGTCTTTCAGAATACTTAAGCTCTTCAAAAATCAGATTGGAAGATATTCTAATGGGGGTTCCATCTTCTCCGAATTTATACGCCATCGGGTGCGGAAAAATCCCTTCCAATCCAGCAGAATTACTTATGGGGCCTAAAGTACCCGAGTTGTTTGCCGAATTAAGAAAACGTTTTGACTATATCGTTGTAGATACATCCCCTGTAGGCCATGTCGCCGACGCCTTCAGTCTGTCACCTTTTGCCGACGCGAGTATTTACATGGTAAGATATAATTTTACACAAAAGGCCGACCTTGGAATTTTCAAGGACATCTGCGAGCATAAAAAATTAAAAAAACCATTGCTGGTATTTAATGATGCCAGAAAAGAAAACAAGAACATGTACAGATATGGCAGATATGCCTATACTGCATAATTATAACCAGATACCAGGGAATAACCATCCCAATTCAAGATAGTCCTTCGGGATTTACGAAAGAGAAACATCATCTTTTTAAAATTAAAATTTTCATGTAAGTGAGGTGGCGAAGCCGTGTGAGCAGAACAGATCTTTCTTAACCTAAATTATATTATGGAAAATTTAAATTCTATCAACAAACTCATGAATGAACGAAAATGGTTTGTGGTTTATACCAGGCCGCGGTGGGAGAAAAAGATTGAAAAGGAATTGCAGATGGCAGGAATTACGGCATATTGTCCAGTGAGAAAGGTCAAAAATCAATGGGCAGACAGAGTGAAGGAAGTAGAGCTACCCTTATTTAGTTCTTATGTTTTTGTCAAAATTAACGCTAAAGAAGACCTGAAGGTGAGAACCACAACAGGGGTTATGAATTTTGTCTATTATATGGGAAAACCCGCCCAGATCAGAGATGTGGTCATTGATGAAATAAAATGCTTTCTGGAATTGTTTCCAAGTTTGGAAGCTGTCAGTTTACAACAGCTTAGTGCAGGTGACCGCGTTATTATTAAAGAAGGTGTAATGACACAGAGGCAGGGAGAAATCCTGCAGGTAAGAGGCAAAAATGTTCTGGTCGTTATAGACTGTTTGCATTGTGCGCTGATTACAAAAGTACCCGTATCCAATCTAGAACTGATTAATTAGATACCGATAACCATGATAAAGGAACCAGAAACAGATCAGGTAAAAATAGGCATCATCGGACTGGGCTACGTTGGCCTTCCCCTTGCGGTAGAATTTGCCAAAAAATATAAGGTTTTTGGTTTCGATACCAGTGTGGAACGGGTTGCAAATTTGAAAATAGGTTTTGATCAAACCAGAGAAGTAGAGGAGCATATCCTGCAGTCGGTTCTCACCAATGACTGTACCACCCTAAAAGGATTGTTTTGTACCTGTCTCTTATACACATCTCCGAGCCCACGAGACAGGCAGCTCTATCGCGTATGCCGTCTTCTGCTTGAAAAGGGGGGGGGGGGGGGGGGGGGGGGGGGGGGGGGGGGGGGGGGGGGGGGGGGG
>NZ_JAELTV010000428.1 GCF_016429005.1 Pedobacter sp. ASV19
CCCCCCCCCCCCCCCCCCCCCCCCCCCCCCCCCCTTTTCAAGCAGAAGACGGCATACGCGATAGAGCTGCCTGTCTCGTGGGCTCGGAGATGTGTATAAGAGACAGGCATAGCTGTATACATCTTCAGGAAACGTACTGTTCCAGATTTTCTCCAGCTCAGGCATTGCCGACATCATACTTTTGGTTTCCATTTTAACAGCAATGATATTGGTAGTCTTTTTTAAGGAAAAAATTGCAATCGGGGAGATTCCTTTCTTTAGCGTAAGGTTATTAAAATCCTTTGTCACACCAACAATAGGTGCTCTTGTCATTCCCCCCACCTTGACCACCTTCCCGAGGGCTTTCTCCGGACTGGAAAAATTCAGCTTCTTCAATAAGGTTTCATTAATTACGTACTCTGTTGTTGTATCACTTCTGGACAATCCCCTTCCCGCAATCAACTCTAAACCAAATGTTTTAAAATAATCCTGATCCGCCGGTTTAGCATTAACCTGAAAATCTTCATCCTTATTGTTGCGATAATTGATCGTCGTTAAATTATTGTCGTTTGAAGAAGGAGCAGCCATGCAAAAACTTGCATTCAATACACCAGGCACTTTTAATATCTTTTCTTTAAAACCATCAAATCTCTGCAAACTCAGGCTATCTAATGGAACATCAATCAGTGCAATAGACTTCGAATTAAAACCAAGCGGCTTTTCCCGCATGTATTTCATTTGGGCCAGCACCACCAACGTTCCTATAATAAGAATGATGGTAATCGAGAACTGGACCACCACTAGTGCTTTACGAAGCCATATTCCGCCTGAATTGACCGAACTCACTTTATTTTTAATAGCCAATACCGGACTAAAGCCAGACATCACCATTGCCGGATAAAATCCAGCCAGAAATCCTACCAATACCACAAGACCTGTGAGGAAAACAAAGATAACAGGATGCTCCAGCAGGCTAAAAGAAATCCGCTCCTTAAACAAAGAAGCCATCCCTGGCAGGGCGAGTTCTGTAAGTGCACAAGCTAAAACCAGTGCAATAAGAGTTATAGTGAATGTTTCTGTTAAGAATTGCGTAATGAGCTGACGCCGTAAACTGCCCATTACCTTGCGTACACCAACCTCTTTAGACCTACTGATGGCCTGGGCAGTTGCCAGATTGATAAAATTAATACAGGCTGTAAGCAGTAAAAATAAACCGATCACAATCAGGCCCAGAATCTGGCTCTTCGGCATCAGCTTATCTGCGAAATTCCCATAATGGCCATCATAATGAATCTCAGACAGTGGCTGAAAGAAATGTTGTGTCCTTGTCCGGTCTTCTTCATCATAATATTTTTCTATAAATTTTTTCATCCCCGCCTTGAGATCTGCAGGGTGTACACCTTCTTTTAACAGAACATAACATTCAGTCCCGGAAGATACATTTCCCCAGTGTTTATCATCGCGCTTGCCATAGGTCAGATAAGAAACTGCTATTTTTATCGGATTACTGGTATTCTCCAGGATATTTTCAAATACACCGGTTACTTTTAAATCCATTTTATTCTGATAATTAATAGTCTGCCCCACAGCCTTATGCCAGTCTCCAAAGTATTTAACAGCCATTTCCTCAGACAATGCCACTGTGTTTGGAGAAGATAACGCCTCCTGAGGATTCCCCTGAAGCCATTTATAATCAAATATTTTAAAGAATTGTGGTTCCACATAAAACAGCGTAACTGCTTCTTTAATCTTTTCTCGACCCGAATCATCCTTAACCCGGACAATTCCTCCACCTCTCTGCAGCGGAGCTACCTGCTCCATTTGTGCAAAATCATTACGCAATGCCGGCATCAATGGTATAGGTACGCCTCTCTGGTATTCTTCTCCGTCGGCGTATTTCCAATAAGATACCACCCTGAAAATACGGTCTTTATGTTTGAATTGCTGATCAAAACTCATCTGGTACCTGATAAAAATAAAGATCAGGATACAACTGGCCATCCCGATAGATAAGCCAGCAATATTAATCAGGGTATAGCCCTTATATTTCCACAGATTACGCAATGCAATCTTTAAATTCAATTTGAACATATAATCAGTTTTAAGGATTATTCATATTTCAGTGCATCAACAGGACTCATTTTAACAACCTTTCCAGCTTGTATAGTAACGGTCAATAAGGTCAGCGTAACAGATATAATTCCAGCAATCAGGAATGGTAAAAAAGGCATATCTATTCGATAAGCAAACATGTCCAGCCACTGATGGGCAAGCAGGTAAACCAGTGGCCAGGCAATCAGGTTAGCGATCAATACAATCCAGATATAAAACACATTCAACAATTTAAACACTTGTAAATTGGTCGCCCCAAGTATCTTTCTTATCGATATTTCTTTAATCCGGTTATTCGTAGTAAAAGCCGAGAAAGCAAACAGCCCCAGTACAGCAATGAAAATAGTCAATACAGCAGCAAAGAAAAACACAGACTGCAACTGCTCCTGCTTTTTAAACAAACGCCCATATAGTTCGTCAAGGAATTCATATCTAAAATCTTCACCATCAAGTTTATTAATATCAGACCACTGAGATTTTAACACAGCAAGAACAGAAGTCATTCTGTTTTGATCTATATTGATCATAATCTTCGTTTTCCTGTTATTACATGGATTCTTTACCGCATATATAGTCGGTTCAACAGTCCTTTCAAATCCCTGAGCCTTAAAGTCCTTAATGACACCAACAATTTTATAATCCATATCACAGCCACGGATTATTTTGCCAACCGGATTGGCAAGCCCATATCTGGCCGCTGCAGTTTCATTAATGATTGCAGAATTAACACTATCTGCGATAAAATCACGAGAGAAGAAACGTCCCTCTTTAAGTTTAATGTTAAGCGTTTCAAAGTAGTCAAAGTCAACATCCAGAAAATCCAGAGATAACTCTTTATTGCTTAATTTGTATACACTTGTTCCTGGTTTAGATCCATCAGGAATATCAGAGCTAACCGTAACATGATTTACTCCAGGTATTTTCATAATTCTTGCCCTTGCCTGATCGAAGTCTTTGGGCTTATTATAAAGTTGTATGTTTTTGATATATACCACCTGTCCGGTTTTGAATCCGGTATCTTCGGTACGCATATATTTTAACTGATCATTTACAATGAACAACCCTACGGTAAAAATAACTGCAATACTAAATTGTCCGGCCAGGAGTGCATTTCTTAGCCAAAATGTTTTATAACTGGTTTGCAAATTACCTTTAAGAACAGATGCAGGTTTATAACCAGAAAGTACAAACGCAGGATAAACGCCAGAAATAGCTGTAATGGCAAACAATATCAATGGCAATTGCCAGAACAAAGCAGAGTCACCGTTCAATAAGCTAAGCGGCAAATTAAATTGCGTATTAAAAACTGGCAGCAATACTTCAGTCATAATCAAACCCAGAACCATCGCCACACAGCATTGAATATAGATTTCCACCATAAACTGAAAAATAAGATCAACCCGATAAGCCCCCATTACCTTTTTCATCCCCACTTCTTTAGCCCTTTTAGTTGCCTGTACAATAGTAAGATTGGTAAAATTGATACAGGCAATAACCATGATCAATACACTGAGCCAAAAGAGTGCAATAACCATCCTGTTGTTGGTATCTGTGCCAGCCATAGGTTTCAAATGCAAATTCTTCAAAGGGTCAAGAAAGATGACCGACCGACCGGCAATTCTCAAGTCGGAAACTGAAATACCAGATTTAATG
>NZ_JAELTV010000429.1 GCF_016429005.1 Pedobacter sp. ASV19
CCCCCCCCCCCCCCCCCCCCCCCCCCCCCCCCCCCCCCCCCCCCCCCCCCCCCCTTCTAATCACCCGCCCCCCCCCGAGACCTACACCGGCTAACGTTCGTCGGCAGCGTCAGATGTGTATAAGAGACAGGAGTTCAATAGAACGTTGTTTTTGAGGCTTTAAATCTGGATTTGGTTTGATACTGGCATTTATTTGTGTACCACTTGGAACACCTACATTATTATTATTGAAAAGGGTACCAGGGTTATAGCCGGCCCCGGTTGAATAGGCACCAGCAATACCTGCATTACCTACATAGGCCAAAGAAGCCCTTAACCTGCCACTGGATAACCAAAGCGGCATATCACTCTTTAAATGATCGTAGAAGGAATAAGCCAGGTTGACTGATGGGTAAAAAACACTATAGTTGTTTGCCCCCTTAACTATTGTAGGATAAGTTAAAGTAGATAACCAATCGTTACGGCCTGTGATTTCCAGGTTTAAGTATTCTTTATAGTTCAGATTTAAAACTCCACCCAACCCTACGGTAGACAGAGAACGCGGAGAAGGAAGATAACCTATATAATCTGTGCCGTTAAAATTCTTTACAGGGTTCATAGAGTTGCCCAGAAAGAATACATTAGGCACTTTTAAGCCACCGTCAGTACTTGCTGAGGACGTTTCTTTAAGCATATTTCCATAGTATTCATTCAATAGGCGGAAATCGATATTCAAATCGCCATCCATTACCTTTTTTGCAGCGTGGGCCATAAACAATAGATTATAATCCGTTGTTAAATTGCTGTTAACTGCATAGAGGCCACCAACATTGTTTTTGTCGTTTCCTAAATTTCTGGTCTCACCGAAAATCTTTAATACATTTATATTTCCTCTTCCAGATAAATCTAACCAAGGTGTCACTTGTGCTTTTAGCTGTAAATAACCTAAAAAGGAATTCTCGGTGTTCTTGAAGTTGTTCTTGTCGAAAATAGAAAAGGCTGATGTAACACTCGCTAAGTTACCAAAAGCACCTGGTTTAATAGAATTATCGGGATTGCGATATGTTGCGCGCCAGTCATTATAATCTAAGTTTCTTGGTAAATAATAGGTGTTAAACGCCAGGTTTGAACCCCCGCTATAGTAATACCGACTCTGATTGTAGTAATTGGAGGTCACCGTATTGGCGTAGTTAATTCCAAGTTCTGTTGAAAATACTTTATTGAGTTCACTGCCAACTTTAATATCAATGGCATTTCTCTTCAATCCGTTATTGGGCAACATCCCTTTGCTGGAGTTGTTGGAGTAAGACAAACGGTAATTGAACTTATCACCCGCGCCACTTAGGGCTAAGTTGTTGTTGATGTAATTTCCATTCTGATAAAATGCTTTCCAGTTATCTGGTTGCGCTACATAAGGCGTTTTCCTGGTCTGGTCATAGATAACGGGATGCATAGTGCCATCAAAAGCAGGCCCCCAGCTTCCAACTGTATTGGCCTGGGTACCATCAGGGGCAAAGTTACCCTCTCTGGTCAGCGCGCTACCTTGTCCATAAGTGTTTTGAAAAGCCATAGGGCTTTTATAAATGTTTGAAGTTTGGTAAGTCGAGTTAAACTCAATGCCTAATCCCTGGCCTGATTTTCCTTTTTTTGTAGTAATTACAATAGCTCCGTTTAATCCTCGAGATCCATATAAGGACGTTGCAGCAGCCCCTTTCAATACCGTAATGGATTCATAGTCATCCGGGTTTAAGTTTTTCAGCTGTGATCCACCATCCTGGGCATCTGCACCCACGATATTGTTCTGTAGTACGTTTCCGTCAATAACGAATATAGGCTGATTGTTGGCTGCATTACTGGCAGATCCCAATACCTTAGCTCCCCTGATCTGGATAAATGGCGAAGTCTGAACACCCGCAGAACTCATCACATTGATATTAACGCCTGCAACCTTACCCTGCAAAGCAGTAATCGGGTTAACCGTGTTTGTTCTGGTAAGCTCTTCTCCGTCCAGCCGCGTCGCAGCATAGCCCAGATTTTTGTCTAATTTTTTAATACCCAAAGCCCCTTCTACGGTTACTTCGTTTAAGCTATTACTGCTAGGTTCCATGTCAACATTTATAGAAGAAGAGGAACCTACTGTAATCTCCCTGGCTTTGTATCCAATGTATCTGAACTCAAGAATACTACCTTCTGTTGCAGAAATAGAGAACTTACCTTGTGAGTTTGTACTCGTTGAGGTACTGGAGTTTTTAACCTTCACACTCACAGCAGGCAGCGGTGTTCCGGTCTCATCTTTTACCGTACCTGTAATGGTCCGGTTGTTCTGGGCATAGAGTCCTGTGCACCAGAATAATGCAGCCAGGCATGGCAACACTACTTTTAGGAAAAGTTTAGTCATAATTGTTTGGTTTTGGTGAATATAATAGTTGAAATGTATTTTAGATGAACTCCAAAAAGGGCAATTAGGTAAACTCGCTATGTTCAACAACCAGGTTTGCAGCACCCAGTAGTTCTGCATCATTTGCAATCTCAGATATTTCAATGGTGGTTAAGTCCGCAATTCGCGGTATACAAAATTCATTAATGGCCTGCTGAATAGACGGCAGCAGTATTTTGCCTGCAATGGCCCCTCTGCCACTCATAATGATCGTTTCAGGATTCATCATGTGGATTAAAGTTGCAATACCCTTGCCTAGATGAAAAGATGATTCCGACAGGATGGATACTGCAAGGGGGTCACCGGAACGCGCAGCCTCCAGAAAATGATCAGCCGGATGTTTACTCTCATCCTGTAAAAGCCATCTTAAACTGGATTCTGAACCGGTATTAAGCTCATTCTTGGCTTTAGTGGCCATGACTAAAAGAGAGGTTTCTACTTCCAGGCAGCCCCTTTTTCCACAGGAACAGAGGTTATTACTTTGAGACAATGGGATATGACTAAATTCACCGGCAAAGCCACTATGGCCTCTGAAAATCTTTCCATTAATGATCATGCCCAATCCCGTTCCCCAGCCAATATTGATCACCATAGCGTCCTGTTTGCCCTTCGCCTTTCCATGTTTAAGCTCAGCCAAGGCAATCAAACTGGAATCATTGTCTATAAATACAGGTAAATCGAGCTGACAGCTTAGGTAATCCCTTAAGTTAGTGCCGTCAGGTGTCGGAAAGATGGAGTAATTCGTTCCGGTCTCTATGTTGACAAAGCCGGGCATGCCGATTCCTATACCTAGTATCTTATCTGGTGAAAGTCCTGAGTCAGCAATACTTTCCCGGATAAAGAAGATTAGTTTTTCAAGCGACTGAGGATCAGAAGAAACCCGGATCTCTATAGACTTCTGTGGTATCACAATATTTCTACCCAGATCATACACTACAAAACGACTGAGCATTTGATCTACAGCAATTGCAACAATAAACTTTTCTTTTCTCCGGTTCAGTAAATAAAGAGAAGCTCTTCTCCCACCACTTGAAGGAGCCAGGCCTTCGTCAATAATATAATCTTCGCTAATCAATTCATTGACTGCAACCGTTACAATAGGCAAACTCTTTTCCGTAAGGAGGCTGATCCTGTTTAAAGGAAGTGCTGAATGAAAGCTGTCTCTTATACACATCTGACGCTGCCGACGAACGTAAAAAAAAATTTTTTTGTGGAGGAGGAGGGGGGGGGGGGGGGGGGGGGGGGGGGGGGGGGGGGGGGGAGGGGGGGGGTGGGGGGGGGGTGGGGGGGGG
>NZ_JAELTV010000042.1 GCF_016429005.1 Pedobacter sp. ASV19
AGATGTGTATAAGAGACAGGCCCTACACGGATCCCCCGTTCACAGGACTTTTTTATCGTTGTTTTCTATTCAACAATTTAGGGATTTATTGGTTTGACCTGGATTAAAAATTTTGCACATATGTGGAAAAGGTAAGCCTGTCTGTAGAGGGGGGTAATTTGGAGAATGTTGGGTAGTTACTTTAAGTTCTTTTGTTTGCCCATGCTCGTCCCTTTAATCCTTGTCTGATTGCAACAGTATTTTATTTACTTGGAGGAGTTTCCTGGAAAGCTGAGATAGGACTGGATACTAATAACTCCACTTTTACAATGGATCTAATCTAGGTATACTCCGCATTTTTATGTGAAAACGCGGAGTATATGCGGACTAGATGCGGAGTATATGCGGATTCATCTGCCGGGAGGCCTCTCTTTGCCTGTACCGATGTTGCTTTAAAAGAGGTGCGTTTTTACTGTGTTAAGGTGTACAATGGCAATTTTTTAAAGCTGGATAATAAGCATATAATAAAACCTCCTGTTTTATTATATGCTTATTAAATCTTTAATTTAAGCTCGATGTAACCAAAACAACTCTTAGTCCCAATGTAGTTGTTGGCTTAGTGGGAATAAAATTATTAGAACTATCTGCTGTTTGGATGTTAACTGTAATAGAGCCTTGTCTTACTGTTGCAGTATAAGATTGTGAGTTATAGACAAAGGGTACTTGTACATATTCACCAACTGAGTTGTCCGGATAGATATACACTAATACTCCATCGTTTTTAAAAGTTGCTGCGTCAATTTCAGGAAAGCTAATTGTTGTAGTTAGTCTTGTTCCATTGTCAGTTGACGACCATTGAGCGGGCTTAATTACCGTTTCAATAGTTTGATTAGGTAAACCGGAATCCACTATTGTTTCCTTCTTGCATGAAGCCAGGCCCAGCGTAGCTATGCATAGTATTAGTAAAATTTTTATTTTCATATTTCTGTGTGTTTTGGTTTTCCCCTGCAAATATTTTGCCATAAAGATTTTATACGAAATAGAAATCTGTTTTGAAGAACGTTTATTCGACAAACCGGGGATTTTACCAGATGAAACAGAGGCCTGTCTAACTGAGGCTAATCTTTGTGCCAGGGTAAATATTTAGGTGTAACCTCCTGAAGTGTAGGGTGATTGGGATGGAGCTTTTTGCTATTCAGTACATCTTCATATAAGCGAAGATAATTGTCTGCCATTTGCTTCAGGTTGAAATGGGCAACCGCATAGTCATGGCAAATCTGATTACTAAACTGATCTGCATCTTTCAATCCTTCCGTAAGAACAGATCGGCTGCTGCTGAGCAGTCCAACTTCCGTGCTAACCAGTTCTGGTAAAGAACCATATGGCGTACCAAAAACCGGGCAGCCAAAATAAAGACTTTCTATAATGGCAATTCCAAAAGGTTCATTCCATAAAACAGGGAAAAGGAGCGCTTTAGAATGTTTCATTACCGCGGATTTCTCGGTATTATCCACCATACCTTTAAAGCTGACATTTAAGTTAGGCGTAAAACGAAAACCCATTTTAAAGTTGAGGCGGTGGCCACCTAATACCACCAGCTTATTTCCACTCGCCGTAGCAATATCAATAGCACCTTTTACATTTTTAACCCGCCATGCTGCTTTCGCCAGGAAGTGGGTATAAGAACGTTTCACCGAAAGATCAGGTTTTGGATAATCATCCGGATCTAAACCATGATGCACATAAGCAGAAGCGCCGTAACGGCTGGCATGGTTGCCGGAAACAAAAACAGAATTCTGATCGAGTAATTCTCCAAAGCCAGGGTTGCCATGTACGGAAACCAGGTAAGGTTTTTTATGAAAATCCGGCATCTGATAATTAAAATGAACAATGTCTATATCATCAGGTACCTGCAGGTTGATGTCAACAGTAGGATCAAAAACCAATACTTTGGCGAAAGGGCATTCAGAACCTGCGCCAACCAGGAAGGTTACCTGATGGCCTTGTCTGTTCAGTTCTTTTCCGAGCCACCAGATTACTCTCTCTGTACCACCGTATTTAGTAGCTGGGATCCGGGTATTGTTGACGATCAATATTTTCATCAGAATATAATTTTATTTTAACGGTGATGAAGCTATCATGTGCTACCAAACTCTATTCTATCGGTTTGTGTATTTCTGCACATGATGGTTTCATACCGCTGCAAATATCCCAATAAAAGCGTAAAACAGAAGGAATAAAAAAACCGGAAAAATCCAGACGGATTAGAGAGGAGTATAGTGGTGCTTATTATCAATAAATGAGCAGGTTATCTTAGAAAAGCCATCAAACTTATAGGACAATTAACATGCAATTAATATTGGGAGTTTAAATTTGAGAACACTCATTTACCATGAAGAAAGAACGCTATCAAATTGAAAAGGAGTTACGGTTTAAATCTATTTACCTTGCAACTTTTGACAAACTCAACGCTTTATTTTTACGCTCATTTAAAGATCAGGACCTGGTGCATGATGCGCTGCAGGAAGGTTATCTGAAACTTTGGGAAAAACTGGAAGAACAGGAAGAAGGGGGAGATTGTATGCCTTTTCTGTATTTCTATACCCGCAACTATGCCCTGAAGCAAATTTCCAGGAATATTAAACGTGATTTGCTACAGCAAGACCTCTTTCGGGGAGCTGATCAAACCGATATGGAAAGGGAACTTGAGCATAAAGAATACCAGGTACAGTTAAGCCGGGTAGTGGATGACTTGCCTCAAAAGAGGAAAGAAGTGTTTCGTTTATTTAACGAAGAAGGCTTAAGCTACAAATCTATTGGAAGCAGATTGGGCATTTCAAGTAAAACAGTGGATAGTCATCTTGCAAAAGCCACAAGAGCAATAAAGAGAGATCTGTGTTCTATTTATGGTATTGTGAAGATCTTTCTGGTTCTGTTTGTATGCTGATTTATTTACGTTTGATTCATATTAATTTAATCCTTAAATTCGACCTATATTTTCTTGCTAAACGCAGTCAATATTAAAATGAATTTAAGGTTTGCTTTGTGGAGCAAACCTTTTTTTATTTAAGCTGATTTATTGTGTTTGACGCTGAAAAATAAGCTGTGGGCTTCTTAGTGTTGTGCTTCCGTCTGCCGGGGCGGGTCCGATTCCGAAGGAGATAATGTTATTGGGTATCCAAATAGAGAGTTGGTCGACAGAATATTCCAGGTAACTGCAATTGAATTCCTCAATGCTCATCACCTTTTTATGGTTGCCCGTAGCAGTTGCATCGTAGCCCTCAATAACATAGAAGATCATACTGGAATCGAAACTGGGGTCAATTACATTAGGATTGGGTAATTGGATATAGGCACTGAACTTATCTTTCCTGATTCCTTTCAGGGTCTTGTTTTTTAAAGGAATGAGCGTACCACCAAAATCATATAAAGAGATTTCAATATCCATAAGGTCTGGTAAGATCTTGTCTGTAGTCACAAATCTGATTAAAAGACTATCTGTCTGTGGCTTCACGGTGGGGTCAAGGTTGTCTACGAGTATTGTTGTCCCATTAAAAAAGCAGGTTAATGAAATGGGTTTCCTCGGTTCGATCACAACTGTAGTATCCAATATTTTCTTTTTCTGTAAATCGACAATGGAGATCTGTCTCTTACCGGCTTCCAGTTTAATATTTACAGTTTTACCCTCAAGGGTATCTTTAAGAACTCCATCTACCTGTAATAAAACAGGGCTGGAACCGCTGGGCGAAGTTAAACTGATGGAAAACTGGCCAAATGAAGGAACCTCTATGATTTCTCCGTTCTTTTTACAGGAAAAAATCAGAATGGGTAGGGTAAGCAGGAGAATAAAAAGGGTACTGTTTTGTTTCATGTTTTATGGATTAAACAACCCTCTGCCGGTTATGCCGGCAGAGGGAGACTTCTAACTATATCGTATATTAAATCAGAAAAGACACAGGATTACAAGTATGGGTTAGTTTGAGGGGTATATGTTGCCCAGTTGTCATCCCAACGGGCTGCAGTGTTGGCACCAAACGCACCAAGGTAAACCGGAGTTGTATCAAATGCAGTCAATGCACCACCTGGATGTGTTACACTGATGCTTGAAAAACTAGCTCCTGTTGCTGCAGGTGAAGGTGTTGGAGCGGTTACATAACGGAAATCAGGAATTGGTTTTGTAACTGTACAAATGTTTACATTGAATGGGTTTACCAATCTGATGAAGGCATTTGTAGAGGTCGCAGTGCTGGTGGTTACGCTGAATGGACTTCCTGAAGTTGATGCTGTGAACCCATGAACCAGACTGTTTCCAAAGAAACTACCGCTTGTAGTAGCGCCTGAAATGTTCGCACCTGTTGCAAAACCGGCAACGATAGAATTACTTACTTTATAGGCAGAGTTTACTCTGAACAATGCACCGTTACTGGCCGTGAATGGTGCTGCAGTTGGAGCAGATGGCTGGCCAAGGATCGTAAAGTTAGACAAAACCGGCTGGGTTAAACGTGAAGCATCAACTACAACTACCGGGCTGGTGATGTTATTGCTCTCAATGCCGTTAGGGCTTGGTGAATAAGCTAAGCAAGGAACTTTTACCGATACAGCAAACTGGATAGATCCCTGATATCCCTGGTCAAAATCAAAGTCATCGTCATTATTGCCATAAGAAACCAGATATTTTGCGTTTGCAGAGCCACCAAAGAATTCAAAAGCATCATCGGCACCATAACTTACCTGAATATGATCTAAAGTAGTAGCAGATCCTACGCCGCCAAGGGTAAGTCCGTTCAGTTCATTTCCTTCACTAATCACGTCTCCGGCAAACTCAATACGTACATATTTCAGCGTACCTGAATTGTCTGCTTCTACGGAACCACCATATTGAACAACATCAGTAGAAAGACCAAGGTCAGTCATATACTCTGGTTTCATTCCTTCAACAGCTTGTATAGTAGCTACGTTGGTTTTACCGTTTCCAAGAAGTACAATACCTCCCCAGTCACCAGGGGTACGGCTGTTGGCTGCTTCGTTACTGGTGAATACAATTGGATTGGCTTCAGTACCGCTGGCTTCCAGTTTAGCGCCTTTGGTGATCACTAGAAATGATGGTTTGGAAGTAGGAGTAGGCTTCTTAACTCCTTTGATATAAGTTCCTGCCTGAATGGTCAGGGTAGCGTTGTTGGTTACAAAAGTTGGTCCGTTAACGATCCATACTTTGTCGCTGGTCAATGTCGTATTTGTTGAAATTACATTAGGTAGGGTTTGTGTGGTGTTTGGAATATCGCGTGTATCTTCCAGTGCGGCAGATGATGAGCGATCAAAATTTCCTGATCCTGTATTGCTTCCCTGATCTTTCTTACAAGCAGAGATAAAAACTATTAGTGACAGTGCAATAATTAAAAATGAATTTTTTTTCATGATGATTTTCTTTAGATTTTAGATTTGAGTGAGTCGTTGTGGCAACTCTTTTTTTCATGGATTGATTTTTCTTTGATTGACCTCCTCTTTCTTGATTTATATAGGGTGTAGTTAAAAGCGATAACTGAAACTCAGGCTGTAAGTTGTTCCGTTCCGTATACGTCCGGCTACAAGATCATAACCTGGGTTATAGGAGGTTCCTTTTGGATCTGCCTGTCCTTCGGCCAATTGATAACTTGCACCGGGAACATCCTGAACCGAAGGTTCTCCTTCTTTGAAACGTGGGTTTCCTTTTGGATATTGATTTCTGTAAATGATGGTTTCTGCATTGAGCAGGTCACTGATGTTGAATTTTACCTCGGCGCGCTGTTGTTTTAAGAATTTGTAATTTACCTGTAGATCCACCAGATTACGTGGCTTCTCATACTCG
The DNA here is from genome assembly GCF_016429005.1 of Pedobacter sp. ASV19. Lineage (GTDB taxonomy): Bacteria > Bacteroidota > Bacteroidia > Sphingobacteriales > Sphingobacteriaceae > Pedobacter. Next base: position 5,825 of record NZ_JAELTV010000042.1, read on the forward strand.
TCATAGGAGATACCTGCAGAAGCAAAGACGATACGTTTACCGTAACGGTTGTATAAAACGTTGAGCCCAAATTGTTTACCTGTGTAATTTATCCCAGCATTGATAATGTATGGCGATTGTCCATATAAAGGTCTGCTTCTTTTATAGCTGTCGCCTTTCAGGTCTTTGCTGGGTTCAAGTTCAACACTGGCATCCAGTAAGGTTAGACTTCCTGACATAAAGATGTTTTTCAGAAATCCCGCATCAGGACTAATGAAATCCAGTGATTTTCTGAAGTCAATTTCCAGCCCCAGGTCTTTGGCCGATTGCAGGTTCGTATATTTATAGGATGGTGCCCCTGAGGTTGGCACTAATTGAAGCTCAATTGGGTTTTTGAATTTCTTGTAAAAGCCCGATATCGAAATAACCTCCCCAGGTGAGGGATAAAATTCATATCTCAGGTCTAAATTTTCTATTGTTGTACTCTTTAAACTGCTTCCATAGATACTTCTCATCAATACCGGATCAAAGTATTCGAAACTTGACAGCTCCCGCAGGTCCGGACGTGCTACGGTTTTATACCAGGCTGCCCTGACATTCATTTTTTCATTGAGGCTGTAAATTAAATTGGCAGAGGGTAACCAGTCTGTTTTTTTTAAACTAACCAATTCTTCCTTGCCAGTATTTGCCACCAGATTGGTTACGCTCTGATCATTTTTTTCCGCTCTTAAGCCGGCAATTAAACGCAATTTGCTTAAGAGCTTCAAATCGAACATTCCGTAAAACGCATCTAAATGCTGGGAACCATTATAACCCTGACCTGATCCATCTGAACTGGCGTCTTTTCCACTGCCCCCAATAGGGTAAAGATAGAGTTCGCTGTTTGCAAAATTTGCTGAATTATAGATATCATAATAGGCAAAGCCTGAATAATCCGCAAACGAACCTGAGGCTTGTTTTAGATACCTGATCCGGAAAATGTCAGCCCCGAAGTCGGCTTTCCTATATTTTCCCTGATAACCAGCTTTGAAATTTTGATTAAGGTTTAAGAATTGGAAGGGGACCTGGAAGTTTGCAGCCCAGGTATATAGTTTTTCTTTTAGTTTGGAATAATAAAGTGATCCTAAAGCAGCCTGCAGATCCGTGAAAATCGGGTTGTAATAACCTTCAGGGCCGGTATAGTTTGCGGGTTGTCTTCTGTCCATAATTTTTGTAAAAGGCTGGTCACGCTTCAGATCGGCCATGCTGGCCTGCCAGTCAAATTTTATACCCCGTTTGCCAAGACTGTGTTCACCAGAAAGTACAGATTGAAAGAGTTGGTTGATGACCACAACATTGCTATAGTCATTGACAAAGGAATCATTCATAAAATCATTACCTTCAAATTTATATAATTGGTCAGATAGCTTCCTGTTATAGGTGTTTTTAAGCGTAATCTTGTTTTTGCCAAAACGGTAAGCCAGGCCGAGAGCACCTCCTAAAGTCGTGGTAAATGTATAGTCTGTACCTTTATAATCATTTACTGTTGCTTGGTAGCGGTCATTCTGATCCGCTTCCTGTTCGTTCCGGTAAGTCAGTGCGGCGATAATGCCAATCGTATTTTCCCCGACAGGAATACTTCTGCCCAGACTAAACTGATAGTTTTGTGTGGGTAGGGCCGTGTATTTGCGCATGGCCCAGTTATTGGGAAGGGTAGAAAGAAATGCGGCAGCTTGTTTCCGTTGCTCTATGTTGCCGGGGTCTGGTAATTGAGATACAATGCCCATATATTGTTTAAAAGTCATGCCGGTTGGCCGGTCGTAATGACTGTCGCCGAAGCCCAGATAAGCGTATTTACTTCTGCCCAATCCGATAAAGTCTTTACCGGTCGCCCTGGAATTGTAACCCGTGCCCACAGTGAGCTGTGTGAAATTCTCGTCTGGAATATCCTTGGTGGTGATTTGTACCAAGCCGCCCGTAAATTCCCCGGTCAGGTCGGGGGTGGCAGTTTTATTGACAACGATATTGTCAACCAATGCGCTCGGAACCATATCAAAGGCAAAATCTCTTCTGTTGGGTTCGCTGCTGGGCAGGGGTGCGCCATTCATCATCAGGTTATTGTAACGGTCGCTAAGACCTCTGATTACCACATATTTATTTTGTGAGATCTGCAGTCCGCTTACCCGTTTGAGTACTTGTGCCGTATTGTTGTCTGGTGTCCTGCTGATTTGTTCAGCTGTAATCCCATCACTTAAAGCTGCATTGTTCTTTTGACGTGCATACAAACCCTCAATGGATGCTTTTTTATAACTGGCAGTTACCACTACCGCATTCAGGGACTTTGAATCAGCTTTTAGTAAAATGTCAAGCGGGGTATTTTGACCTGCTTTGATCGTTACATCAGTGATTCTCTTGGTTTGATAGCCCATAAAAGAAACCTCTATTGCATAAGTCCCAGGCTCCAGGCTTTGCTGATAAGTACCGTCAGTGGCACTTTGAAAGCTCGTATTAGTGGAGAGAATTTTAATGGATGCCCCGGGCAGCGTTTCTCCTTTATCGTCCATAATGCGGCCTGATAATTTTCCTGGTTTTTGCTGTGATTTCCGGAGATTAAATTTTTCAGGTGATTCTATCCGGATGGATACTTCGTTGCGCAGTACTTCGTATTCGAGAGGAAGTTCTTTGTGCATTCTCCGTAAAGCTTCCTCTATAGTGATCTTCTTAAAGACAAGGCGATGGACAGCAACCTTTTTTGCAGCTTCTTTGTCGTAGAAGAAATCGTAGCTGCTTTGAGACTTGAGAATGCCTATCACCTCATTGAGGTTTTGGTTGGTAATTTGCAGATCGATAAGTGGTTTGCTTGAAGCGGATTGTCCTTTTGCCGGATTGATCAGCAAGGCAATGGGGATAGAAATGACAAGCAAACTCAATTTATTCCGTAAAAAAATAATTAGTTTTGTGGTTATGTGCATAAAGTTGTAGTAGTAGAAATTCTGCTATTCAATTTTGTGATGAGGAGTGTCAGTTCCAGTGGCATTCCTCTCTTTTTTTATAGGGTAGATATTGAGGTGGTGTTTATGGCTCAATTACATAGTTTTGGTCTCCTTTCTTATGGTGGTGTAATCCGTGAATAAATAAAATCCTGGTTAAGGCCAGGTCTGCATTGTCCCGGTAGTAATTTCCGGTGATCCTTTTGTTGTCCAGCAAGCTTTCATCCGGAATGGTGAGCTTGAGTTCAAATGCCCGCTCTACTCTTTTCAGGGCTTCTTTCAATGGCAGGTTTTCAAAAACCAGTTTGCCATGGGTAAATAGTTCCTGCTTGTCTGAAATGTCTACGGACTTGACATTTACCTGTTCATCTCTTCGGGAATAACCCAGTAATTGCCCCGGTCGCAGCATTTGCTGAGATTTGCCTGCATTTACCCGAATACTTCCGGTAACCAGCATGACGCGGGTTTCTGCTTCATTTTCGTAAGCTTCTATATTAAATGAGGTACCCAGAACAGTGGTGGTCAATTTTCCGGCTCTGACCTGGAACGGCTTTTTAACGTCGTGTGTAACGTTAAAATAAGCCTCTCCACTTAAGCTTACCTGTCTGAGGGAACCAGCGAAGTTTCTTTTATTGTAAGTGATCGTTGTCCCTGGATTCATCCAGATCTTGGTTCCGTCGGCCAGCTCGACCATTTTCAGGTTTCTTCCCTTATTGGTGATCTTTGTAAGGAGGGTACCTGTTTCAGCAGTGTCCTGCTTTTGTCTTTTGAGGTATAAAAGACCACTTGCCGTGCAAATGATGATGACAGCTGCGGCTATTTTAAACCAGGGGGTAAAGCGGGTGATTTTTCGTTCATTCACCTGGTTTTCCTGTTGTTTAATGTTAGAAGTTAATTCGTCAAAAAACATCAGTTTGTATTGTTCATCCACAGCCGGAGGATGGATGGAGTCCTGCTCTTTAATATATTCGTCAAGGAGGTTTAAGTGATCTCCCTGCAAATAGTCCTGCACTTGTTTCTTCTCCCAGCTGTTGCTCTTTCCCTCAAAAAATCGCTTTAATATTTCTTTATTCATTATTCTGCTTATTTAGCACGTTTCCCGCTCTGTTTTCTTCAGCTTCTGTTGGTGCCTTTTATTAGATAATCTTCGGGAAGCTTAATCTCCCTACCCGATGGACAATTTTTTTTATAAAAAGGATAGGAAATATTTATTTCTCATTAGCGTAGGGAATGGGGCTTGCTCAAAGATTATATAAGAGGTGGTGTATTTATTTTTTGAACCGTGAAACTAATTCAAAACAGAATATCTGAGATTTTCCTTGTCCTGCTTGCCTTTTCAATGGTCTTTGGATGTAAAAAGGAGCGTCAATCCGATCGCCTTACAGGTAGTAATGGCTGGATTCTGGACAGCATGCGTGTATATTATTATTGGAAAGACCAGTTGCCGGTGAACCCACCTGATCAGGCGAATGCGAGTTCTTTCTTTAAATCCCTGCTTTATTCTGCCGACCGGTTTTCATTTCTGGACAACCCGGATGAAGATAGAAAAGAGTACTCCTCATTTGCCTGGTATGGCTTTGAATATGCTTTGCTGGAGCGTGAAGATCATCCCGGAGAACTGATGGGGATAATCACCCTGGTTGTTCCCGATGGGCCTGCAGACAGGAAAGGACTGGTGCGGGGTGATGTCTTTACTGCGGTAAATGGGATAGCACTTCAACAGGCAAATATAGACCAGGTAACTAAAATATTAAAGCTTGGTTCTGGGGTGCAGTTGTCTTTAGCCACTACTGTTGCTGGTGAACTGGTGCCTGGGAAAAGCATAGATGTGCAATACGCAAGGCATAACGAGTTGCCTGTTTACCTGACCAAGGTATTTGATGTGCATGGTAAAAAGACTGGATATATTTTTTACAACCAGTTTTCAGGCAGTTATGATTACCAGGTATTGGAAGCTTTGAGCAGGCTTCGGAATGAGGGCATTACAGACCTTGTGATTGATCTTCGCTACAATCCTGGCGGAGATGTTTCAACGAGTGCGAAGATTGCAGGAATATTGAGCAATACAACAGCGGATCAGACTTTCGTTATTTATCAGGGCAATAACAAGGCGGGAAGAAGGATAAGTTCATTCCAGAAAACGATGCTGGAGAATGCTTTTGAACCTCAGTTATTTAGTGAGTTGCTGAATTACCGCCTGGCACTGAGTCGGGTTATGGTATTGACTTCAGGATCTACCGCTTCGGCCGCGGAGTTGCTGATCAATAATTTAAGGCCTTATACCAGGGTGATTCAGATTGGAAGCAAGACCATGGGTAAAGATATGGCAAGCTTCGCAATTGCTGATCTGCGCAGCCCAAAGCTGGTGAATATGGTTTTGCATCCTCTGATCTTTAAATTGTTCAATGCACAGAATGCCGGGAATTATGAAACGGGCTTAAAGCCAGATTATGAAGTGGACGAATTTTCTGACTTGCCGTTGAAAGCATTTGGCGACCCGAATGATCCTTTATTAAAAAAAGCACTTGAAATTTCCGGGAGTCAGCCTGTAGCTACAGCCTTATTGAGAAGCCTGCACAGGGGATCCGGAAATTTAAAATATCATTCTGCTATCACCAGGAACCGGGAACATGCCATTCTGGAGATCAGCAAATGACCTGTGTTTCCTTCTTTTATTCAATAAAAAAGGCAATATCATTAGGATATTGCCTTTTTTATGTTGTTTGAAGCCTCGTTATACCAGATATTCAAACAGCGTCTGGTCGTTGTTCAGTTCAATAATGTCAAACTTAAATTCTTTCATTCGTTGGACCAATGCTTGGTAATCCGCTTTATCAGCCAGTTCGATCCCTACTAATGCAGGCCCGTTTTCCTTATTGGTTTTCTTGATGAACTCAAAACGCGTAATATCGTCATGAGGGCCAAGTACGCTGTTTACAAAAAGCTTTAAGGCACCTGGTCTCTGCGGAAAGCGTACAATAAAATAATGCTTGAGCCCTTCATACAGCAAAGATTTTTCTTTAATCTCCTGCATGCGTTCAATATCATTGTTCCCCCCGCTGATGACACACACCACTTTTTTGCCTTTGATTTCGGCTGCACAGGCGTCAAGCGCGGTTACAGATAAGGCTCCCGCAGGTTCAACCACAATGGCATCCTCATTATAGAGCTTTAAAATGGTGGTGCAAACCTGGCCTTCGGCAACAGAAAGCATCTTGTCGAGTACTTTTGCACACAGGAGGTAGGTTAACTCACCTACACGCTTTACAGCAGCTCCGTCCACAAAACGGTTGATATCGGCCAAAGTTACCGGTCCGCCTTCCTGAAGCGCCTGCAGCATGGATGGGGCACCCTCAGGCTCCACACCAATCAGCCTGATACCTGGTTTTTTATCTTTCAGATAAGTTCCTGTGCCAGCAGCAAGCCCACCACCGCCAACGGGCATAATCACTACATCCGTATCCGGCTGGTCCTCCAGTATTTCCACCCCAACGGTTCCTTGTCCCTCTATAACGCTGTAGTTGTCGAAAGGAGGGATGAAGGTCATGTTGTGCAGTTTGGTATAGGCCAGTGCTTCGGCCAGGCAATCGTCAAAAGTATCGCCCACCAGAACAAGTTCCACATGGCCATTGCCAAACATTTCTGTTTGTTTTACTTTTTGCCTGGGTGTAATTTCAGGCATAAAGATGATGCCCCTGGTGCCCAGCTTATCGCAAGAGAAAGCTACACCCTGGGCATGATTACCGGCACTTGCACAAACAATGCCCTGGCTGAGCTGTTCGGCACTCAGCTGACTAATCATATTGTAGGCTCCACGTAATTTGTAGGAACGTACAACTTGCAGGTCTTCACGCTTGAGGTAAACTTCAGCTTCGTATTTTTCAGATAATTTGGCATTGTAGATCAGCGGGGTACGTTTTACAATACCTTTAAGCCGCTTCGAGGCTGCCTCAGAATCCAGTTGAATCAAATCAGTCATTTTTTAGATGTTGCTGGCCAGCCAGTCGCCTACTTCGCTTGTTTTATATGCTTTGTTTTTTCCAGACAAATCTTCGGTTACAATTCCTTCGGCCAATGATTTGTTAACAACCGATCTGATCAGTTCTGCTTCTTCTTTTAACCCGAAGGCATCTTCGAACATCATCGCGGCAGATAATACGGTAGCCAGAGGGTTGGCAATGTCTTTACCTGCGGCCTGCGGATAAGAGCCGTGAATAGGTTCAAACAAAGAAGTATGCACACCGATAGAAGCAGATGGCATTAAGCCCATAGAACCAGAAATTACTGAAGCTTCATCTGTTAAAATATCGCCAAATAAATTTTCTGTGATCAATACATCGTATGAGCTTGGCCATTGCACCAAACGCATGGCTACTGCATCTACGAACTCATAGCTTACTTCAACTTCAGGATAATCTTTTTCCATATCCTGCACGGTTTCTCTCCACAAACGTGAAGATTCCAATACATTGGCCTTATCTACACAGCACAATTTCTTGCTGCGGGTCATGGCCATTTCAAAACCTAATTTAGCCAAACGCTGAATTTCTGCCCTGGTATAGGTACAGGTATCGAAAGCCGTATTGCCGTCATCTTTTCTTCCTCTTTCACCAAAATAGATACCTCCGGTCAATTCGCGCAGGATGATCAGGTCTGTACCTTCAATGCGTTCTCTTTTTAACGGAGAATTGTCTATTAAGGAAGGGAAAGTGAATGTTGGACGTACATTGGCAAACAGGCCCAGTTTCTGACGCATTTTTAGCAAACCCTGTTCCGGACGAACGGTAGCTTTAGGATCATTGTCGAAACGCGGGTGGCCGATGGCGCCAAAAAGTACAGCATCAGCAGCCATACAAATTTCATGTGTAGCATCTGGATAAGGTTCGCCAACAGCATCAATTGCTGCTGCTCCTGTTATTCCTGATGTCCATACAATTTCATGGTTAAATTTCTTTGCTACCGCATTTGATACTTTAACAGCCTGTTCTATAACCTCTGGTCCAATTCCATCTCCTGCTAAAAGAGCAATATTAAGTTTCATATATTCTTAATTGTGTTTTAGTGTTTGTTTATTTTATATCAGTTTTGATGTTTTTAAAGCCTTCGGGCTTAAATAATATTCAGCATTTTCTGGGTGGCCTTAATGGCACAAACCGTTTGATCTGAATCCAATCCTCTGGTGATAAAGACTTTCTTATCCGTTTCCCAGGTAATCACGGTTTCGCATAAGGCATCCGAATTACTGCCGGGGGCAATGCGCACGGTATAATCGATCAGTTTAGGTAAATTCCGTTGTTTCTTCGTGTAAACCTTGTTCAATGCATTCATGAAGGCGTCAAACTGCCCGTCGCCCTGTGCGTGCTCTTCAAATTTTTCGCCCTCAATTAACACAGAAATGGTTGCAGAAGGACGCAAACCCATCGCATTGGTCAGTACATAAGATTGTACAGTAACTTTCTCTTCGTATAAAGAGCTGTCGAGTACATCAGAGATGATATAAGGCAAATCTTCCTTGGTGACGGTTTCCTTTTTATCGCCCAGTTCAATGACCCTTTGGGTAACTTTTTTCAGATCAGCATCATTTAGCTTTAAACCCAGCTCCTGCAAATTTTTCTCAATGTTTGCTTTTCCTGACGTTTTTCCAAGCGCATATTTCCGTTTTCTTCCAAATCTTTCCGGAAGGAGGTCATTAAAATATAGATTGTTCTTGTTGTCGCCATCTGCATGGATACCTGCCGTTTGGGTAAAAACGCTGTCGCCCACAATGGGTTTGTTAGAAGGGATCCGTACTCCGGAGAAGGTTTCGACCAGTTTGCTGACTTTATAAATGGACGACTCTTTGATCTGTATGTCCACCTCAGGTACAAAATCTTTAATCACAGCAACAGCGCTGGCCATTGCGGCATTTCCTGCTCTTTCGCCCATCCCGTTTACCGTCAGATGAAGACCATTGATACCGGCCTTTACTGCTTCCAGCACATTGGCCGTACCCAGATCATAATCATTGTGGGCATGGAAATCAAAGTGGATACCGGGATATTTGGCCAGCAACTGAGTCAGGAACTTCGTGGTTTCTGCCGGTGTTAAAATCCCAAGTGTATCCGGTAGTAAAATCCTTTTTACAGGCTGGGTAGTCAGGAAGTCCAGGAACTGGAACACATATTCAGGAGAATTACGCATACCATTGCTCCAGTCTTCCAGATAAACATTGGTGGCAATATGGTTGGCTGTTGCAAGGTCAATCACCTGCTTAATCTCTGCAAAATGCTGTTCGCTTGTTTTCTTCAGCTGATGGGTTAAATGGTTTAGTGAACCCTTGGTGAGCAAGTTCTGGACTTTAACACCTGCATTAAGCATCCATTCAATAGAAACGCCATTGTCTACAAAAGACAAGACTTCTATACGGTCGGCATAACCATGCTGGTTTGCCCAGTTTAAAACTGCTTTAACGGCCAGGAATTCTCCATCAGATACACGTGCAGAGGCAATTTCAACCCGGTCTACGTGGAGTTCTTCCAAGAGCAGCTGGGTGATGGTTAATTTTTCTGAAATGGAAAATGACACTCCCGATGTTTGTTCTCCATCGCGGAGTGTGGTATCCATAATCTCTATTTTCCTTCTTTCCATGTAACTGGTTATGATTGATTAAAGAGGAAGATGCAAGGCAAACTCCTCAATTTCCGGTTTTATGCTTTGCAGATAATCGATATCGTCAAAACCATTCATCATATTGTCTTTTTTATAAGTACTGATTTCGAAAGTCTCTTTTTCGCCTGTAGCCAGAAGTGTTACCGTCTGTTCTGGTAGGTTCACTTCCAATTCTGTTTTGGGATCGGCGTGAATTGCAGTAAAGATTTTTTCCGCAAATTCAGGGCTAACTTGTACGGGCAATACACCAATGTTCAAGCAGTTGTTTTTAAAGATATCTGCAAAAAAACTGGAAATTACGCATCTGAAGCCGTAATCATACACTGCCCATGCAGCATGCTCTCTGGATGAACCTGATCCGAAGTTTTTACCGCCAACCAGTATTTTTCCGCTGTAAATGGGATTGTTCAGTACAAAGTCTTTTTTGGGTGAATTGTCTGGATTGTATCTCCAGTCGCGGAATAAGTTATCTCCAAATCCAACACGCTCAGTTGCTTTTAAAAAACGTGCAGGGATCAACTGATCGGTATCTATGTTTTCAATAGGAAGCGGAACTGCCGTGCTTCTTAATATATTAAATTTATCGTAAGCCATTTTAATGTTTGTTTGTGTTAGACAAGTTCTTCAATTAATGTTCTTGGGTCTGTAACTACGCCGGTAACGGCAGCAGCAGCAGCAACAAGCGGACTGGCCAGCATGGTTCTTGAACCAGGGCCCTGTCTGCCTTCAAAGTTCCTGTTAGAAGTACTTACCGCATATTTGCCTGCAGGTATTTTATCGTCGTTCATGGCTAAACAAGCAGAACAACCTGGCTGACGTAAAGTAAAGCCGGCTTCAGTTAAAATGTCCAGTAAACCTTCATCCTTGATCTGTGATTCAACAATATGTGAACCAGGTACCAGCCAAACGGTAACGTCATCCGCTTTGTGACGGCCTTTTACGATCGAGGTAAATGCCCTGAAATCTTCAATACGGCCATTGGTGCAACTGCCCACAAAAACAAAATCTACTTTCTTGCCGATCATAGAGTCGCCTTCATGAAAGCCCATATAATCTAATGATTTGGCATAAGTTGCGGCACCGCCTTCAACATGTGCGGCATCAGGAATGTCATGAGAAATTCCCATACCCATTCCTGGATTGGTACCGTAAGTGATCATCGGCTCAATGGTCGCGCCATCAAAGGTCAGCTCTTTATCAAAAACAGCATCAGGATCTGTTTTTAAAGTTTTGTAGTAAGCCAGTGCTTTATCCCAGGCTTCGCCTTTAGGACTAAATTCGCGGCCTTTTACATAGTTGATCGTGGTTTCATCGGGAGCGATCATACCGCCACGTGCACCCATTTCGATACTTAAATTACATACCGTCATCCGGCCTTCCATACTCATGTTTTCGAAAACATCACCAGCATATTCAACAAAGTAGCCTGTTGCACCTGATGTGGTTAACTGCGAAATGATGAACAAAGCAACGTCTTTAGGGGTAACACCTACACCTAATTTACCATTTACGTTGATCCGCATTTTTTTAGGTTTTGGCTGCATGATACATTGTGTGGAAAGTACCATTTCCACTTCAGAAGTACCTATACCAAAAGCAATAGCACCAAAGGCACCGTGGGTAGAAGTATGTGAATCACCACAAACGATGGTCGCACCTGGTTGTGTAATGCCATATTCTGGTCCTACAACGTGAACGATACCATTTTTCTGATGGCCCAAACCCCAGTGGCTGATGCCGTATTCATTAGAGTTGGACTCCAGTGCTTTTAACTGGTTGGCAGACAGTGGATCTGCAACTGGTAAATGCTGGTTAATGGTTGGGGTGTTGTGATCTGCGGTTGCGAAAGTGCGTTCCGGGTATAACACTTTTATTCCCCTGCTTTTTAAACCTAAAAAGGCCACAGGGCTGGTTACTTCGTGAATAAGGTGACGATCAATAAAAAGTACATCTGGACCACCTTCTATCTTACGTACGACGTGCGTATCCCACACCTTATCAAATAATGTCTTGCTCATTTTTTAATTTATTATAATTCATTTATACGGATGATGGTTATGCCAATTGTTGCTTACCCATCATCAAGATCAAATCCTGATCGTTAATATCTAATTTATTGTCTGCTACAGTAAGAAAGCGGTGATAGGCATCGGCCAGTTCCTCTTTACTTAAAGCAAAACCTAAGCGCTCCAAATGGAACTTTAAGGCATGTCTGCCGCTGCGGGCAGTAAGTACGATACTGGCATCAGGGAAACCAACATCTTCCGGGCGTATAATTTCGTAATTTTCGCGGTTTTTAAGAAATCCATCCTGATGTATTCCAGAGCTGTGCGCAAAAGCGTTGCTGCCTACAATGGCTTTGTTGGGCTGTACCGGCATGCGCATTTGACTGCTGACCATTCGGCTGAGCTCATAAAAGTTCTTTGTATTGATATTGGTATTTAAACCCAGGGCCTGATGTGTTTTCAGAATCATGACGACTTCTTCAATGGATGTATTTCCTGCACGCTCTCCAATGCCATTAATGGTACCTTCGATCTGGCGGGCGCCGTTTTGAAGACCTGCAATAGAGTTGGCCGTAGCTAAGCCCAAATCGTTGTGGCAATGCACGGAAATAATGGCCTGGTCAATATTTTTTACATTCTCTTTCAGGAATTTGATCTTGCTTCCGTACTGGTCTGGAAGACAATAACCGTTGGTGTCTGGTATGTTGACCACTGTAGCACCGGCAGCAATAACGGCTTCTACCATTTGTGCCAGGTAATGAATGTCTGCCCGGCCTGCATCTTCAGCGTAAAATTCTATATCCTCCACAAATTGTTTTGCATATTTAACGGCTTCAACGGCTCTAAACAGGATGTCCTCGCGTGTGCTGTTGAACTTGTGTTTAATGTGCATGTCTGATGAACCAATACCCGTATGGATCCTGGGGCGTTTGGCATATTTCAAGGCCGCAACAGCAGAATCAATATCCCCTTTATTTGCCCGTGTTAATGCACAAATGATGGGCTCAGATACGGCCTTGGAAAGCTCTACAACACTCTGGAAGTCGCCAGGGCTTGAAATGGGAAAGCCTGCTTCAATGATATCCACGCCAAGCGCTTCAAGTTCTTTGGCAATTTCAATTTTTTCTGGGGTTGTCAATTGGCAACCTGGTACTTGTTCACCATCACGAAGGGTGGTGTCAAACACATAAACTCTATTCGGATCGTGTAACATAATCTTGTTTTTTAGTTAGTATAGGTTTTTTGTGTAATGGTTTTGACGGATTTTACCTCGCCGTTCTCTAATAAAATTCTTTTCTCTATACAGGTGGGTATCTGCGATTCAAAATGGCCTACATAAATCAGTGTGGTGCCATTTTTACACAATTCATCTACCAAGCTGTTGAAATGTTGTGTTTGTTGCTGATCTAAACCTTGACAAGGTTCATCGAGGATCAATAATTCCGGGTTTTTTACAATGGTTCGGCCCAGCAAGGCCAGTCGTTGTTTACCAAGCGGAAGTTCGTTCACCAGGGTGTCTTTGTATTCCTCCAGTCCGAAATAACGGATCAGTTCATCGGCCTGGGCTTTTTTGGTGTAGCCAGGATCAGAAAAAAGGCCTGAGCTGTCATAAAAGCCAGAAACAATACTTTGCCAAACGGTTGCGGAAGGGTCAAAATACCAATGCAGTTCTGGAGATATTAAGCCAATCCGTTGTTTAATTTCCCAGATACTTTCGCCGCTGCCTCTTTTATTTCCGAACAGATGAAAATCATTGGCATAGGCCTGTGGATGGTCTCCGCAAATTAAGCTCAATAAGGTAGATTTTCCTGAACCATTATGCCCATGCAATACCCATTTTTCACCGGCTTTAACTTCCCAGCTGATGTTTTTTAATACCTGCTTATCGCCGTAACTTACATTAACATCATTCATTTTAATGATCTGTTCTGAGGAGAAGGGGGCAACAGCATCACTCAGGAATGCAGGGACAGGTCTGTTCAGGGTCTCTAATTCATTTCTGTTGTGTTCACCTGCCGGAATCTCGACCAGTTTACCGGATTCTATGAGGGCAAAATGATCTATACATGCAGGTAATTCATTTTCATTGCTGATTAAAATGAGCTGTGTACCACTTTTGGTGATTTGTTCTAACAGGGTATTGAGGTTTTGGCGGGAAAGGGCATCTAAACCATTGTAGGGCAGGTCCAGAATCAATAGCTGGGGTTTAAGCCATAGGGCTTTAACCAGTTGCAGTTTTTTATGCTCCCCGCTGGACAACTGGATCAGTGTAGCATTTTTTTGCCCTGAAAAACCCAGTGCCTCTAAAATGCCATCTATATCATCAAACTGAAGTGCATGTTGTTTACCGAAGTTTTCCAGTTCGGCTTTCACGGTAGCCGTAGTTTCTACAGACTGTTTGTTGTAGCGTTGCTGATAGTAGAAATTAGACTGGCCTTCCAGATCTTTAAACTGATGCCAGTTGGCAACATAGTAAACCATTGCCGGTAAACTGCTGTGCGGGTTGAAGCTGATGGCTATATTCCCGTAACTGTGTGTTAAACCAGCAATGGCTTTTGCTAATGATGTCTTTCCGGTTCCGCTTGCTCCGCAAAGTAACCAGTTTTCCCCCCGGTTTATGGTCCAGCACAAATCCTCAAGTACCGGTTTGTTGCGGTACTTTAAATTCAGGTTTGTAATATGGACGACGGGTTGTATCATAATTATTAAGCTGTTTTGATAGATTTCATAGCAGTCATGGCTTTTCTTAACTGCGTACCAATAACTTCAACTTCATGTGTACGTAAGGCTTCGTTTACGGCAATCAGTGTTCTGTTGTCCACGCCAGCATCTTTACCTTCGTTAAAGTTTTTACCAACCAGATCGGTGTCTACTTTTTTCATGAAGTCTGCCAACAGAGGCTTACATGCCTGGTCAAATAAATAACAGCCATATTCTGCGGTATCAGAAATGACACGGTTCATCTCAAATAGTTTTTTACGTGCAATGGTATTGGCGATCAGAGGTGTTTCGTGTAAAGACTCATAATATGCCGATTCTGGTTTGATACCAGCTTGAACCATGGTTTCAAAAGCAAGTTCAACACCGGCTCTTACAAAGGCAACCATTAAGGTATAATTGTCGAAATATTCCTGCTCTGCAATTTTAACATCACCAGCCGGGGTTTTCTCGAAAGCAGTTTCGCCTGTTTCTGCACGCCATGCCAATAGGTTTTTATCGCCTGCAGCCCAGTCTTCCATCATGATGCGGCTAAATTCGCCACTCATAATGTCGTCCTGATGTTTCTGGAACAATGGACGCATAATGTCTTTCAACTCTTCTGAAATTTCAAAAGCTTTGATCTTAGCCGGATTACTTAATCTGTCCATCATACCGGTTACACCACCATGTTTTAAAGCTTCGGTGATTACTTCTACACCATATTGAACCAGTTTGGATGCATAGCCTTCATCGATTCCTTTTTCAATCATTTTATCGAATGAAAGGATCGAACCAGTTTGCAGCAAACCGCAAAGGATGGTTTGCTCACCCATCAGATCTGATTTTACTTCGGCAACAAATGATGATTTTAATACACCTGCCCTGTGGCCGCCTGTTCCAACGCAATAAGCTTTTGCTTGTGCCAAACCTTTTCCTTCAGGATCATTTTCCGGGTGTACTGCAATCAGGGTTGGTACACCAAAGCCACGTACATATTCTGCTCTAACTTCAGAACCAGGACATTTAGGGGCTACCATGATTACGGTAAGGTCTTTACGGATCTGCATGCCTTCTTCCACAATGTTGAAACCATGGGAGTAGGAGAGTGTAGCACCTTGTTTCATTAAAGGCATTACGGCGTTAACTACTGCAGTATGTTGTTTATCTGGAGTAAGGTTGATCACTACATCTGCAGTAGGGATCAGCTCTTCATAAGTACCTACAGTGAAGTTGTTTTCTGTAGCATTTTTCCAGGAATCTCTTTTGCCTTCAATAGCTTCTTTACGCAGTGCATAAGAAACGTCCAATCCACTATCTCTTAAATTTAAACCCTGGTTAAGGCCTTGTGCGCCGCAACCTACAATTACGAGTTTTTTTCCTTTTAATGCATTTACGCCATCCAGAAATTCTGAACTGTCCATGAAATCGCAAACACCTAATTGGTTTAATTTTTCTCTAAGAGGTAATGTGTTAAAATAATTTGACATCGTTTTTATTGGTTTTATTTTAAGGTTCTAATTTTTATCTGTTATACTGTTAATTACATGCTGAATACGTTCTTCTCTTTGTCGAGAAATTCGTTTTCAATCACTTCTTCTCCCGGATCCCTGCGTTCAAACTCTCTCAGTTTGCGGTTAAAGCCGTCACTGTCTTTAATAATGGCTACCCTTGCACTCCTTACAAACTCGATCAGGCCATAAGGTTGTAATACTTCTATCAGTTTGTCGGTCTCTTCGCGGTGTCCTGTGGCTTCAAATACGGTATAGTCTTTACGGATCACTACGGCACGGGCACCGAATTCACGCAGTAAACGTTCTACGGAAACCTTCTCTGCAATGGTGTCAGTAGGCACTTTATATAGGGCCATTTCCTGCCAGATGATGTCTTCGTTGGTATTGTAGTATACTTTTAATACTTCTACCTGCTTCTCAATCTGACGGGCCAGTTTGCGCACCACTTCCTCTGTTTCATGGATCAGGATGTTGAAACGGTGAATATGCTCAATCTCAGAAGGAGAGGTGTTCAAGCTTTCAATATTGATTTTTCTTCTGGAGAAGATAATGGCAATACGGTTCAGTATGCCTATTCTGTTTTCGGTATATACAGTAATTGTAAATTCCTGTTTTCCGTTTAATTCTAATTCGTTGGAACTGCTCATGGTCTTACAATTATTTAAGTCTGATTTCACTTACACTACTACCTTGTGGTACCATTGGGAACACGTTATGTTCTTTGGCTACCATCACCTCTAAGAGGTAAGAACCTTTGTGGTTCAGCATTTCTTCCAGGGCGGATATCAGTTCTTCCCTTTCGGAGATCTTTTTACCTGCGATATAATAAGATTCGGCAAGTTTTACAAAATCAGGGCTGGTGATGTCTACAAAAGAATAGCGTTTTTCGTGAAACAGTTGCTGCCACTGACGTACCATGCCCAGGAACCTGTTGTTCAGGATCATGATTTTTACGTCAATACCAGTTTGCATAATGGTGCCCAGTTCCTGTAGCGTCATCTGGAAACCACCATCTCCGATAATGGCCACAACGGTTTTATCTTGTGCCCCAAATTTGGCGCCAATGGCTGCAGGAAGTCCAAAGCCCATGGTACCAAGGCCACCGCTGGTTACATTACTGCGTGTGTTGTTGAATTTGGCATAACGGCAGGCCACCATTTGATGCTGACCAACGTCGGTTACAATGATGGCATTGCCATGGGTTAATTCATTTAATTTGTTCACTACTTCGCCCATGGTCATTTCACCGGTTCCAGGATTTAGCTCCTTTTGAATAACGGTATCGTGTTCTTCTTTATCGAAAGCCCTGAATTCAGCAAGCCATTCCGGATAGGTTTTTTCTTCTACCAAAGCGGTTAACAGGGGCAGGGTTTCCTTGCAGTCTCCCCAAACCGGTACGTCGGCCTTTACGTTTTTATCAATTTCTGCAGGATCAATATCCAGATGGATCACTTTGGCTTGTTTGGCATATTTGTCCAGACGGCCGGTTACCCTATCGTCAAAACGCATTCCTATAGCGATCAGCACATCGCAGGCATTGGTTTGTACGTTAGGACCATAATTACCGTGCATACCCAGCATACCTACATTTAAGGGGTGGTCGGTTGGAATTGCACCGGCTCCTAAAATAGTCCAGGCTGCAGGAATTCCACTTTTTTCTACGAAGGCTTTGAATTCTTTTTCTGCTTCACCCAATAAAACCCCCTGGCCAAACAGGATGAATGGTTTTTTTGCAGTATTGATTAGCGCAGCGGCTTGTTCAATATATTCTTTCCTGATGATTGGTTTTGGACGGTAACTGCGGATGTGCTCACAAGGTACATAACCTTCATACTCAAATAACTGCAGTTGCGCATTCTTCGTAATGTCAATCAACACAGGGCCAGGTCTGCCGCTTCTGGCAATATAAAAAGCTTTGGCCAGTACAGCGGGGATTTCAGTAGCATCGGTTACCTGGTAGTTCCATTTGGTTACTGGTGTAGTGATGTTGATCACGTCAGTTTCCTGGAAGGCATCGGTTCCAAGCAAATGTGCAAATACTTGTCCCGTGATACACACCAGGGGAGTACTGTCAATCTGTGCATCGGCCAGGCCTGTGACCAGGTTGGTTGCACCCGGGCCGCTGGTGGCAAACACGACACCTACTTTACCTGAAGAACGGGCATAGCCTTGTCCGGCATGGATGCCGCCCTGCTCATGTCTCACCAGGATATGGCTTAATTTTTCTTTGTAATCATAAAGTGCATCATAGATGGGCATGATGGCACCACCAGGATATCCAAAAATGGTATCGGTACCTTCAGCGATTAAGCCCTCTAGTAAAGCCACAGAACCAGTAACCGTTGTGGTTGTTTTTGGTTCGGTTAGGGTGGATGCTTCCGCTTGTGCTGTAGTCATTTTATTGTTTTTAGGGTGGGTTGTCAATGTTTAATCGGTATAAGCGTCGGTTACGCAACCTTCGCTGGCGTCACTTACTTGTTTGATGTACTTATAGAGTACACCTTTGGTGACGGGCGGAGGTAACTGTGTCCAGACCGAGCGGCGCGTAGCCAGCTGCTCGTCTGTCAGGTGAACATTTATCGTGTTGTTTACCGCATCAATGGTAATGATGTCATCGTCGTGAACCAGGGCAATGTTTCCACCGTCCCATGCTTCAGGGGTAATGTGTCCAACTACAAAACCGTGGGTACCACCAGAGAAACGGCCATCTGTAATCAATGCCACCGATTTACCTAAGCCTGCGCCGATAATCAATGAAGTAGGTTTCAGCATTTCAGGCATGCCAGGTGCACCTTTAGGGCCAACCTGTCTGATGACCACAACATCTCCGCTTTTTAGTCTTCCGCTTTGGATACCTGTCATAAGCGCTTTTTCTCCGTCAAAAACACGCGCCGGACCCGTAAATTTCTCTCCTTCTTTACCACTGATTTTAGCTACAGAACCTTTAGTAGCCAGGTTGCCATACAACATTTGCAGGTGACCGGTTTCTTTAATCGGGTTTTCTATCGGGAAGATGATCTTTTGAGTATCAAAATCCAGGTCTGGAGCATCAGCAACATTTTCTGCTATTGTTTTACCCGTAACCGTTAAGCAGTCGCCATGGATCAATCCTACCTTTAACAAGTATTTTAATACTGCTGGTACACCACCAATTTCATGGAGGTCTTCCATTAAATAGGTTCCACTTGGTTTTAAGTCGCCCAATACCGGGGTACTGTCACTAACTTTCTGGAAATCATCTAATGTTAAGCTCAAACCAACAGACTTAGCTATGGCGATTAAGTGCAGTACCGCGTTGGTAGAACCACCCAATACCATAACGGTTACCATCGCATTGTGAAATGCTTTGTCGGTCATGATGTCGGAGGGGAGGATGTTTCTTTCTAAAAGGATGCGGATGTATTTTCCGGCTTCCAGACATTCGTTCTTTTTCTCATCGCTTGTAGCGGGGTAGGAAGAACTGTATGGTAAACTCATACCCAATGCCTCAATGGCCGAAGCCATGGTATTTGCAGTATACATACCACCACAAGCACCTGCACCGGGGCAAGCGTTTTTAATGACACCCTGGAAATCTTCTTCTTCTAAATTACCTGCCAGTTTTTGTCCTAAAGCTTCAAAAGCAGATACAATATTCAAGGAAGCGCCTTTATATTTTCCGGAGTGTATGCTTCCACCATACACCATAATGGATGGACGGTTTAAGCGGCCCATAGCCATAATAGAGCCAGGCATATTTTTATCACAACCAGGAATGGTAATCAGACCGTCGTAGTATTGTCCGCCGCAAATGGTTTCAATCGAATCTGCAATCACATCTCTGGATACCAGGGAATAACGCATTCCATCTGTTCCGTTAGACATTCCGTCACTTACACCAATGGTACCGAAAGTTAAACCGACCATGTCATTTTTCCAGACCCCGTCTTTTACAATTTTTGCAAGATCATTTAAGTGCATGTTGCAGGTGTTTCCATCGTATCCCATACTGGCGATACCAACCTGGGCTTTGTCCATGTCTTCTTTGGTCAATCCAATTCCGTACAACATGGCTTGTGCTGCTGGTTGTGTCGGATCTTGTGTAAATGTTTTACTGTATCGGTTAATTTCAGGAGTTTGTGACATATTCGGTCTATAGCTATGTTTTATATGATTACTTCGTAGTTCTGTTTTTCTAATACAAGGCACTTATAGGTGCGCTGAAGGGTTGCTCCAATGCTGTCCTGCCATTTAAGCGGGAAGATGGTTTCATCTACAGACTTGATTCCCGCAATTTCTACTGCGGTTCCACAGAAGAATGCGCTGTCTGCATTTTTCAAATCTTCTACAGTGAGCACCCTTTCTATGCACTCTATATCCAGTCTTCTGCACAGTTGTATCACCGTAGCACGGGTGATACCCGGTAAAATATGGCCGGCAGGAGGGGTATATAATTTTCCGTTTTTTTCAACAAAGATGTTGGCACCAGGTGCTTCTGCAACATGGTTGTTCATGTCCAGCAAAATGGCTTCATCAAAACCTTTACTTTTTGCTTCTGTAGTAGCTAAAATGGAGTTTACATAATGTGCACTCACTTTAGCCTCCATTGGCATGGATTTAGGGTTTGGCCGCTGATAGCTTGAGATGCCTACCTTTAACTGTTTGTTCCCCAGGTAAGCCTCCCATTCCCAGGCGCAGATCATAATGTTAACTTCTGCAGGAGTTGAAAGTGACATATTCGGCCCGCAATAAACCAATGGGCGTATATACGCATCTTTCAGGTTGTTCAATTCCAATACTTTATAGGTTTGCCTGATCAGGTCATTGATGTTCCAGGGAAAGGGAATGTGAACCAGTTCGCAGGAACGTTTAAGGCTGTCTCTTATACACATCTGACGCTGCCGACGAACGTCTCAGTAAAAAGGGGGGGGGGGGGGGGGGGGGGGGGGGGGGGGGGGGGGGGGGGGGGGGGGGGGGGGGGGGGGGGGGGGGGGGGGGGGGGGGGGGGGGGGGGGGGGGGGGGGGGGGGGGGGGGGGGGG
>NZ_JAELTV010000430.1 GCF_016429005.1 Pedobacter sp. ASV19
CCCCCCCCCCCCCCCCCCCCCCCCCCCCCCCCCCCCCCCCCCCCCCCCCCCCCCCCCCCCCCCCCCCCCCCCCCCCCCCCCCCCCCCCCCCCCCCCCCCCACACCAACCTTTTTACGTTCGTCGGCAGCGTCAGATGTGTATAAGAGACAGCAGTAGTTACTTTGGTTGTTATTACTTCCATATTCGGCGTTATATTCAAAGTACTGCCTGATGCTATTATTAAATGGAAAGATGTGTTATCTGGTGCTATTGTTACTGCAGCACTGTTTATGATCGGAAAATTCGGTATTTCTTTATATATAGGGCAAAGTAATGTAGGGAGTACTTACGGAGCAGCAGGCTCCCTCGTTGTTTTACTATTGTGGACCTATTACTCGGCAATTATATTGTATTTCGGAGCAGAATTTACAAAAGCTTATGCGGTTGCATACGGGTCAGAAATCCTGCCAGCACATTACGCGGTAACAACTAAAGAAGTTGAAGTTGAGACGGGGCATACATCCGTTCAGGAGAATTCGGCTGATCAGTAATTTGTTTAGAAAAAGAAATAGCTAAAAATTTTCCAGGATATCAGATTAATTACAAATACGGTCAACCTGTTGGTTGGCCGTATTTGTAATGTATTAAATAGATCAGGCTGGAACTTTATCTTTTTTCTCTCTTTGCCAGAAACGGTGCTGCGCAATTGCTTTAACAAAAGCATCAGGTGTGGAGTCTATCAATATACCTGCTTTTGCATCTGCATTTCCATTTTTCAATTTAGCACCTATATAACTTTGATTGATCAGTTCAATACCTTTGCCAGTCGCCGCTATGGCTTTGCAATGTCTATACGTTTCATTGATAAAATGAACAGCATCAGGTTCAGCCAATAAAGCATGAATACTTTTTTCTCCCCCAGGTACATATACCGCATCAAACACCACTGATGTGCCTGTTAAGAAACTCATGTCAATTTTGATCTCTTTACCCGTTGCATCTTTAAGCGTTCCATTTTTAGGTGCAACAACTTTAACCACAGCACCGCCATCAAGAAGGGCCTTTTTCATATTTCCAAAATCAGCGGCATCAACGCCATCAGCAGCCAGGAAAGCAATTTGTCTGGTCTTAATACTGTCTTTTGGCGTATTGGCCATACTAAGGGCAGGAGATCTTTCAATCTCTGATTTCACTTTGATCGGCCGGTAATCTGCCGGATTGGCATCTGCCCCAAGGACATGGTTAACAGGTTCCTCAGGTTTCCCAGCTTTTAACCCCAAACTCTCCGCTACAGTGTTTGCAAGAGGTACACTGATTTGAGTAAGCAGGTTAACCATTCGTTGTCTAATCTTAACGGTCTCTACTTTACCCAGTTCAAACTTTAAGGCATCAGCAATATGATTTTGTTCTGGCTCAGACTGGCTGTCAAAGAATAAGGTCGCCTGACTGAAAAAATCCATAAAGCTTTTACTCCGAGCCCTGACTTTATGTGCATCAACACGTTCTTCGTAGGAAGAAAATCCACCCTCGGCAATTGTTGCTTGGGCAGGGCTTCCGCCAGCTATAGAATTTGGATGGTAGCTACTCTTTCCAACATTGATTTGCTGGCGCATATGTCCGTCACGCTGATTATTATGGACCTTATTTATTGAACGGTTAATGGGGATTTCATGGAAATTAGGACTGCCTAAACGTGACAACTGCGTATCTGTATAAGAGAATAAACGGCCCTGTAGCAAAGGGTCATTCGTGAAGTCTATTCCAGGAACCAGATGACCGGGATGGAAAGCTACTTGCTCAACTTCAGCAAAGAAGTTATCCGGATTGCGGTCCAGCACCATTTTACCAATTCTTTGAACAGGTACCAATTCTTCCGGGATCAATTTAGTCGGATCCAGCAAATCGAAGCCGAACTTATGCTCATCTTCCTGTGCTACGATCTGCACGCCGAATTCCCATTCCGGGAATGCACCGCTTTCTATGGCGTCATGTAAATCCCTTCGGTGAAAATCAGGATCTTTTCCAGAGATCTTTAACGCTTCGTCCCAGGCAACAGCATGCATTCCAAGTATAGGTTTCCAATGGAATTTAACAAAACTCGATTTTCCTTCGGCATTGATAAATCTAAATGTATGAACACCAAAGCCTTCCATCATGCGAAGACTTCTCGGAATTGCCCGGTCTGACATTGCCCACATGATCATATGCATAGATTCAGGTGTTAATGAAATAAAATCCCAAAAAGAATCGTGGGCTGTTGCTGCCTGAGGTATTTCATTATCAGGTTCGGGCTTAGCGGCGTGGATCAGGTCTGGAAATTTAATCGCATCCTGGATAAAGAATACCGGCATATTATTCCCAACCAGATCATAATTACCTTCCTGTGTATAAAACTTAACAGAAAACCCACGTACATCCCTTGCCAGATCAGTAGAACCCCTGAATCCTGCAACTGTAGAAAAGCGTACGAAAACAGGTGTTTTCACAGAAGGGTCCTGCAGAAAACCCGCTTTGGTATATTTAGCCATAGATTCATAAACCTGGAAATAACCATGAGCACCTGAACCCCGGGCGTGTACAATTCTTTCCGGAATTCTTTCGTGGTCAAAATGCGTTATTTTTTCCCTCAGGATAAAATCTTCCAGTAAAGATGGCCCCCGTTCTCCAGCCTTCAGTGAATTCGTGTCATCATTAATTTTAAGGCCCTGATCTGTGGTCATCAATTCACCCTGATCGGAAACGATATCCGGCGCGAGGTCTTTCTGTTTTAAATTGACTGCGTTTTCAGCATTCGGTTTTTTCTTTTCCATTTTTTTACTGATTTATAGGTTGATGTTGTTTTAAAAGTTGAAGTCCGTTTTCATTGCCTTGTTGTACAGCGATGTCTAGTGCACTCATCCCCCGATTGTCTTTTATCGCTAGGTCTGCGCCATGTTGCAGAAGTAAGCTAATTAGCTCATTGCGGCCAAACATAGCTGCAAACATTAAAGCAGTCCCACCATTTCCATTCAACAGATTTAAATCTGCCTGATGAGCAATGAGCAATTCCGCAATATCTGCATAGCCTTTAAAGCAAACGCCCATAAGTGCGGTATTGCCACCTGCATCTGTACCGTTAACGTTTGCTCCTGATTGAAGCAGCAGTTCGGCCGCTTCCATTTGATGATTATAACAAGCGATGATCAAAGGTGTATAGCCTTTATCATCCCTGACCTCAAGCGTGGTCTTTAGGTCAATTATTTCTTGTAGTAATGGCAAATCGCCTGTCCTTGAGGCATGAATTAAAGCCGATGTGATATGATCCATGATCATAAGAACATCTCAAAATTGGAATTGTTCAATTAAGATGAACGGATTATTTTTTTAATCTGAAGCGAGGTATAAAACATTTGCGCTCTAATGTTGTTCCTCCTACATTCTTTCTGTAAGCTTGTGAAAAATATAAAACATATCGCCATTCTAGGCGGAGGCCCAAGTGGCTTGTTCATGTTCAAACGACTAATTGAATCCGGCAGAACGGATATCAATATTAAAATATTTGAGCGCAAAAATAAATTGGGAGCGGGTATGCCTTATAGTGCTGACGGAGCCAATGATGAACCTGTCTCTTATACACATCTAAAAGGGGGGGGGGGGGGGGGGGGGGGGGGGGGGGGGGGGGGGGGGGGGGGGG
>NZ_JAELTV010000431.1 GCF_016429005.1 Pedobacter sp. ASV19
CCCCCCCCCCCCCCCCCCCCCCCCCCCCCCCCCCCCCCCCCCCCCCCCCCCTTTTAGATGTGTATAAGAGACAGGATATACCAAAAGTGACTGGACTTGCTGGATATCCTCTTACATTGAAAGATCCCGATTGCGCTTTGGTGTAAAATGTATTAACAGGTTGATCTTTCCCGGAATTGTCTTTTTTGACAACAATAATAGCAATCTCAGCAGCGGCAGCGTTGTTATACAAAATTCCAACACCACCAAAATCATCAATCAGTTTTATCTTGTTTAATACATTGGTTATTGGCGGCGTTGTTGGTTTTACAGTTATTGTAACTGGTTCTGATACATTTTCACCGTTGTCAACCGAATACAGTTTTACCTGGTAATCTTTAGCTTCACCGAATCCATCAGCTATCAGAGAGTCATTATTTTTAGATGAGCTTATCTCCCTTTTTACCCCAGGCCTGATCTCATATTCTGCCTTAATGTACAGCAGATCATTATCTCCTGGAATTTTATATTTGAGTTTGGCAGCTCCTGGCCTGTTTTCTATTTCGACATTGTTAACTTTTCCGGGGGCTGTTCCATCGTTTACCGAAGGTTTTGTGATACCAAGGTCTTCCTTGCAGCTTTGTAGATACAGCATAGTTGCAAAGCAAATAAATATAATATAGGTCTTTTTCATTTTAATAGAGTTTAATTACCATCCCAAATTTTGAATCAGTTTGTTATTGACCAGGATATCATTATCCCAGATCGGCCAGAAATAATCTTTCAATTGAAAGGTCTGATTGGCCAGGACTTTTTCTCTATAATAATTCACCGCATCGCGTTGTTCAATATCCCAGCCCTTAATGACCCCATTGTAAACAGCGGGAGCTTCTTTCCATCTGCGCAAATCCCAGAAACGACTCCCTTCAAAAGCCAGTTCAATCATTCGCTCCTGATGAATAATACTTCTTAAGCCGTCTTTTGAGGTGGGTTTCCCAGCATTGGTAGAGAAATTGGCCCAGGAACTCAACACATCCTGAAGACCAGCCCTGCTTCTGATTTTATCCAGGTAATTATAGGCATCGTTACCAGGACCATTTACTTCATTTGAGGCTTCTGCATACATTAAATAGAGATCTGCCAATCTGACCACTGGCCAGGAATAACGTTGGGTGGTAAAGTCTGTACCATCATTTTGTGTACATAGGTAGTTGACCAGTTTTTTAGGCCAGTAACCTGTAGAGGAAAAATTCCTTATATCTGTTCTTCCAGCCGATTGTCCGAGTTTACCCTGAACGTACCAGATGTCTCCTCCATCGGCATATTTTCCAATACCATACCAGATCCCACCATCAAAAGCCATATCTGCATAAAATCGGGGCTCCCTGTCAAAGTTAATCTCTGCGGTTTGATAGCCTGATTTAATGTAGTACTTTTCTGCAACTGTCCCTGTACGCAAATTATTTCTATTGGCGTTATTCCTGGTTTTATCCTCAGAAATAGGTACACCATTTTTAGAATAAAACAACTCGAGCATTCTGTGCGTTGGTGCCAGTGTAGAAAGCAAACGTGTATTGTTTCTTAGTCTGGCCATGGCAGCAGATTGCATGGTATTCATATCGCTATTGGTTAAGCCCCATATAATTTCGGTGTTCCAGCGTTCGGTGACCACGCTTTGAAGGGAAAGCACCCTGTTGGTTTCTACAGACAAGTTACCTGTAGTTGCATTAGGAACAAATTCATATAATTTTGCACCTATGCTTTCTGCAAGGGTAATAGCTTCTTTAGAAGCACGCAGCGCTTTTTCCCATTTTTTGTTGTCATAAGTTTGGTTGAATAGTTGCTCCCCGTCTCCATTTTTAAGACTGGCAAAATCCGGATTTCCATTAAATAAAGGGCTTGCCCCCAATAACAGTACTTTGGCTTTAATGGCCATGGCTATGGTTTTAGTTGCACGTCCCTGTTCATTTAGTGGCAAATCCACTTTATCTGGAAGAAATTGAGCTGCAGCGTCGAGGGTTTTGACAATGTAGTCTATGCATTCATCTATCGGTTTCCGGCTTACGCGCACTTCTTCCGGACTAGAGGATATGGGCAGATTTTTATCCACAATAGGAATAGGTCCATACATCCGGAGCAAATAGAAATGATAGTAAGCTTTTAAAAACATGGCTTCTCCCATCCATTTATTTCTTTCATAAGAGTTCATATCCCTCACTCCTGGAATTTTCTCAATAAATGTATTACAATCCCGGATTCCCATATATAAAGGCTTCCCGGAATTGCTGCCATCCCAAAAATCCAGTAAGGGAGTAGATACGCCTTGTTCGCCAAGGGCTATATACCATCCAACCGGATTGATGATCGGGTTAGCCCTGATTCCGGGGTATAGCCACAATTCATCTCCACCAAGCATAGCGGGGTTGGTTTGCGGATTTCCGTCGGCAGGTAAATAAGAATAACAATCAAATAGAGATTTTTCAGCCTGAACTTTTGAAGAAAAAGCATCATCGATTGTGGCAATATTATCGGGCACAACGTCCAGGTATTTTTTACATGAACTCAGCATTGTGAATCCAAACAGTATAGAGAAAAGGAATGTTTTTATCGACATATCAATATTTTTTAAGTTGACCATAAATTAAAAGGTAGCATTAACACCCAGGTTAAATACGCGCTGTAGCGGGTAATTGAAAGCATTACCTCCAAGTTCTGGTTCCCATAATTTGAACTTACTGAAGGTTAAAAGGTTGCTCCCTGATGCGTATACCCGCAATCTTTTTAGAAAGATTTTGCTTGCAATCCGGTTAGACAAGGTATAGCCAATTTCTACCTGTTTCAGACGCATTAATGCTCCATTACGCATAAACCAGGTACTTGTTTGACTGTTATTTGCTATTACTGTACTACTCAAACGCGGCCATAATGCATAAAGGTCCCGGTTGTCTTCAGACCAATGGTTGTCTGCATATACCTTAAGCAGGGCTCTTTGCCCATCAACAAATGGGTTTGTTGCAGCATTATCTATCCAAAATGAGGTTCTGCCCAAACCACTAAAGAAGGCAGACAGGTCAAAGTTCTTATACCCAGATGAAAAGCCAAAACCATAAACAATTTCCGGACTTGTTGGGTATCCAAGGGCAACCTGATCTGCAGCAGTAATTTTACCATCTCCATTTACATCTCTGTATTTAATATCTCCAGGCATATAAGGCCCAAATGTTTGAACAGGGGAATTTTTTATATCCTGGTCATCTATAAATAATCTTTCTGCAATATAGCCTCTGACTTGAGAAGTTGGGCTGCCAACCAGGCTCCTGTAGGCCTCAGAGTAATTGGGCTCTTCCACTTTTTCATATCTATTAGTGGCATAGGTAAAGTTGGCTCTCAGACTAAACCATGCCGAGTTGTTAAAACTCTTATTATAATCTACAGAGGCTTCAAAAGCTTCAGATCTCATAGCACCGACATTTGCCCTTACCCCTGCAGATAGTCCCATGGTTGTGGGAATAAATGACCTATCCATCAGAATATTGGTCCTATGGTCTCTTGAATAATCTAAAATGACGTTAAAATCTTTAATCTTTGTATCAATTCCCAGGTTTAAACGTGCTGATCTCTCCCAGGTGATGTCCCTGTTATCAAAACGCTTCACGGTCTGTCTCTTATACACATCTGACGCTGCCGACGAACGTTAG
>NZ_JAELTV010000432.1 GCF_016429005.1 Pedobacter sp. ASV19
TAGTATAACAATGTATTATTGCATGGTGATTTTATGCCATACAAAATCGGTTCTAGAGCGTTGTTTAATAGATTTTTTTTTCTGATTTACTGTGCTTAAAAATAAGTAGTAAGAATAAATAGGAAAGGATGCCTCCCAATATTGACGCAGCTATATCCTGGATATCAAAGGTTCTTCCTGGAATTAAAAATTGAGCAAATTCATATAGGACCATCGATATTGTGGCTTTTAACGCTGGATTGAGGGGAATAGCAGTTGCCTTTTTATATTCAATAATTGAAAATAATAAACTTAATAGGACTACAGCTAGAAAATTCGGAAGTGAATCTGCGAGGAAATGGGGTTTAACGGAGTGTTTGTAAAGATAAGACCTTAGGCTAAGCTCATTGTAAGCAGTAAAAAGAAATGTTAGGCTGAAACTTATAATTAGAGCAGTTCTCTTTTTCATCATTAGGCCTTTAGCTTTAGGTTATGTTTTATGCGGCGTGTTAAATTAAAAAAAATGCATAGAACTTACTCAAAGTTCTTGCTATAAAAGATTAATTAATAAAGAGGACTTTACGTTGATACCGACTGATAAATGATAAATAATTGTATTTATCATTTATTTAGTTTTTCTTATAAAATCCAGGACGAATCTTTTCCGGTTTTCAATGGAGTCCTTTGGGACGTCAATGATTTGATAATTATAACTTAGGTACGTCTCCTTCATTACATTGTAAGTCATTTTTGCTTCCTGCCAGGTTTGCTTTCTTTCACTGTCTGTTTGATAAATCTCTTGCCATGGGGGTAAAATAAAAACGTTTTTGTTATACCGATAAGATTGGGCGATACTGTTGATTTCAAAAGAAATTTCTTTTTCTATGATTTTTGAATAACAAACTGAATCTGGAATCCCCCGGTCAAAAAAAGAAAGAGATTCAGAATTTTGGTTCTGTATTTTTATATAGCTTTTTAAAGAAGCTTCAAGCATTAGCTTCAGGTATAGTTCTTTATCTTTCCATGGTAAACCTGTTCCATTAGTCTCCATTTGTTGTTTAATGATTTCTCTGGCGACTTCAGGAACAATCTGGTGGCCTTCTTTTTGAAGCTCATTGAGAAGAGTCGTTTTTCCAACTCCGGGACCACCGGTTATGATATAAAAATTTTCATTTTCGAGTTTCATGGATATAATATAGGTTTAGAGTTATTTCAGCTCCAGTATTTTTACTTCAAATGGCTGCAGGCTTAACGTGATTTTATCATCACTAGCCATTTTTTCTTCCTGATGCTGAGTCAATACATTCCATACTGCATAGGTTTGTTTTTCTGACGCAGGCAACTCTAATACGTCTTTTAGACCAAAAGTAATTTTTTTGACTTGTGCAGAAGGATTTCTCCAGGTTAAAATTCCTTCTTTTTTATTCCATGCTGCAAATCCATAAATCTCCTCTTTGGCTGGGTCTCCGCCTACCCAGTGCACATCTGATAGAACCTGTTGATGTTGTTCTGACCATTTCATTGCCCTGGCCAATTCATCCCAGGTTTTGCTGTTCAGCAGGTGGGGGTTAATATACAGTTCCTGCATACCTGTCCCATTGCTGAAAAATTCCCATATATCTTCTGTGATGCCTTTATCATCATTGGAGAATTCTGCACCTACTCCGTTTTCATTGTTCACCACTATTCCGTGGTACATCAGCGCGTTTAGCGGATAAAGGCGAGAGCGTTTGACAATGTTTTTGTAAACTTCTGCATCCCGGTAATTGATCCATTGTTGTCTTTTTG
This sequence comes from Pedobacter sp. ASV19, assembly GCF_016429005.1. Classification (GTDB taxonomy): domain Bacteria; phylum Bacteroidota; class Bacteroidia; order Sphingobacteriales; family Sphingobacteriaceae; genus Pedobacter. Next base: position 1,768 of record NZ_JAELTV010000432.1, read on the forward strand.
TGCCAGGTCCAAGAAGGTCCATGTCACCTCCCGCACGCCAGATGGCATCCCCATAGCTGAGCCAATAAGGAGATGGCCAGGTGCCAACAGTTAGATTAAAATAGAGGTCAGGCTTAATCTCGCGGAGGTCACTGATCACCCGCAGGAAAGCTTCCACATCTTTCGCATATTTCTCTCCGGCTCCGGCTGCCCCGTTTCCGGCACCTACGCCGTCAAACTTAAAGCTGACCACGCCCTGATCCTTGACAAAACCTTCTGTTAGTTTTTTAAAATAAGTAAAGTAACTTTTATCTGCAAGACTCAGGCCATTGTCGTTGGGTTTGAATGGCAGGTTTAATGTCTTGATACTGGCCAGACGGCTGGTTTGTTCTTCACCATATCCGCCCCAGGGCGATACCCAAACGCCCATATTTGAATTGTATTTTTTTGCCAGCGCGTCCATATGTTTGAATCCATTTGGTAATTGATTACTGAAGTACCAAAGTCTGTGGTAATCATCCCAGCCACTGTCCCATAAAAAGGCACTGATTTTTGTCTTACGTTTCAGTATCAAGCTATCTCCAAACATTTTGATACGGTCCATCGCATTTCCCTCGGTGATTTCTTTGCGATCATAACCAACATCATACCAGGAATTATAGTGAGGAAAGGCCCTGTAAGGCACTGCCCTTACTTTTTCCAGATAGTAAAGATAGCCCCTGCGGAGTTGTTCAGTAGGGGTGGTTCCCCAAGCTACGCTAACCTCAAATCCATCTGCTTTATGGAGTGCAGCGGAAGCTGCAAGGCTGCTCTTGATTCCGGTTGAACTGACTTGGCTTTGTGCCATTGGATGTTCAATAGCAAAGAAAAATGGTCCGGAAAGTATAGGCGAACCATCAACTTTTCCGGAAAGTTCCGGTTGGTATACTTTAGGGATATTTACCAAGTTTAGGTTGGTTACCAACTGTTTAGAATCATTGATGCTGAAGTTTTGTTGTATGAAATTGCAGTCGTTGTGCAAAGAAATACTCCAGGTTATCCGGATGTTTCCCGAGCCATCTGACATTTGATAGACCAGCTGTTTCCCGGATAATCTGTCCAGCATCTTTATTGCATTAGGTTCTGCAGGGATATCTCCATTATTTCTGTTTGTGATGTGAAAATCGGATGCGTACAAGGTTTTTCCATTATTAAGTTTCAATTCGAATAAGCAAGTATCCTTTAAATCTGTGCGTTTAGATAAAACTTTATCTCTAAATGAGATCTTATTTATCCGGTCATTTACCAGGGCTATACTTACTTCAAGAATATTGTTACTTAGTATGTTGTTTGCCGCCGAGATACTGGCCCTTTCTGGTCTTTTACCCGCATAGTAGACTTGTGCTATAGAAGAAGAACAAGTGAACAAAGAAACAGCTATGAAGACCAGAATAGGAAGAATGTGTTTTTTCGAATTTTCCATTTAAGTATAATAATAATGGATTTAGATGGAAATTTTCTGAACAAACGTTTGCGCTAATTGATTCTGTCTTCTTGAAGCTTTATACACGATATGCGTTGGATTTTGAAAATATATTAAAAGGCCTTACGGCTTTATAAGGCCTTTTAATATATTATCAGGTACTTCTGTTAATTAGTTTAAGGAGAATTGCTATAACAGCAATGACCAAAAGTACATGGATTATTCCCCCGGTATAATAGCCTCCTAAAAAGCTGATTGCCCAGATAATAACCAAAATAACTGCGACGACATAAAGTAGATTTCCCATAAAATTAGTTTTAGTTTGATTAATGAACATAAACTAACTTAAATAGTTTAGGGACTGTCTCTTATACACATCTAAAAGGGGGGGGGGGGGGGGGGGGGGGGGGGGGGGGGGGGGGGGGGGGGGGGGGGG
>NZ_JAELTV010000433.1 GCF_016429005.1 Pedobacter sp. ASV19
ATCTATTTAAATTAGCAGTAGATTATTCCCTACATATTCCTGACTAACTCCTCCAGATCTAGTTAGTTCATTTTCATTATTTCTATTGATCCGGACAAAAATAAATGACCCCGTAGCAACTGAAATCCCAGTCGCAAAACGTTTTGTTTGAAGTCTGGCAGATAGCTTTAGATCACTAATTTTCCCGCACCATATTTCTGATTTATATCCCTCGAACAGAAAAATTTTGTTTGAATCTATTGTTAAATAACTATCATTGTATATCTTTAATTCTTTATCAAAGAGCGCCGTCTTAGTAATAACTGCATTATCGTTCTTATTAAACCTTGCTTTTAGTACTCTGTTTTTTTGCCCCCTATTTCCAAGATAAACATCCTCCTTCTTATCAACTCCTATAAAATAGAGGTGTCTTTGCTTTATGTCCAGGTAAGAAATACCTTCAACAGAGTGAGCTGTTGTCTGTCTAATAAAGTGATTAGGCGATTGCGCTAGTTTATTTGAAATGATAAAAAGCAATACTACAAATCCACTGCTTCCAAAAAAGCAAACACCTAAAATTATAAGTTTTCGTTGAATCATATTGTTATTTTAAAAGAGCCTAGAGGTATGCCCTCTAGGCTGAATACAATGTCTATGGTTTAAAAACATACAGTGGGATTGTACACTTATCTTCGTAAAATGCATCGTAAGCTGTAACACCTATCGTCACAGTGCAACGTTGAGTTCCAACAGGCGAACATGGATTTTCATTAATTGGACCAACTAAGCAGGTAGTTGGATTAATTTTTGCACTTCCTAAGAACAGTACTGATGTTGCTTTTGTTGCTATAGTAGCGGTTACTGCTACCAGGAATGCTGCACTGAATAAAATTCTACTAATTTTCATTTTTTTAGTTTTTAGGTCATTGTCTTCTATTAAGGGGGTCGACATCCCCTCTTATTGTGCACATAAGATTTTTATATTGATTTGGATGTACCATTATTGCCAAGGCTCCAAGAATGAGAAATCCGATATTAAAAAGCAGATGTTCTTTCCATGTCATATTCTGCAAAACTCCACCGCAGGAGCAAGGAATGTATGGACTGAATTTCAAAATGATTATGATATATACACAAAACATAACCATCAAGTTGAAAGCCATATACAACGCAAACAGTTGGAAACGCCTTATAGTCAAAAATATAGACACTAAGAGTTCAATTATTGGTACGGCAACAGACATAAAATCAGAAAAAACATTTAATACAGGAGACTTCCCTAGTTCAACCCTAAATTTCTCAAAATCCTGAAACTTACTCAATGCAGCATATACAAAAAGTAAAATAAATAGGCTCGCAATGATCTCAACCAGAATCTTTTTTTTACTTGAATTCATAAAATCCCTCCCTTTTCATAAAGCTCAACATCGGCTCCATCCACTCGCTCACAGGCAACCTTTGCGTAAACCCATGATTCCCCTTCGCAAACAAATGCAATTCCGCATCTACCCCATTCTTTTGTAATGCCTGATAAAACACAATGCTGTTATTCACATCTACGACATTGTCATCACCGCAATGCGTTAGATAAGTCGGTGGTACTTCTTTAGTTACTTGCAATTCACTAGAAAACAAATCCACTTTTTCCTTCGAAGGCTCCATGCCTAATAAGTTAATCTTGGAACCCATATGGGTCAGTTGATCATTCATACTGATCACCGGATAAACCAGGATCATAAAGTCTGGCCGAAGACCGATGTTGTCTTTATTGGGGATATACCTTTTAGAGAAATGAGTGCCCAAAGTACTTGCTAAATGTCCACCAGCACTATAGCCAATCACACCAACTTTAGCAGGATTGAGATTCCAGTTTACCGCATTGGAACGGATCACTTTCATGGCCTGTTGTGCATCCATGAGTGGCCCAAAGCTTTTATCCCGCATCGTTTCTTTTTTCGGCAACCGGTATTTGAGTACAAAAGCTGCAATTCCTTTCTCCGCAAAGGCTTTGCCTATAGCAATTCCTTCTTCTTCAAATGCCAGAAAGCCATAAGCCCCTCCTGGGATGACCAGGATGGCCGTTCCCGTAGCTTTTTCCTTGATGGGTAGATATAGGGTCAAGGTTGGCGCTTCTTCTTTGGAGAGTTTGACTGTACTTGCGGGAATACTGTCGGGGTAGAGCGGCAGCACTTGTTGTGCTACCGCAGTGTACCCCACCATTAAAAAGAGCATCAGAGTTAATATTTTATATTTCATAGTTATTAGTTTTTAGGTGTATCCTGCCAAGTTTTCACTCCCTTGAGCATTTTTTCTAAATGACCATTATTCTCATTTTCATAAGGTGTTCCTTTTGCAAGTTTTACAGCTTTTTCTTGCCATACAATTGCTTCTTTAACTCTCCCAGACTTATAAAGTAAGTTTGCATAGGTATCATAGGCATAGGGCTCTTTTGAATACCATTCTTCCATAGCATATTTCATCACTACATCGCAAGCAAACGTTACGACTTCAGGATCATCTACGTTTTCAAATACATCCCACGATGGCTGATTAATAATGAACTCTGGGCGTTTTAAGGCCTTTTTAAAATACAACACATAGTATTTCCCGAAATTAACCCAGTCTTTAATTCTTGAATAATACATCATCCTTCTGCCTTGAACAACTTCTTGTCCAAGAGAACCGAATTTATTAGTAACTACTTTTTCTAGTTTATCCCAGTCTGGTTCATTCTTCTTTGTGCTTTCTTCTGCTGGCAGATATTCTGCTGCAATTGCGGATCTGACAGCATATTCCACTTTCTCTGCCCCTAAAACAGTATTGATTTTTTCTCTTTTATGCTGAAACAGCATAAATTCTTTACTTTTTGTACTACCAAAATACTGATAAATAAACCCCAGGTTCTCTTTGCTAAAAAGAACATTCTCCTTTTGTTTAAAAAGATAGTTATTGATGTAATCTTGTGCTATACTATCAGCTAGTGTTTTATCACCTTTCAATCTCGCTTCTTTTGCTAAAACAGGCATTTGACTATAGTCTTTATTACTCTGAGCTAGTACTGTTATATCCGAGAAAATGAGCAAGGCAGTAGCCAGGAACAAGTATTTTCTTGTTTTATTTTTCATATCTATATGTTCTTTTAAATATTTACCTAAGTGTTATTGGTTTCCTAGTCATTAGACTATCAACCTTCCTCTGTTCCTCGGGCGTTAACAAGCCCGGGCCTGGTGTTCTTCCAGTTGTATCTAACTCTAGACCAGATTTAATTCCTCTATCTTTAGCACTTATCCCATCTAACATCCAGATTGGAGCAGGCCTGTCTTTTAGATAATGATCGAAAAACTGTTGCATTCGTATTGTGTAATCTTTTGCATCATTATCTGAAAGTGTATGGTAACCTTCTGGATAAGTCAGCATCCAGGCTTTTTTACCCAGTCTACGAAGCCCTAGGAAAAACTCCATTATATTAGAATAAGGACAGATTCCATCAAGTTTACCATGTTTAATTAAAAGCGGCGTGGTTATTCTGTCTGCAAACAAGACCGGTGAACTATTAATATATCCAGCTAAATTTCCCCAAAGTGGCACAACCATTCTATTCTGGCCCGTTTCATACATACTCTGCAAAGCTCCACTTCCCAAAGTTAAACTTCCATACCCACTTATATCATCCGATTTACCTGATGAAGAACAAGCGGCAG
>NZ_JAELTV010000434.1 GCF_016429005.1 Pedobacter sp. ASV19
CCCATTTGACTGAATTCAGACCAACACCTGCAAAACCAGTAATGGTTCGCTTTGGAAAATTGGCAGGTGCAACTGGACTGATATCGATAATATAGCGACCAGAAAGGTTTGCGCTGAATTTTATATTGAGGGAAAATAATCCTGTAAATACCACCGACGAAAAGATTGAACAAATAGAGTATGACAGGCTATTGAAAGATGCCATTGCACAGTTACCCCCACAACAAAAGGAAGCCTGGCTTTTGGTCAATGAAGAAGAGCTCAGTTATGCAGAAACCGCTGTAAGAATGAACATTTCCAGATTAACAGTAAAACGTCATTTGGAACTGAGCCGCAAAAGTGTTCGTGATTTCCTCAAGTCTAAAATTTATATCGTCTTAGCGCTTCTTTTTTTTATTGGAATATACCTTTTTTAAAGGTTCCGTTTGCGTAGTGCTGCACATAGAGCTTCATTGGAATATATTTTTTTATGAGTTGGGCCATTTGTTTTTGTCAATCGTCTTTAGTTAAAATACGATCAAAATAATGAACAACAGCCGTTTTTATGCACTCCTACAATATTTTAAAGAAGATGTTATTTCTGAAAAAGAATGGCATGAGTTGCAGCAAATGGCAAAAACCGGATGTTTTGATGATCTGCTGGAAGATGACATCTTAATTTCTTTAGAAAGAAAAGGAAAAAAAGAGAAGTGGACTGCGGATATTGAACAGAAAATGCTGGTTGGTATTCATACGCAACTAATCAAACACAAAAAAAGCTCTGGGTACAAATTATGGATGGCTGCGGCTGCGGTCTTTTTGCTGATGCTGACCGCAGGATTAATTTTCTTTAAACCAAAAGGCTTGTCGCCGGTTACAAATATAGCCTACCATAAACATGATATTCCGCCTGGTGGAAATAAAGCGATTCTTACATTGGCGGGGGCGGAACCTATAGTCTTAAACGATTCGACTCTCGATCAACTTGCTCACCAGAAAGGTGGACCGATCATTAAAGCCGCCAGCGGTATCCTTATCTATAAAGCAAATTCATTAGCTGAAAATTCCGGAAGGGAAACAGGAAAAGACATCTCGAATACCATTAGTACCCCACGTGGAGGGCAGTATCAGGTCATATTATCTGATGGAACTCATGTATGGCTCAATGCAGCCTCTTCGCTTAAATTCCCTTCTGCTTTTAAAGGGGGAAAACGCCTGGTAGAACTTCATGGCGAGGCTTATTTTCAGGTTGCCAAGAATAAGCAGATGCCATTTATAGTGCATACCGAAAATCAGGACGTAGAAGTATTGGGCACTCACTTTAACATTTGCAGTTATGCCGATGAAACCACAACAAAGACCACCTTGCTGGAAGGTTCAGTTAAGCTCATTGCTCAGGCTCACGAAAAGATACTGGTTCCTGGCGAACAAGGCCAAACCAATAGACAGACAAAAGAGATTAAAGTTATGCCAGTGAACATAGAAGATGCCGTTGCATGGAAAAACGGCTATTTCGTATTCAACGATGAAAAACTGGAAAGCATTATGTTGAGGGTATCCAGGTGGTATGACGTTGACTATGAGTTTGAAGGTAAACAGCGTGATTTATCTTTCTTAGGTGTAGTAGAACGATCAAAGAATATATCATCCCTATTGAAAGTATTGGAATCAACCGGAAATGTTCATTTTAAAATAGAAGGGAGGAAGATTATCGTTATGCCATAACATTTACAAACCTAACGGTAGTTTAAACAAAGTCAGGGATGCGGGAACACCCCTGACCGATGTTTGGATGTACCCATGATAAATTAAGCTATACAACTCATCAATTATCAACCAAACAAAACCAAATGTATGAAATTTTACGATCAATCCAGATTTAGGAAGCCGCTTGCTTGGAACTCTGGACAAATAATACGTATAATGAGGCTAACCATTCTCATATTAATCACGTGCTTACTTCAGGTAAGCGCTTCCACAAAAGCGCAAAAGATCTCCCTGAGCGAAAAGAATGCTTCGCTGGAAACCATTATCAGGAAAATCAGAAGCCAATCCAGTTATTATTTCATTGGCAATACGGCATTAATCAGAAAAGCAAATCCTATAAACATTAACGTTAGGGATGTATCTATTGAAGATGCGTTGAACAGGTGTTTCCTAAATCAGCAGCTGGCTTATTCTATTGTAGATAAAACAGTTGTCATTAAAACAAGAACATTACTTTCCCTGTCGGAGATGATGGGACAAAAGGTATCCATCAAAGGTAAAGTTACGGATGAAAGCGGAACTTCCCTACCAGGAGCTTCTGTAAAGGTTGAGGGTACAGGGGAAACGGCGACCACCAATACCAATGGAGAATTTCAAATTGAAGTGCCCAGTAAGGATGCCGTTTTATTGGTCTCTTATGTGGGATATGAAGTGATGCGGATAAAGGTTGAGGAAGGCAATTTTATGACTATTCGTCTTAAACCTCAATTGCGTGACTTGAATGAGGTTGTCGTAGTAGGGTACGGAACAAAAAATAAACGGGAAATTACAAGTTCCATGGCCTCTGTAAATGTAAATGAAATCAGTGCCAATGCTTCTAATAACGTAACAGATGCACTTCAGGGACGTGTTGCGGGCGTGTCGGTCGAATCCAGTAATGGTGCACCTGGTGCAGGCTCATCCATTACCATCCGCGGTTCGGGAACTCTCGGTTCCAATGGTCCATTGGTGGTTATTGATGGAATGCCCTTTGGTAGTCTGGACGGAATAAATCCTTCTGATATACAAAATATTGAAATCCTGAAAGATGCAGCAGCGGCAAGTATTTATGGATCGAGAGCCGCGGGAGGGGTTATTTTAGTGACCACAAAACTGGGTAGGAAAAATTCGGAACCAAAAATTCAATTCAATGCAGTGTACAGCAGCCAGTCGATTGCAAAGCGCATGAAGGTACTTGATGGAGAACAGTGGACCAATCTGTTCAACGCACAAGGCGGACACTTTCCGGCATACAATGGAACGAATACCAATTGGCAAGAGGAGATTTTCAGATCTGCCCCGGTTTATAAAGCAAATGCAGATATTACAGGGGGATCTGAACACTTGTTGTATAGCTTATCTGGAAGTTATTTGAACCAAAAAGGTACTATTGAGAAAACCGATTTCAACAGCGCTAATTTCAGAGCAAAATCTGTATACGAAAAGGGCCGGATAAAAATTGGAGAGACGTTTATCTACAACAGGAGCGGTGGCCGAACCCTTCCTCCGGGAGGAGATCAATCTCACAGTAATATATTAAGCGCATTGATTCTACCTCCAACTGTTCCGGTATATAATGCTGCAAACCAGCCAGGCGGTTGGGGAGGTGTAACCACTGGTATGAAAAACCTTTCAAATCCGGTGGCTATTCTGAACGCCAGTGATTTTAGAAACAATAACAGCTCAGTAACTGCAGATGTCTTTGCAGAAGTTAGATTGATTGATCAGTTAAAATATAAAGTCAATGCGGCATTATCAGAAAACAGAGGCTTTGGCAACAACTATAGTTATGCCTATAATGATGGAAATGTAATACTAGCCTTGCCAACACCTGTCTCTTATACACATCT
>NZ_JAELTV010000435.1 GCF_016429005.1 Pedobacter sp. ASV19
CCCCCCCCCCCCCCCCCCCCCCCCCCCCCCCCCCCCCCCCCCCCCCCCCCCTTTTAGATGTGTATAAGAGACAGGGTCATCACCACTGTGTTTTATAGAGCCGTCTTTGGATTTCAAACTACCAAAATAGATTACATCCAATAATTGTTTTTTGTCGTTAAACAAAGCACAACTTGCATCAAGATCTACTGCTTCTTTTGTTTTTCCAAAACCAAACAGGCCTTTCTTTTCTATTGCTCCCCAGTTGATTCCTACGCAAATATTCTGAAGCTTGCTTCCGTTGCTTTTTTCAAGGCTGATGCGTTGCCCTTTTTGAAGATTAATTGCCATAATTTCTTATTGATATTTGTTTACATAGTCTTGTAATCAACCTTTCATTCCCATTCCTACAGCTTCAAATTTCCATTTGCCTTCCCGTTTATAGATGCGGCCAAATTCTACTGCAGTTTCTATAGAAAAATCTTCGTCCAGCTCATAATTCAATAATTCCTCATTGGTTACTGTATCAAAAATACGTACAAATGAGTTTCGAACCTGTCCAAAGTTTTGTCTTCTCTGATCGGCTTCATGTATGGTTACTACAATACAGATCTCACTTACTTTGGAATCTACCTTTGTCAGATCTACTTTGATTTGCTCATCATCACCATCGCCATCTCCGGTTAAATTATCCCCGGTATGCTCAACGGCACCATCAGGAGAGATTAAGTTATTATAAAAGACAAAATTCTCATCGGAAACCAGTTTTTTCTGGTCGTTTAACATAAAAACGGAAGCGTCAAGGTCAAACGCGGTACCCGTTGTTGAGCTGTTCGTATCCCAGCCCAAACCAATCGTAAATTTAGGGGCTCCAATATTTTCTCTCTGCCCTTTTTGCAAGTTAATGGCCATATTATATCAATTTATAGTTTTTATTATTTAAGTTCTTTTTTATAAACACCAGATTTTCAGCATAGGCTTCTATAGTGTGATAACCGTTACCCAGTGCCAGATCATATAGCTGGTCTATAAAACGTGCATCCTGCCTTCCCAGAAATACTGCAAAACTGTTATGATCACAGTTTAGGATATACTTTACAATCCTGGTGTTCATACAGAAATGACCACTATTAATAATCTCTTCAAGATCAAAAATGGACTTAACTTTATGATAATTCAAGTGGTTCTCAATATTGGGATGAATTTCCTTATTCACCAGCTCGGCGAAGTAAAGCATATGGATATCGTTTTTCAACTGATAAGATTTAACCATTTTCATAATCATCCTTTCATGACTCCCGGTGATTCTGATATCATCAAGAAACAATAGGGTCTTTCCTTCCAGGAAATCTTTATCAATATGAAAGGAATCGTTACCGATCAGTCTGATCCGTTCTTCTGCACTGAGCTCTCCATAGTCTTCTTTATAAGTAATGGTCCTGTGCACTTTTGCCTCCTGTACCACCGGCATCCCCCGTTCCGCCAGCCAACGGTTCAGCTGGTAAACAAAATAATTTTTCATAGCGAAGGTAGCCGTGGGGATGAAAGAATATGGACTGGAGATCACAACCATTTGCTCTTCAATCTGATTTTCTGAGAGGAAGTCCCTGATAAATCCATCAGCCAGGTCTTTCCCGAATTTTTCGGCAACCAGGTCATCGCCAAATTTAAAAAGGCTGTAGTCATCCGGATGAAAGCCAAAATGACTGGTGTTATCAATTTTATGTAGGGAATAGGTAAATGGGATCATGAAAGTAGGTCTGTGATGGTTAGATGATTTGAATTGATCAGCAAGCTGTTAATCCCTATTGCATTTGCGCCAAGGACATCTGCAACAGGATTGTCGCCTATATGTATAATATCATGAAGCTCCAGTTCTGGATGTCTTTCCCGGTCTATAGACTGTAGCATAAGATTAAAAAAGTCGGGATTAGGTTTAGACAAACGAACCTCATCTGAATAAAGCTGAAAATCCAGTACTTTATCTAATTCTAAATGTTTAAGCACTTTTCTTAGCGTTTTTCCTTTAATAAATCCTGTATTACTTAAAAGGCTAATGGTACTGGAATTCCCATCCTTTAATTTATACAAAACGTCTGTACACTCTGCACAGTATAACACGGGCATATGTTTCAATAATAATTCTTCCATTTCGTGATAAAGCTGTTTCAGGTCTACATCATGAAATGCAGTAGAATAATCATTAATAATGCTAATAACCATCAGGTACATCTCCTCCGCATCTATATTTTTACCCGTTTTCTCGTTAATAGCATTCACCAGGAGGTCAACCTTTCTGAATATTACGGCGACCTCTTCAATAGTTTTATGACTAGCATTAAAATGGCTATAGAAGTATTTGGTCCGCTCTGCTTTAAATACAGGATTGGATTTAATAAGAGTTAACCAAAGATCGAATGAATAGTGCTTGTAATAGATCATCCTGAGCGCTTTTTTCAGCTGTTTTTTGTTTTTAAAAGCCTAATGTTACAAATTTAGTGCTAGAGTTTAAAATTAATCTGCCAAAATTCGTTTATCTTTCCGCAACATTCTAATGACCAAATATGCTCAAACCTTATACCCCTGAAGATTTTAAGCTCCTGGAAAAATGGGTAACTGATGAAGATCTGCTGCTTCAGTTTGCTGGCACAGATTTTTCTTACCCCATCACCCGGCAACAACTTACCGTTTACCAGACAGCCTATCCCGAACGCAATTTTTATATTGCATACGAAGATGAAACCCCTTTTGCTTTCGGTGAGATTATACTTCAAGGAAGCGGAGTACCAAAGTTGGCCCGGATCCTGATTGGCGAACCTTCGCTTAGAGGAAAAGGTTTAGGCGGAAAGTTCATTAAATCTCTGGTCGAAGAGTCGGCCAGACTTTATAACACTAAAACACTGGAACTCCTGGTATGGGATCTGAATATTGCCGCTATAAAATGTTATGAAAGGGTGGGGTTTGTTTATAACCCGGAGAAACACGCGTTGATGGCACATAAAGGAAAAAATTACAACATACACAAAATGACCTATTTTTTCTAGACTACTGTAGTAACTTAATCGTATTCTAAAAAACATGCCGATTCAAAAAACTTTAAGGCTCTTTTTTACATTTTGAAATTGAGTTCGGAACCTGCAGACAATTCATAAGGCTCTTTTCCTTGAATAAATATCCTGGAATTCTTACTACCTTCTGTAGTGACCTGTCCCCCTTTGACCCTTATCCAACTACCTTCTCGAAGCCCAACAACTGGGATATCGTTAAACACATGGAACTCCTTAATTCGTGTTTCCCTGGTTTCTCCATTGTGTGTTGAACCGGGATCGGGATCCAGGTAGTGTGCATTTAAATTAAAAGGAACCAGTCCCATAGTGGTAAAATCGGGAGGATAAACTATAGGCATATCATTGGTGTTTTGCATATTTAATCCTCCGATATTGCTTCCCGCACTGGTTCCAAGATAGGGTTTACCTTGTTCAACAGCCTCTTTTAAGATTTGCATTAAACCAAGTTCATGCAACTGCTTTACCAGCAAAAAAGTATTTCCTCCACCTGTGAAGAAACCCTGAGCTTCTTTAATGGCTTTAGCCGGATCATTAAAAGTATGCAGCCCTTTTACGCGAATGCCTAATG
>NZ_JAELTV010000436.1 GCF_016429005.1 Pedobacter sp. ASV19
CCCCCCCCCCCCCCCCCCCCCCCCCCCCCCCCCCCCCCCCCCCCCCCCCCCCCCCCCCCCCCCCCCCCCCCCCCCCCCCCCCCCTTTTTTACGTTCGTCGGCAGCGTCAGATGTGTATAAGAGACAGCCTGTACACCTTTTTTTGAAGCATCCAGTTTAAGAAACAGGGGCAATAAAAAAGCTAATGTTTTTCCTGAGCCCGTAGGTGCAAGTAACAAGACATCACTCCCTTTTTTTGCAACACGAAGTGTTGCCTCCTGCATTTTGTTTAATGCAGAAATCTTCAGATTCCCCAGTATCTTGTCTACCATCATGCAGCAAAGATAAGGTTATTAACCCAGTTGAGTTTCAGAAAAAAAAAGCCTAAAATCTAAAATATTTTTTTCTGAGTCTTTTTACAGAGCGGTTCACTGTATTTTCCAGATTCATCAGCATGAGTCCTCTCCTGTTCATCCAGGTAGAGACCTTTTTATTAACCTTTCTAACAGGCATATATACCTTCTCATCCAACACGTCAAGATATTTTGCGTTAGACCTGCTTTGCTGCAGCAAATAAAATTCATTTAATAATTCCGTATTCATCTGCATTTTTTGTTTTGTTACGACACTTGATCTAATCTACTAAACTTCTCCTGATTTTCAAACATTTAAATCAAAAACAAGTTCTCTGCTCCTATTAAAGGCAAAAATGAATATTAGGAGCTTATTATATTAACTCCCTAAAATCTATTTTATTTCAAATCAAGTATCAATTTGTTGACAAACACCTGATTGTTAGCAAATAAACTACAAACAATTAACCTCTTTTTAATATTATCCAGTTAAATTTAAGAAACCTGATTGTGGGTTATTCATCTTAAAACGCAATAAGTATGATCTGGAAAAAGTTCAGCGGCGAAGTTATCCATTCGTCCATTTTAGAAGAAGTTGAAAAAGCCATCATCCGGGAAACAGAAAATGGCTATCATCTTAAAGTTTGTATCGGTACAGACTCACAAGTAAAGGGAGCACTAACTGATTTTGCCACTGTAATTGTCCTGCTTCGCGAGCATCATGGCGGTTTTATGTACATCCACCAGGAAAAAACACCTCAGCGAATGAGCATTAAAGAAAGAATGCTGATTGAGGTTCAAAAATCTATTGAAACAGCTTATTCAATCTGTGATCTGCTGGATGTATACGATGTTGACCTGGAGGTACATGCCGATATTAACACCAATCCGATGTTTAAATCCAATAAAGCACTCAATGAAGCCATGGGTTATATTCTAAGTATGGGATTTATCTTTAAAGCAAAGCCTGAAGCCTTTGCCAGCTCTACCTGCGCAGATAAAATGGTCCATTAAAAAACCGCCGGATCAGGAAGATCCGACGGTCGCTTTGGTTTGGTTGAGTCGAGTACAATGAGTTTAGAATGCGTATACAGCAGCTAAAGAAAACTGAGAAGCATTTTTAGTTGGTGTTAAATCAGATTTGGCAAACAATTTATCAGAACGGTTATCAAACCTGACCTCCGGAATAAAAGTAAGTCCTCCTGTTTTAAAATTACCTGACAGCGTCACCGATTTAAAGCTTTCCCCTTTAACTTCCTTAATATCTTTAGTTTTAAAGTATTCACCCCTTAAACCCAGGGAGAAAGCTTTTGTAAAAGCATTCTGAAGGTATAAAGCTGCGCCACTATAACCACCGTTACTACCTGAAATAGTATAATCAGCAGCGTTCAAACCCAGTTTAACTTTTTCAGTAGCTTGATAAGAAGTGGTTAGATCAAATAAAGAACCATCTCCTGGAGCGCCTGCATTTCGACCAGTCAGCACATTCAGGTAGGCATTCCATCCTTCTACAGGAGCAAGAGACAATTGTGCTCCAAAATGAGATACTCCATTAACATCTTTGTAAGTATTCCAGTCATTAAACAAGCCCAGCATCAAACTCACTTTGGGAGAAAAGGCATAGGTTCCTTTAATCCCTGCATTTTGAAAAGGGCCGTTGGTAAACAAATAAGAGGTAGAATAATTGAAATTGCCCACCGGAGAAATCACTTCATAACCGATAAAAGTTCCCATAAAACCTGCTGTTAAAGACAACTTATCATCAACAGCATAGTTTACATAAAGATTCTGAATATGAAAGGAGTTCTTTTCATTAGCTTCGGTACCGTCTCCGTTTGAAAGAGACTGGTACTGACCCCTCGGGCCAAAAGAAACTTCACCAACAAAAGAGGCCTTTCCGGTAGATTTTTTTAAAGCCAGATCGATCATTCCCAATGAAATCGAATTCTGATCATTGGCAAAGCTGGTTCCGATATTTGGCTGTTTTTGAAAATCATACTTAAAATACGTATCTACAGATCCGGAGAACTGCAAAGGGTTTTTCTCTGTTTCCTGGGCATAACTCACCGAAGAAAACGCAATGGCTGATAACGATAGCAGAGTAGATTTAAATTTCATGTTTTTTGGTTTGAGGTTGATAATCTAGACGAATTATATCATTCAGGTGGTAGGTTCGTGGTCCATTTCCATACCAGTGGCTGCTACGATGAGCGTACCCTGAAAGTATTTCTCATTATGCTGACTGGCATCAAGTCCTTCTTCTTCTTCTTCAGAAGTTACGCGGATAGGTTGAATCACGTTTACCAGTTTGAAGATTACAAAAGACATTACAAAACTGAAAACAGCAACAATGACTACACCTTTTAATTGCGTAAAGAAGAACGCTGGGTTTCCATACAACAAACCGTCGACACCTGCACTGTTTACCGTTTTGGTAGCAAACACACCCGTCAGGAGCATTCCAACAATACCTCCTACTCCATGACACGGGAACACATCTAAAGTATCGTCCAATGAAGTTTTTGATTTCCAGGATACGGCGAGATTAGAAACCACTGCAGCAATAACACCTATAAAAATACTAGATGGAATACTGACAAATCCAGCACCTGGGGTAATTGCCACAAGTCCAACAACTGCACCTATGCAAAAACCGAGTACAGAAGGTTTTTTTCCTCTGGACACATCAAAAAACATCCATGACAATCCCGCAGCACCCGCAGCAATATTTGTAGTTAAAAATGCAGAAACAGCCAGACTATTAGCCCCTAATGCAGAACCCGCATTAAAACCGAACCAGCCAAACCATAGTAAGCCAGTACCGATTAATACATATGGAATATTAGCCGGTGGAACTTCCTGATGCTCGGCATGACTTCTTCTTCTTTTAAGCACCAATGCACCAGCAAGAGCAGCCATACCTGCAGAAATATGCACTACAGTTCCTCCTGCAAAGTCAAGAACACCCATTTTAAACAGAATACCTTCAGGGTGCCATGTCCAATGCGCCAGTGGTGAATACACAAAAAGAGAAAACAATACGATAAACAGAATATACGAAGTAAAACGAATACGTTCTGCAACCGCACCAACAACCAGACCCGGCGTAATGATCGCAAACATGAGCTGGAATACAGCAAACAAAGATAACGGGATGGTCGGAGCAAGACCTGTCTCTTATACACATCTAAAAGGGGGGGGGGGGGGGGGGGGGGGGGGGGGGGGGGGGGGGGGGGGGGGGGG
>NZ_JAELTV010000437.1 GCF_016429005.1 Pedobacter sp. ASV19
CCCCCCCCCCCCCCCCCCCCCCCCCCCCCCCCCCCCCCCCCCCCCCCCCCCCCCCCCCCCCCCCCCCCCCCCCCCCCCCCCCCCCCCCCCCCCCCCCCCCCCCCCCCCCCCCCCCCCCTTTTTCAAGAAGAAGACGGCATACGAGATAGAGCTGCCTGTCTCGTGGGCTCGGAGATGTGTATAAGAGACAGACATTGATTAGCTTGAATAAACAAAAAGATATATGTCATGTTTTTCATTTTTGCTTAATGCATATTGCTTTATAACCGCGAGATGGATGCGAACCAACCTATAATTCCTGTAGAAGAACAATTTAAGATGATGGCCGACAGTGCACCAGTGCTGATCTGGATCTCTGGCACAGACAAATTGTGTTACTTTTTTAATGCCGGCTGGCTCAGATTTACTGGCCGAACTATAGATCAGGAATATGGAGATGGATGGATTCAAGGTCTGCATCCGGATGATTTACAACGGTGTATGGATATTTATTCCTCTTCCTTTAACTCCAGGAAAGAATTTAAAATGGAATACCGCTTAAGAAGACATGACGGTATGTACCGCTGGTTGGTAAATACCGGAGTTCCGCGTTATGATATTAATGGAGAATTTGCCGGGTATATTGGTTCTTGCTTAGATATACATGAAATATTGACAGGAGAAAGACTCGTTTGTAAAAACATTACTGATCAAACGCTAAGGGATGAACAGGAACTGAATGAAGAACTGGCCACTGCCAATGAGGAACTCGCTGCTTCAAACGAAGAGCTTTCGGCTACCAACGACCAGCTCATGCAAACTCAGGAAAGTCTGGCGTCTTTAAACAACCAATTGGAAGACATCGTTAATTTTCGCACCAAAGAATTACTAGCCAGCCAGCAACGCCTTCACAGTATGGTTATGACCACGCCTATTGGTATGACCGTGTTGCGGGGACAAGATCTTATCATTGAAATTGCCAATCAACATATCCTGGATATCTGGAACAGACCCGCCAGTGAAGTGATCAATATGAAACTGATCAATGCATTTCCTGAGCTCGTTGGCCAGCCTTTTCCAAAGCTGCTACAAGATGTATTTATTACCGGTAAATCCATTTCTATGCCGGAAATTGAAGTTGATATCGTTTATCCGGATGGTAATAAACATTTATATGTAGAATTCTCCTACGACCCCCTTTTTGATACAGAAGGCAATGTAGAAGCCATCCTGGCTACGGTAACAGACATTACAGAAGTGGTAGAAGCAAGAAAACGCCTCGAAAGAAGTGAGCAGGACCAGCAAGCGCTTAATGAAGAACTTAGCGCTATAAATGAAGAACTGGCTGCCGCCAATGAAGAATTAATTGCTTCACAAGACAGCCTGCAATTAAACATGGAACAACTGGCTGAGAGTGAAGCCCGTTTTAGAAGCCTGATCAGCCAGGCACCTGTTGGTATCTGTATTATCCGGGCCAAAGATCTGATGATACAGGAAGTGAACGATACCTATCTGGAACTCGTGGGTAGAAAACGATCGGATATGGAAAACAGAACGATCTGGCGTGCTGTTCCTGAGGCAGCCGAAAACTATGCTCCGATCATGAATGAGGTGATCGATAGCGGAATGCCTTTTAGCGCGAAGGAACACGAATTGGTCCTCATTCGAAATGGGGTTCCTGAAACTGTCTTTGTAGATTTTGTTTACGAACCCGTAAAAGATACGGATGGAAAAGTAACCACGATTATGGTTCTTGCTATTGAAATTTCAGACAAAGTTATTGCCCGCAGGAACATTGCTGATGTAGAAGAGCGGATACGCCTGGCTGTAGAGGCTGCCGAGATCGGCACCTTTGACCATGATCTGCTCACTGATGAAATGGTTACTTCTGATCGTTTTGACATGATTTTTGGTTTCGATCACCCAGTTCCAAGAGAAGATATTTTATCAGCAATTCATCCTGACGACAGAGAATATGTAAAACAAACCAGGGAGAGCGGTTATATTAGCGGCAAAATATTATACGACACCAGACTAATCCACAAAGATGGGTCAATTCATTGGATCAGGGTATACGGAAAAGTCTATCATGATGTGGAAAATAAACCTTTAAGGGTACTTGGTACCATTTTGGACATTACGGAGTTTAAAAGTCTGCAGCAGCAGAAAGATGATTTTATTTCCATTGCGAGCCATGAACTAAAAACACCTATTACCAGCTTAAAAGCATCCTTACAACTTCTGGAAAGATTTAAGGACAGACCAGACACACCGCTGATTCCAAAGCTCATTGAACAATCTAGCAAGAGCATGGATAAAATCAGTGAACTGGTAGAAGATCTGCTGAACGTAAGCCGTATGAGTGAGGGACAAATTCAATTGAACAAATCCAGTTTCAATATCGCCGATCTGCTGAAAAATTGCTGCAGCCATGTCCGGGCAGCAGGAAAACATGAACTTGTTTTCGAAGGAGACTTACATTTAGATGTCTTTGCTGACGAACAGCGTATTGATCAGGTAGTTGTCAATTTCGTCAATAATGCTGTCAAATATGCCCCGGATTCCAAAGACATCTATCTGATCGTAAGAAAAATGGAAAACACAGTATGGATTGGTGTTAAAGATAATGGGCCAGGCGTTCCACCGGAGAAACTTCCACATCTTTTCGACCGGTATTACCGTGCCGATTCTTCTGGATTCCAGGTTTCAGGTCTGGGTTTAGGGCTATACATTTGTGCCGAAATCATAAAAAGACATGAAGGAGAAATCGGTGTAGAAAGTGAATTGGGCAAAGGAAGTACTTTTTGGTTTACAATTCCCTTGGAAACCAACACCAAAAGATAGCTATATATCTCAAAAACAGACAGATATTTTACATTACGTTAGGTACTTTAAAAAGAAGATGGTAAATTAGGCTACCTAAAGTGAAAAATATTTTAAATAACCTCTTTAATACGGGTTTACCACCTGAGGCCGGCTTTATACAGGAGGCTAAAACGAAATCTCACAATCAGATGTGTCTGATTTGTGCCATTGTAGGTTTAATCCTTTCCTATATAGGCAGGGACTCTTTTCCTTATTTGGTGAACATGCTTACACTTACTGTTATATTTTTGACTGGTTTTTTACTCAATTATTACCATCAAATGAAGTGGTCCGTCTACTTTATTTCAATGGCGATGACGCTCTGGATCATAGAAACTTCCATTGGCTTTGGAGCTGAGTTAGGAGAACAAAACTATCTCATCATTACTATTGTAAGTATTGCTATCTATTACTCGAGCGGAAATTACAGGTACTTCAGAATCGCCGCTGTAATAGGCATTTTTATTTTCATTAAGCTATACCAAAAATATAATGGCCCATTTTTCCCCTTACCCGCTGCTACGGATTACATCTATGCTTTCAATATCTGCATGCCTTATATAATTGTATGTATGATTTGCCTTAATATGGTCAAAAAAGCACAACGTTCCCAACAGCTTATTGAAAAACAAAAAGCAGTGCTGCTTGATGCTATACAATTTAAGGATCAAGTCTTTTCCATAATTGGTCATGATATGCGTTCTCCTTTAATTAGCACTAAAAACATGTTACAGCTATTGGAAGATGATATTTTGCCCGCTGATGATCTTAAAACATTTTTTAAGCAATTGCATTCGAGTATAGATGTATCTT
>NZ_JAELTV010000438.1 GCF_016429005.1 Pedobacter sp. ASV19
TAAAGATCCGGGCCAAAGTAACTTAAACTATTATGCCCCTGAATATCAGAATTGATAAAAACATAAGGTATTTTTCTGATCTCAAGCCTTTTTATGAATTGCTCGGATTCATCAATGAAACTTGGCGCCAAAAGAACCCCTTGCACCAGAGAAAGATCTATTAAGTCAACCTGCTCCAAAAAAGAATTCTTATCATTAACTTCATATAAGTATTTCTGCAAGACAATACCATATGGACTAATCTCTGCACCTGCTTCTTCAATGCCAAGCAGCGGTGCTTCCCAATAATTGGTCTCTTGTGAAACCTTGGGAATCAAAATAGCAAAAAAAACCTGTTTTTTAGAGGCCAGTCTTCTCGCAAAGATATTAGGCTGGTAATCCAATTCTTTAATGATCGCATTAATTTTATCCTTAGTCTTTTTTGATACCCCTTTACGATCATGGATAACGCGATCTACTGTTCCAATTGAAACATTTGCCCTTCTTGCAATCTCCTTAACACCAGTAAGCTCACTGTATTTTTCTGCCATATCTCTAAAAAAATTATATAAAGATAGTAGATTCTAATTTCAAAAGTTCAAACAACTCAAATCTGCCCCCCTTCCAGATCACCCCAAAAAAAAGTCTACATCTCTTTTATCACCTCAGGGCCTGAAGCTTTTCGCCTAAGGTCCAGTGAGAAAAGAGGCGTAGACTTTTTTCACTCCATACCAATTAATGGCAAACTGAAAGTAAAAGTAGATCCAGCTCCAAAAATACTTTTCGCAGAAATCTCCCCCATATGTCGCTGAATAATTTCTTTACAAAGATAAAGACCAATCCCAAAACCCGAAATAGAGAACATCTGGCTACCCTCAACCCGATAATAACGATCAAAGATTCTTAACAGATCATCCGGTTTAATACCCATCCCCCTATCTTTCACACTAACATTCACCATCCCTCCGTCTTCAAAGCAAGAAACCTCAATCATACTATGAGCTGGCGAATATTTAACGGCATTGCTGATCAGGTTGTGAATCACCTGCTCTATTTTGTCCCAATCCCCACTTACCAACATCGTTTTAACCGGTTCAAAAACCACAACATGACTCGAAATAGTAGCCTTTGACTCCTCTTCCACTTCCGTCATAAGCCTCGCCATATCAAATTCCTGAATGTCCATGTAAATCTTTCCAGATTCAAGCCTGGACACATTTAAAAAGCTATTCACCATAGCCGTCATTTTCCCAACCTGGCTATTTGCTTTTTCCAGCATACCAGCACTAAATTCATTGTTTTGCTGATTTAACCTTTGCAGCATTTGGATATACCCTTTCATAGAAGTAAGTGGCGTTTTCAACTCGTGACTTACCATTCCGATAAAATCATTCTTTCGCAGTTCATCCATTTTTTGCTCTGTGATATCAGCCATCACACCAGTAATATAATTTCCATGCTTTTCATCCGCAACAAATTTACCTACAGAACGCACCCATCTCTGTTTGCCATCATAAACCCCGGTAATCGGATACTCTACATTGAAGCGTGAACCCGTTTTAAATGAAGTAGCAAAAGCATGCTCAACTATCTGTCTATATTCTGGCAAAATCTGCGAAAGCATCGCATCATACAACACCTTTTCTTCTGGTTTATAGCCAAACATTTCATTAAACCTGGGCGATGCCTCAATTACACCTAATTTTTCATTAAGAAACCAGGTCGCCAATTCCCCAGATTCAATAGCCATACGCAAAGCAAACTCCCCATCCTCTATCTTTTGCTGTGCTTCCAGTAACTGCTGATTAACAATGGCCAGCTCCTCATTGGTTGCAATCAACTCTTCATTAGAAGCAACCTGTTCCTCATTTGCAGCTAATAGTTCCTCATTTATAGCCTGCAAATCTTCCGTACCCTGCGCCAAAGCCTGCTCCATCTGTTTGCGTTCTGTAACATCCCTTGTGGTCCCCGCCACCGCCTCCACTTCTCCAGCTTCATTGAGTACCGGGATCAGGATATAGTCGTAAATCCTCTTCCCCAAAACAGCATGCGGAAAAGCAACTTCACCACGAACAGATTCCTTTGTTGCTCTAATATGATCAATTTCCCGTTCATGCATAGCCGCATGCCATTCCTCATAACCATTTTCACGCAACCCCTTACCAATAGCGGTATCCCAGGTCTTACCCCACATGGTCAATAATGCACTATTCGCATACGTAAAACGATACTCAAGATCAAACACATACATTAAATCCGGTGTCCCCGAAGTGATCGCTTCATAAACTCTCTTTTGCTGATCTGCCCCTTCCCTAGCCTTTAGAAGCTCCTCCCGCACCCGGATCATGTCTGTTACTTCAAACACAAAATTGACAATGCCATCTATATGATTATGTTCATCCCGTCTGGCCTGAAAGCTAAAACTAAAATAACGTTCTTTTGTTGGGCCCCCCTCATATTCCGAAACAGGAATCATGACCTCGCTCATTTCCAAGGATTCTCCCTCGTTATATACTTTTAACAACATTTCTTGTATGGATGAACCCACCAGTTCCGGAAGAGCTTCGAAGATAGGACGCCCGGAAAGCTCACGTTCAGGCAAGATCTGTTGATAGCTAGGATTGACAAGTTCATATACCAGATCAGAACCATGCAGCACACATATCCCGACAGCGGCCTGCATGAAATAACTATAGAGCTGGTCACGTTCAACTTTGAAAGCATTTTTTGCAACTTCCTCTCTTTTTCTTTCCGCAACCTGCCTGGTATTTTCCAAAACCCACACCGCAACCCTTTTTACTTTACCCGCCTTATCCTTTACCGGGGCATAAACAAAAGTAACAAAGATCATTTCCGGTTCTCCGTAACGAATCAACATAAGCTCTATCTCATCCGCATAATAGGCTTCGCCAGTTTGAACCACTCCAGCCAGCGCAGTCTCATAATAAGGCCGGGCCTCAGCAAAAGCATCCCAGTAGTAGTGTCCATAGATCGCTTCATAAGGTTTACCAGCAACCTCAATAAATTTATCATTAACAATTTCTGCAACAAGCGTATCCGCATCCAATATGCATATACCGATCGGCGCATTCAATAGGGTAGAATTAAAATCTTCCGCGTCTGTAAATAGCATAGGCAATTAATTTGATGTAATCAAATTAACCAAAATCTGTAGATTTTGTTTTCTATCAATTTGCCCCCTTCATAACATTCAGTAGAGCAACGGCATACAGCATCACACTTACCTTATCGTAATGCACATTACGGTAATACGCATTGCGATAATTTACCTCCATTTTCCAGATACCCCAAAAATAGGTTTTACTGATCGAACATCAGGGCCTGTAAGGTCCAGAGAGACCAGAAAACATATTTTCACCCCTGCTTCACTTTATATCTTTTCACCCACTTTAAAATCAATGGTAACATTGGTTTCATTATAATTGTTATACCAAATTCATTTACGATATGCGCTCTTCATTTCTACCTGTAACGCGACCAGCCCATCCGCAGTGATTTATTCTTTACCATAATTTAGAGGACACCTCATAATACATATTAATCCTTCTGAAACATGAAGTACTGTCTCTTATACACATCT
>NZ_JAELTV010000439.1 GCF_016429005.1 Pedobacter sp. ASV19
ATCGGCCGGAGTATATCCGGCCGATTTTTTATTTTTGTTCTTTAAGTGGGAAACCTGGCAGGCCGCTAAAACCGACTCTATCAAGGAAAGCCTGAGCTTCCTGGGCTTTTTTGTTAAAGAAATCGTCATTTGCTTTTTTAACTTCAGCTGGAGTCATTTTTTTTGAACTGTTATTTACTGTTTTTTTATCCGCTGGCATAATAATACTTTTCATGATTCTTATATTCAAATTTACTTATTTTTCTTTATCAAAAATGCTTTGTAATTGATTTTTCTTTGAAATGATTGCCAACCTGAATCTGCCCATCCATAAAGTTGAAAATCGATTTTTATTTCTTCTAAAAGTCCAGCTATTCCCATTTGATAAAGACGAGTTCTGGCAGGTGTACTTCCTGTTGCTATTATAAAAGGGTTGTCGTGATGTTTTGAAAACTCAATAACTGAATAAGCAACGGTAGCGAGTACTTTGCTTCGGTCCTTATTATCGGTCACAACATTGTCATCGACTAAGCCAGTATCTGCGTGTTTATCTCCAAAACCTAAATTGTAAATTGTTGGAGTTTCGTCATTGAGTTTAGTAAACCGTATGGTTTTTCTAATCTTACCTTTTGGGCCTTCACTATAAAATTCATATTCCTTAAAATGGTTAATTGATGAATAATTATATCTCTCTAAATTCATTAGAAGTTTTTATTTCAAAAATAAGTGTTGTTATTGTTTATTAGTAAATTAAATTACTAACACTAAGATTATATATTTCCTTTTAATTAACTTTAAGTCATTTTGTTCTCTTATTAATGGGCGACCACGCCTCGAGTCGAAGGTATCGCGGTGTTTTCTAGATGGTAGGAGAGATTGCGAGAGGCCTGCCTTTTCGGGAATAAGCTGGTCTTTTACAGCCAAATTCGGCTGAAACCGGCTGTGCCTTAGGATGTTGTAGGTGGTTGATCTACTTTTGGTTTATAAGTTTTTAAAAGCCCGTGGCGCCGCGGTTGAGTTTGAAAGTTTATGAATTAACATGAGTAATTAACATTTAAAATTTCTAGAAAATGGGAAAGTTTTTAAAAGGAATCCTTGGTGGATTCAGCGGAAAAGTGGGCGCCGTAATTGGTGCGGTTAATAGAGGCGTAGATTACATGCGGAGTTTACCGCGTAAGTCTAACAAACCTGCAACACAGGCTCAATTGACACAGCGTTTGATTTTTCAAATCGTGGTTGGTTTTTTCAGGCCTATTAATAACCTGATTAAGATTGGTTATCAGAGTTACAAAGGGAAACAATCACCTATTAATGCTGCGGTGGCTTACCACATAGACAAAGCGGTGACCGGTGTTTATCCAAACCTGAGCATCGATTTTCCAAAGGTAAAGTTTAGCAAGGGACATTTGCTGAGGCCTTCTATTGTTGGTGTGGAGTCTGTGGCTACGGCTAAGGTGAAGTTTGAGTGGCTGAACAATGCGCCGACTATCGGAACGAGTACTGCTGCAACGGATCTGGCTACGCTGTTGGTGTATAACCCAACTAAGGAGTTGTTTCTGTCGGTGGAGGACATCGCTGCACGTAGTGCTTTAAGTTTTACGTTGCCGGTACCTGCCGACTGGATCGGGGATAACGTGTATTGCTGGATGAGCTTTGTGAGTGTGAACCGCAAAGAGGTAAGTGATAGCGCGTATCTAGGCGTAACTGTGGTGTTGTAGTGATAAGGCGCTGGTATGGTGTTAGGCCTGCCAGCGCCTTAATTAAATCTTTAAATCAACGAAAATATGAAGTCTTTAAAATTGAAATATTGGGGATTTGATCTCCTGGATTCCTTTATCGGGTTAAAAAACTCGTTTAATGGAGTTAAGAAAGAATACCATTTACTGGGCTGTTTGTCTATCACCTGGTTGCTATGGCCGAGGTTATTGGGTGGCAATGACCCGCAGGCGGGCTATGTTGACCAGAGCATATTGGGGCAGATGATTTTAGCCATTATTGGCTTTTTATTGCTACTGGCTTTGTGCTGGTGGTTATTAGGACGGTTCTGGCGAGGATTGGGACTGCCGGATATGGAATTTATGGTTTCACAATTTAAACGCTTACGGACATGGCAACAGTTAAGTTTTTATATGGGGCTATTTGCCTTATTGCTTTTAGCTGGGGTAGCTTGCCTGGCAGCAATCTGCTAAGTATTGCAAGAGCGGAGATTGGTGTAAGGGAGGCAACTAATCGTAATGATGGTGCGCGTGTGGAGGAGTATCTTGCTGCAGTTGGGTTAAGGAAAGGTCAGCCATACTGTGCCGCCTATATTTCCTGGTGTTTCAAAAAAGCGGGTTATCCGGCTCCAAGGACAGGTTGGTGTCCGGCCTTGTTCCCAAAGGATAAGGTGGTTAAAGAACCTTTTCCTGGCTGTGTGTTTGGCTTGTACTTTCCAACCTTAAAACGCGTTGCACATGTTGGTTTCGTGGAGAGCATCCGGGGAAAGTACTGCATCACTATTGAAGGAAACACCAATCCGGAAGGAAGCCGTGATGGTGGCGGCGTTTACAGACGCATGCGGTATAGAAAAACGATCAGTAAATATTCAAACTGGCTTTAACCCCTTTGTAGGCTAGGCGTGAAATCCAGAAAGAAAAGAAGGTGTGAGGGAGAGGGCCTTTTGGTCTTTGTGCCCCCTTCGGGCACCTAAGAGCAGGCAGCCCTTGAGCTTACCCTTCTTTTCTTTTAAAACTAAACGATTAAACAAGAAAAACATGGCAAGATTTAAAAATGGCATACAAGGTCTTTTTACAGGTAAAATAGGCAATCTGATTGGCGTAGAACTTAAGGGGCAACAATTTGGCAGGAGCCTCCCAAGGCCTTCAAAGAAACCACCAACGTATGGACAGCTCAATCAAAGAGCAAAGTTTGGAGTGGCCATGAATTGGTTAAGGCCTTTGAGGCCTTTTATCAATATCGGCTATCAAAGCGGACAAGATAATGCCACGCCGCTAAACAGAGCGTTATCTTATCACCTTACAGAAGCCATGCTTGGTACAGGGCCAGATGATTTTCAAATGGATTATGCAAAAGTGATTTTAAGCAGGGGAGCGTTGGTTCCTTCCTGGGTTTTGGAAGTGATTTCAGAGCAAAAAGATATTCTTTACATCAGATGGGATAATCCACCAGAATCCAGGTATTGTGATCCGGAAGACTGGATAAACCTGGTTTTCTATAATGTGCAAAAGGAGCTGTACCTGACTTTTGAAAATGCTGCAGAGCGTTCTGCAAAGGAAGTTAGTTTACAAATGGACAAGAGTTTTGCGGGAGATACTGTACATGGTTGGATGCATTTTGTGAATAAGGAAGGTAGTCAGGTCAGTACAAGTATATACCTGGGATTAGTTGGGGAAAATATGTTTTCCGATCGCGCTGGATCTTACAGATCCTGAGGCTTGATCTGGAAATCATATTTTCTTGGGTGCAGATCGGGGAGGGTGGAGGTCGGGATGGTAGTGATTGGATTAGTATATTTTTGGGTGTAAATCTGTCTCTTATACACATCTAAAAGGGGGGGGGGGGGGGGGGGGGGGGGGGGGGGGGGGGGGGGGGGGGGGGGG
>NZ_JAELTV010000043.1 GCF_016429005.1 Pedobacter sp. ASV19
CCCCCCCCCCCCCCCCCCCCCCCCCCCCCCCCCCCCCCCCCCCCCCACTTTTTTACGTTCGTCGGCAGCGTCAGATGTGTATAAGAGACAGGTTATAAGCCGTAAACGGGTATTGTCCCGACAGAGCTTTGATCATCAGGTAATCGGCTATTGAAGGAATATTGGTCATACTTTCATCCCCAGGCAAGGTCCACCTGTCCAGAAACTCTCTTGGCATGGCTTTACTATCGTCATAAGTGGTATAGAAAACATTATTTAACCTGATCTTATTACCGGTTTGATAGGAAATAAAGAAGTTAAAAGTAAAATCTTTATAGCGGAAAGTATTGGTCCATCCTCCTGTAATTGTTGGATCTACCGGACCTTCATATTTCAGGTAATCTGTATTGGTACTTTGAACGTAAACGCTATTGCTGATCTCGCCATCCTCATCAATAAAGGTGGGTACTCCTACACCATTCAATTTCTGAAAATCAATAGAATACAAACCTCTCACTGCTCCCCCTTCTTTAGGTCCGCCTTCCGGGATGATCAGATCGTAGATGCGCGGTTTGCTTTTTAAATTAGAAATCCTGTTCTTGTTGTATCCAAAGGTAAAATTAGTAGACCAGCTGAAATCTTTCATTTTCACCGGCATACCACCAAGGGTAATCTCCACACCTTTAGATTTCATATCCGCATAATTGGCATATTTAGTCACCTCACCTCCAATACCTGAATTCCGGAAGCTTCCAATCAAATCGAAGCCATTTCTTCTGTAAAAATCAAATGAGAAGTTTAAACGGTTTTGGAACAAGCCCAGATCTACGCCAATATTCGCTTCGTATTGTTTTTCCCAGGTCAATTCAGAATTTTCTAAATTACTAAGCACGATCCTTGGTTCAACTTCCAATAAATTTGGCCTTAGGGTTGTGCTGTTGGTCAATACCACCGATGAATTAGTAGCACTTCCCATACTCGCAGTTAATCCGTAACCTGCTCTCAGTTTCAAATAACTAATAGTTGGCAATTTTTTAATAAAATCTTCTTCATCTACGTTCCAAGCTCCACTTAGGGTCCAGGTTGGCAGCCATCTGGCTTTGCTCGTTTCTCCCAGGCGATTACTTCCATCGTATCTGTAGGTACCGTTAATGATGTATTTTGAATCATAAGAATAACTTCCATTGGCAAAAAAAGCCGCATACCTGTCATAGAACTGATCCATCCCATAGTAATTGTAATTGCCTTCCAACTGCATTTTTATAATGCGGTAATCAATAAAAGGCTTACCTCCTTTATCATACTGATAACCATAACCATTATTAAAACTATTCTGGCGATTGGAGTATTTGATCTCCTGACCAACAAATGCGCTGAGCGCATGCTTACCATAATCATGTCTCCAGGTAACCTGGTTTCTCACATTGAAATTCAACAGATAATCGTCATTTCTATTGTAAAACCCTCCCTGTGGCAATACCGATTGTTTATCAATGATCTCCGGATGATCAGGATCCTTATAAAGGAAAATATTTGCAGCATTAATGGTAGAGTTTGGACTATAGCGATATGCCGTAGCCATATTAGAATATTCTGTAATCTTGTGTTCACGCGTGGTCTTTACATATCGCATTGCACCAACAGATCTGAATTCAAAATCTTTCAGGAATTTGTAATTCAGTTCTCCCTGTAATTTCATATCAATCATATCTAGGTCGATATAATTGTTTTGCGTCTCTTTTATAATGTTAAAAGGCGCATAATTACGGGTAAAATACTCCAGATTGCCATTTTCATCGTAAGGCCTTAAAGTACGGCTGGTATTCAGTGCATAACTAAATGGATTAATGTCAAAATCACGGGTGTATTTACCTTCCACAACATTGCTGGTGCGGCCCAGTGTTCCTGGCGCTCTCTGCTGGCGGAAAGCCCCCGTAGCCAGAATACCGACATTTAGTTTTGGCGAAAGAGTATAATTTCCGCGCACGTTCATGGTGTAACGTTTAGCGTTATCTGCAATGGTCCATCCATTGTCATTATAATAGCCCACAGAAAAATAATGCTGTGATTTTTCAGAACCAGACGAAATGCTCAATGAATGTTCCTGGACAAAAGAGTTCTTGAAAAGAACATCGAACCAATTGGTATTTGCTCTGGCATATTGCCTTAAAAAAGCCGCTCTTCCTTCCGGTGTATTTTCCACACCAAATTGCCCGGAAGCCACATCCAATGTATTGATCTGCTGATACATTTTGGCAAATACACCGCCGTTCATACCATTTACAATATTAGGTGATAATCCTCCTTTACGGTAAACTTCAGAATAGACCGACATCTGATCTGCTGAATTCATAATATTATAAGTATCGTAACTTGGTTTCAAAAAGCTCGAAAAGTTCCCGCTGTAATTGATCGTCGTATTTCCTGCTTTACCTTTTTTGGTGGTGATGACCACCACACCATTCATCGCTCTCGCCCCATACAAAGCTGTCGCAGAAGCATCTTTCAGGATATTGAAACTTTCAATGTCATCCGCATTGATCCCGGCAACAGATGATCCGATTAAAGTGGTCGCATCTCCACTCGAAAGCTGATCATTGGATATGTTCACAATATCTTCCAGTACCACTCCGTCTACTACCCAAAGCGGTTTGTTTTCACCAGAAATGGAAGTTGCCCCACGAACACGTATTTTAGGTGCCGTACCAAAGGTTCCGGAAACATTTTGTACCGATACCCCGGCCACTTTACCTTCCAGCATACGACTCACATCAATCACTCCGTCTTGCTTGATATCTGAGCCTTTAATGGTCGTTGCAGCACCAGTAAATAATTTCTTTTCAATGTTCTGAAACCCGGTAACCACTACCTCTGTAAGGGCATTGGTATCCTCATGCATGTGAACTGCAAAGGTATTTTTTCCGGTAACAGGAATTTCCTGAGTTTTATAACCCAGCATGCTCACCACCAGAACATCTCCATCCTTTACCCGGATAGAAAAGTCGCCCATTTCATTGGTAGAGGTGGCCAGTGTACCGCCTTTAATTCTGACCGAAACACCCGGTAAACCAATACCATCACTAGCCGACACGACCTTCCCGGTAACAATCCGGTCTGGTGCAGCAGCGACATGCACCGCTTTAACAAGAATGTCTTTGTCTTTAATGGTAAAAGTTAAATTTCTGGGCTCAAAAATAGATTTAAGTACATCTGCTACTTCTTTATCTTTTACCTGTACGGTGATGGGTCCGGTGCGTTCCAGTACTTCATTACCGTAGATAAAATCGTAACCAGTTTGTTTCCTTATTTCTTTAAATAGTTCCTTCAAACTGACGTGGTCCTTGGAGAGCGTTACCCGCTGGGCAAAAGTGGTTGCTGATGCCTGCAGGGAAAGGACCAGGATTAATATTCCTGTGAGTTTCATAACCAGTATGGCAATTTTATAAGGGGCAATAGCGCTCCTTATTGAATGTGAATAATCATTCATATATTTGATTTGTAGGGTTTAAGTATTGGTTGATTGACACAATGAATAGGGTAACCCTTCAAGCCTGCCGCCAAGCAGGATTTTTTGACCTTTCCGGGACGCAATCCGGAAAGGTTAATTTTTGTAGGTTAACCTGTAGAATTTTAGTAACTATTTCTTCATAATCGTCTCCTTTCCTGTTTTAACAGTGATTTGTTTCGCTTCAACTTCAAATTCCAGACCGCTGGTTTCTTTCAGCATTTCCAGAATCTTGGATAATTTCTTTGTCCTGGAGATCATCCCGGTAATGTACAACCCTGGCTTTATATCCTGGTAAACGACCTCTATATTGTACCATCTCTTAATTTGGCGCATCACCTGCTCAATAGGTGTATTGTCAAACTGAAAATAACCGTTCTTCCAATCTGCAACTTCCTCAGGATCAATATTTTTCAGACTAATACGATCGGAAGTACTGCTAAATGAGGCTTGCTGACCCGGAACCAGCAGCTGTGAATTTCTTTCCAGGTTTACCCGAACAGAACCCTCTGCTAAAGAAACTTCAGACCTGGGTTCATCTACATAAGACATAATATTAAAATGAGTGCCCAATACCGTCACTTCCGCTTTCCCTGCTTTTACTTTAAATGGATGGTTCTTATCCTTTGAAACTTCAAAATAAGCCTCTCCGGTTAAAGTCACATTTCTTTCAGCTCCTGTAAATACCGCCGGAAATGAAATTGATGAGCTGGAATTCAGCCAAACCTGACTGTTGTCTGGAAGAATGATTTTATACTGACCCCCGGAAGGGGTACTTAATGTATTTACATAAGACTTACCTTCAACATCAGTTACATCACTAGAGGCCGCATCATACATCAACATCCCATCCGCCGTTTTGGTGATTTTGGTTCCCCCCTGACTGGCCAGCAATCCTTCATTACTAGCATCAAGAATGATTTCTTTTCCATTCCCCAATTTAAGAACCGCTTTATTGCTCCCCGGTGCTTTATCCCGGTGGAATAATGCAACAGACCTTGTTCCTTTTTTCAGGTGCTCAGCACGTTCCTTCCATACCAACAGTCCTGTACCCGCAATGAATGTCCATATAGCTGCTATTTTCAGCACCTTTTTCCAAAGTGGTCTCACCTTTCTTTCTTCCGGTGCCGACACAATCCCTGCAAACATTTCATCCCAGTTTACGGTATGCACACCTGCTCCCGGTACAACGGTTTTATATCGTTGCTCCATTTCGGCCTCTAACCGACGGTTGTATTCGTCCAGTTCCAGGTAATTAAAGAACTCTTTTAATTCCTCCTGGTTTACTGTCTTATTTATATATTTTTCGAGAAGGTATTCAAACCTTTCTTTTGTTCTCTCCATCAGGACAAATCACTGCTATTTGTGCAGTACTATCCTATAGTTACATGAAAGCGCTTAAAGGACCGCCTTAAATTGATTTTTTTTTAAAATATTTTTTTCAGAAGGACAAAAAGCACCATTAAATGGCCTTCCTGGGCCAAAAACAGGCGTACATACCTTAAAACTTCAACCATAATATTTTTCACCCTGCTCCTCGAAAGTCCGGTTTCTGCTGCAATATACTCGTGGCTCAGTCCTTCCTCCCGGCACATCCGGAAAATTTTCTGCTTCTGTTCGGGCAATCTGGCGATGGCCTCATCTATGCGTTTCTTGCTTTCACGGAACTCCATATCCTCCTGGGTAGTATTGCTTTCAGTTTGCATATTTGCCAGGATGATCCGCTGCATTTTTTCATCTCTTATGGCGTTACCGATGTAGCGCATGGTTTTATTCCTCACCAGGGTATAAATATAATTTCTTGGATGTTCTACATTTGTCAGGCTATTCCGCTGCTGCCACAGACTTAAAAAGGTTTCCTGAACAATCTCTTCTGCGTCGGCTCTGGAATGAATAAAATTTTCCACAAACGTGAATACCCTGCCTTTATAGGTATCAAATACCTCTTTAAAAGCGGCTTCATCACCCATAGAAATCTTATGGAGCAATAGCTTTTCATTGATCAAATCATAAATTACCCCATGGGTTGCCATATTTATGCTTTAATTTAATTTGTTTAGGAATAATAGTTCTTTAATTCAAGATTTCTTATGGAAATAGCAATGAATTGTTTGGTTTGGTATCGCAATTTAGTAATATTTTAAAAAAAACAAATTTTTGTTGAAATAATTTCCAGGATATATGGAAATAAATTATAGATCCATCTTATGAAAATGGCTTTGTAAGAAAAGAAGGATAAGTTCGAAGGCTGCTTAAGTAGGATTGAATTATGCAGAATCTTGTATCTTATAAAAAAAGAAGAATGAGCTCGAAGGCTGCTTAAGCTTAGTCGGGCAGAAAAAGCCCGCAAACCTTAAAAGGCCTTCTCTCTTCATCCTTCTTTTTTTCTGGGCGCATACCTGAGTTCCGGTATAAACCTTCCGGTTGATCATTCCTCAACCCATAATCAGACTGGAACAGCAACAAATTAAATCGAAAAACAACGATCTTAAACCTGCATACTTTCAGCTCCGGTCCAGGTCTGATCCAAATTATTGATTAGTCTAATAGAAACAGGGATCAAACAGGGACAAAGCAGGGATAAACTACCTGTTTTGTCCCTATGTATTCTATATATAATATTTGTTTAGTTTTTATTTACCAATACCCACTATCCTATCAGCTATTCACCAGACATAAACCAAGCAGATAATAAAAAAGAGGAAGATTAAAAATTAACAAAGGTTCCAAATCATGAAAAGTTGGAATAGTAATCAAAGCCTGTACCCTGATCCAAATCCCTCACCCTGCCCGGTCTCCTCCATCCTCTGCAATTTGCTCAAAAAATTTAGCTTGTTGGTAAGGCGGCCTCAGAGATCTGAGGGCTTTTTCAGCCCTCCTGATATCGTTAGCCCCGAATCAACAAGCTAAATTTTTCAAAAATTCACCTCTTTATATTTTTATACTGTATCTTTAAATTCATCTATGACCACTCAAGAAAATAACATCCCCAGAGAAGCCCTGCGTGCTGTTGGAACAGGCCTGCTCCTCATGTCTGTATTCACCATGATTTGGAGTTCGATTGCAAATGGTGGTTATCAGGGTCAAGACCGGCACTTGTTCCTGTACTTCTGCATCATCATCGTCCTTGTCTTTATAGTCAATAGCATCAAATTGTTTCGTCTCTCTTCAGCATTGCCATTATCTTCTTCCGAACAGCAAAATCAGGAGAAAAAAAGATCAGGAAAATGGTTTGCGATCATTTTTGGACTCGAAGGCATCAGCATTCCAATTGCGATCAACATTGCCATATATATGCATCATCCGGAACTTTCTATCCCACTTATGGCACTGGTGGTGGGTTTGCATTTTTATCCCCTGGCATGGGTATTTAGAAGAAAAATAGACTATTTTCTGGCCACCTGGAGTTGTATAATTGCTATTTCTGCCATTTATTTCAGCCTTCATCAGACCTTCTCTCAGGGAAATATATTAGCAATGGTAGGCACAGGACTAGCCCTTGCTACCATTGCTTATGGGATTTATATGATTTATAAGGGAAGAAAGATGGCCATAAAAGCGCTGTACCAGCAATCGGCCATCTAATTTTCTTACAAAGCTTCTATTTGCACAACGACACTTGTCCTGTTCAGATCAAGCAGCGGGTTAAATCCAACTTTCATTAAAAAATCACCAGAATAAACCTGCTCACCAGACAGAGCAGAAGACGCGCCAGGATACAGGTTAACCTCTTTAAGTCTGTACTTCCTTGCAGGATCCAAACCTTTCAGGCGCACAGGTAATTTACTTCCTTCATCATATCTGCCGCTCACCAGGTAATTAAAAACAACCCCCTTAGAGAGATCATCCGACAGATACAGCATCGAAGCAACACTGCCTTCCCGAGGATTAGCCAACCTGTATTGATTGCCCTGCCAAATAGTCGGTTTCAAATCATTATACACCCGTATCGCCTCTTTGCAAAATTTCAGGTCATTCTCTGAAAGTTTACTCACCACGATATCAAAGCCCAGTTTACCCATCATTGCCACATCCGTACGAAACTTAAGCGGCTGCTTTCCCCAATCGGTCACGTGGTTGGAACTGCTGATGGCCGGATAGAAATAAGAATATTCCCATTGCATAAAAATACGCTCCAGAGGATCAGTATTGTCACTTGGCCAGAATTCGGTAAAATACTGCAATGCCGCATAATCGACCCTGCCGCCACCGCCAGAACACAACATCATAGGTACGGTTGGATATTTGGCACGGATTCTCTCCAGCACCTTATACAATCCACGCACATATTCAATATAAAAATGGTTCTGATTTTTCAGCGTAGCCGAATGAGCATTGTAAATGACCGCATTACAATCCCATTTGATATAAGCCAGTTCCGGATTTTTAGTAAACAAGCCATCTACAACGCCATATACAAAATCCTGCACTTGTGGGTTGCTCAAATCCAGGACCAGCTGATTCCTGAAATAATATTCCTCCCGCTTATCTTCCTTCACCACCCAGTCCGGATGCTTTTCATAAAGCTCACTTTTGGGGTTCACCATTTCAGGCTCAATCCAGATTCCAAACTTCACATCATTATTTTGCGCCTCTTTCACCAGCGAAGCAATGCCATTAGGTAATTTCTTTTTATTCTCCTGCCAGTCGCCCAGGCCCGCATGATCATCATTTCTTGGATATTTATTGGCAAACCAACCATCATCCAGCAGGAAAAGATCAACGCCTAATTTTTTAGTGTCCTTTAGCAAGTCTGCAAGCTTATTTTCATTGAAATCAAATTGCGTAGCTTCCCAA
Source organism: Pedobacter sp. ASV19 (assembly GCF_016429005.1). Taxonomy (GTDB): domain Bacteria; phylum Bacteroidota; class Bacteroidia; order Sphingobacteriales; family Sphingobacteriaceae; genus Pedobacter. The sequence continues at coordinate 8,282 of NZ_JAELTV010000043.1, forward strand.
TTGTTCAGTAAGGTAAGCCGGCTTCCTTTTCCATCCATCAATTTGTAATTCCTTGCCCAGCTTTGAAGTTTTCGGCTGGCTGCACCTTTACCCTGATCAGAAAAAGTATATAAAAAGGCCGGTGTCTTAAAGACTTCACCTGATTTTAGCGTATAAGGAGAAGCATAGTTGTTGATTCCCGCGATGATCCTCAGGTTGTCCTGATAATCTACTTCCAGGTCGATCCTGAAATTGCCACTGTACTCCAATGCACCATACAATACATCGCCTTCGTCTTCTCCGGCTGGTTTGTCTAAAGAAACCATAAAAACAGAAGGCTGGAAAAGATTGGCCCGGGTACCCAGTTTGGTATCCAGTGTCTTGATACCATGGGTCAGTTTAGATTCTTCCGGCTGCATTTCTTTAGCCCAGTCGCCATGGTACTGTTTTAACCAGTAGCTACCCGCCTTTAAATGAAGGTTGGCCGACGCAAATTTGTGCAGAACCACATTTCCTTTTTCCTGGTGGCGGATCTCTGTCCATTGCTCTATCACATCGTCGTTATAATACACCTGGTAAAACAGCGTCACTTCAAAGGCGTAAACCGGATCCTTTAATAGTACAGACAGCAATTTTACCCCTTCTTTTACCTCTGTGATGTTGTGGCTCACATATTTAAGATCCAGGGAATTGTTTCCATCGGCATGCGTTACGGTAATGGCAGGTTCCATAAGATTCCGGGAGCCGGATGGTGTATATACGGAGTTTAGCAAGCCCGTATAATCGCTGGTCTGTTTATATACACCCGGCACATGGGCATATTCACCAGTACTGGTTAATTTTTTACCAAAATAAATGGTAGAAAGATCCTTTTTAGCACCCACCTGAAGGGCGAGTGCATTATTTTTTGATTCTATCGGAATCACAAATGCAGACTGTGCTTTTGCCATAAAGGCACCGCCTGTACCGATAAAAAAAACAAAGAAAAATGGTTTAACAAGGAATCGGAATTTAAAGGTCATATCAGTGGGTAATTATTTTTTAGTGAGTTCAAATCTTAAAATACGGACGTCTGCCGCAGGTATGGATTCTTCCAGAATTGGTGCGGCCGTACCTGTTTTACCTGTCCACAGCTCTTTATAGCTGCTTCCATTTAAAAAAACGCCCGGAATGGCCGTTACCGGGATACGAAGATGGGCTTCCTCATTACTGTAATTAAACAGGGCCAGGTAAAGGTATTGACCATCTTTTCTGAAAAAGGCATTGGCTGCCTTTCCACCTTGTGCAGGGTAAACGGGCTGGAAAGACCGTCCCGAACGGGCAATCTCATTAACATCGGGATTGGTCAGGAATTTAAGGGATTTCGTTTTCGCCTCCATACTTCCCCCCACACTCAGATCGTCGCCTGAGATATAGATTCCAGTGGTTACGGATGAAGTTACCCTGGAACGGTTCTCCGCTTCAGAATGTCCTTCCAATACAATATGGTCTGCATCGTTGTACAAATACACGTTGGAGAGCCACCAGCCGTAGGTAAGCGAATTCATGGCGTATTCTATCTTTTCTGTATCTCCAAAAACATCGCAGGCAATGCGCCGGGACTGCGCATAATCTGCCGGGAAAATGGGCGAAATGGCCTGGTTGAGGTAAATACTATCGCCCAGTACTTCCCTCAGGTATGTCATTCCTTCATTGTAAGCCTGAATTCCAGTGGTCACTTTCGGATTATAATAGTGATCGGACTCCAGGGAAGCATGAGCCAGGAAATCTACTTTCATAAATTTAAAACCGAGCCGTTTAAATCTTTCCAGGGATTTTTTAATTCTGGCTTTGGTGCCTGGATGGGTTGGATCAATAGCCGCAGCACCATCAATATATTGCTTATTGCCATGGGCCCTGAGGTAAAGGTCCTTATACGTATAAGGGGTCCCTTCTATATTCCTGGTGCTGTCTCCACCCCAATCGGCAAAGGGGCCATAATAACCACCCGGGATCTGGTTATTCTTCCTGCATTCGTTTACAAAAGCAGTCAGTTCTTCATCTGTCCGGTCTTCAGCTCCGGCATCGAGTCCAATATAGGTTACCCCATCGTTCTCAAAACTTTTATCTCTAAGCGCTTTTGCAAAAAAATCAGACACTTCAACAGCCTTTTGTCCGGTCAGGTTAAACTGAATCTTGCCCCAGCTGTTCCAGCCAAAAGGAACACCTCCAGGCCATTTCAATCGTTTATGTAAACCAGAATTGACTACAGCAAAATCATTCATTCCTTCTTTCCAGTCTGCATATGAACCTGCAAACATTCTGGGCGAACGCACCAGCTTACCGCTGATCTTTCCATGAGGCAGGATATCTCTCGAAGTCGCATAGGTAAAACCACCATAGGCTTCCAGACGACGGAGTGTATTGCCTTCTGTTGCGGTCACCACACCTGTTTTCCAGTTGTCATGATCTACAGAACCGATCACCAGCCCCTGATTTGATTTTTCGTTAAACAACACAGAAACTTCATGACTGGAAACCACCTTGCTGAAAGGAAAAGCGACATAACGCACCCATTTGTCGTTGTCAAAAGGTACAAATAAGGCATAGTTATTTCCTGAGGGAAGCACCTGAAAAGAGGTCTCAGATTTTAATGGGGCCATGTAGGCGCTGCCGAATTCCTCTTCGCTCTTTACAGAAAGCCTGCTTAGGATAAATCCTTTATCTGCATACAACCAATATTCCTGGATCATCTCCGGAAGTCCTTTTGCAGAAGAACTTACCGTAAAAAGTGTTCCGCTACCGAGCTGATCTGTAAAAGGTTCTTCTTTGATTTCATGTCTGGAATAATCCATACTGGAAATCACCTTTGGAATATGGGCCTCTGCATATACATTGGAAAGGATCTGTTTTCCCAGGGTATAAAAATCGGCCGTACCGGTTTTAACATTGTAGTTGATATAGGTATTGCCTTTACCCAGTTTCCGGATATCGGCAGTTTTTTTTACAAATGCTGAAGCGGTAAAATTTAAAGCTGCTCCATTATCTTGAGGACCTGCTGTTCTGGAATGAGGAAAAATAAGCTGACCGTTTGCAAATGCAGACAATAAATAATTACCATCCGGAACATCATTGATCAGGTAATTTCCGGCTGCATCTGTCGTAACCAAACGATCCGCTCCTCCCCTGAGCTGGACCTCTACGCCTTTAACCGGTTTTCCGTTTTTGTCTTTGATAATACCTTTAAAACTTAAAGACTTTACAGGAACAATACCATAGGCAATCCGGTCCAGATCTGGTCCACCTTCTACAGGATTATCAAAAGATACCGTATTAAGACCTGCTTTTAGCGGAACAAAGATTTGCTGCAAGCTGGACTGGTCTGACGGAGCAGTACGGCGAAAAACAACTTTCTGCGGAACGCTCTCCTGGTTGACCCTGACGCTCAGACTCCGGTCGTCCGAAACCCTGAAATAGACGGTTAAAGGATAAAGACCTGCCTTGGGTACTTGCAAACTAAAAACAGCCGTACCATTTTTCAGATCTCCTAAACCAGCCACTTTATTTCCACCCGAACAGGTGGAACAGGCTTCTATTCTTGCGCCATTAGACAGTGTTGCAGCTTCGGCTTCTATAAATTTTTCCTGAGCCAATAGCTTTTGATAAAAGCCGCCCGACAGGCCAAGGAACGTAATCAGCAAAATTCTTCTTCGCATCTTGAGGTAATAATTTGGGTATTCAATGATCAATATATCAATAAGTCTATATATAGTTATATCTACAGCTCTTAGAAACCTGGATTTTGTTTCAGCACACCTTTAGACAGATCTATATCCTGCTGTGGTATTGGAAATAAATTATGTTTTTCCGCTACATCGGCACCTTTTGGGTTGCCTTTATCATATGGATCTGTACTGGTGCTATTGTTATAGGTATAAAAATCTTTAATCACCTGCACCAGGCGGTGTTGCCTTACCAGATCATAATAACGGTGCCCTTCCATAGCCAGTTCCAGTCGTCGCTCCAGCCAGATGTCATTTAACAATTGTGTGCCTGAAGAACTTTTCGGAAGAACGGTACCTGGGTTCAGGCGGTTTGCCCTTTCCCTCACCATATTCAGGCTTTTCAAAGCGACAACCTCATTACCGTTACGATAAGCAGCCTCAGCATCAATAAGCAGTAAATCTGCATAACGCATCTGAATAATATTCAACGGTGCATGGGAGAGTTCATTTGCGGGGCGGTCTGCGGGAGCCAGATAGAATTTCCTGCTGATCCTGCCAGATTCGTTTTCAGACAACTTGGTATCATAATGTGAATAATCGAAATTCAGCGTCGGTGCACCAACGTTATCTCCCTGTTTAATAATCGTCCATTTCAATCTCGGGTCATTTTCTTTCAGAAATGCCTGCTCCAGATGGCTTGAAGGTGTATCAAAACCCCATCCGCCATCTGCCCTGCTCCGCGTCAATGTGGTCAGTGCAGTTCCTAAATTGAAGGTCTGGTCTGCATTATACTGAAATTCAAAGATCGACTCTACCCCATTTTTGTTACGCACACTCCAGACATTGCTGAAACTTGGTTCCAGACTATACTGTCCTGAAGCAATCACCTGATCTGCATATTTTTGCGCCTGTGTCCAGTTTTCTGTAAACAGATAAGCCTTGGCGAGATAAGCATTGGCAGCACCTTTGGTGGCCCGTCCTATCTGATCTGCACCCTGTGCAGCTCTTTCCGGTAATACAGCTGCTGCATCAGAAAGGTCTTTAACAATTTGGGCAAAACATTCTTCTTTACTGGATCTGGCTACCGATAGTACGGCCTGGGGATCCGGAACGTTCAGTACCAAGGGCACACCTCCAAAACTCTTCACCAGTTCAAAATAGCAGTAAGCCCTTAAAAATTTGGCCTCCGCAATCAGCCTTTGTTTTACTGCATTGTCTATCGTGGAGGTACTGATGCCCTCGATAGCAAAATTACAATTGCCTACTCCTTTCCAAAGGTAGCTCCACCTGAAGCCAAACCATTCATTGGTTGCATCAAAGTGATAACGGGCAATATCCCCAAAAAGAGACTGATCTCCCGGAATAGAATTGCCCTTAAAAGCGTCATCACTCAAGGCATCCCCCATCATTTGACTTCTGTCCAGTTCATACCACTGATCAGAATGCGTTCCAAAATAACAGGCAATCACAGCGGCCTGGCAATCGGCTTCTGTTTTAAAGTAATTATCAGTATTCTGACGGCCAATAATAGGCTGGTCCAAAAACTTTTTGCAGCCTGCGGAAAGTGAAGCAAGTGCGATGAGCATGAATATATATCTTTTCATAATAAGTCCTCCAAAAGTTTAGAATGTAAAATTTAATCCAAAAAGAAAGGTCCTTGAAGTTGGATAATTACCCCAGTCCAGTCCTCTGTTTAATGCGGAGCTGTTGTCAGTCCATTGCGTACCATAGGCCAGTTCAGGGTCCAGGCCTTTATATTTGGTTATGGTCAGCAAATTCTGGGCACTGGCAAAGACTCTGATCTTTCCTACCTTCTCGCTGTTAATGGTATAACCTAACTGTAGATTCCTCAACCTGGCAAAAGAACCACTTTCAATATAGAAATCATTGAATTTAGAGTAATTGCCATTGTTGTCAAAAGCGGCAATACGAGGTGTGGTATTCGAAGTTCCCTCACCATGCCAAGCTATACTTTCCAATCCTGCAATTTTATTATAATTGTTACTTCCCGAATTGGTGTATCCTTTCAACACATTCACCAAATCTCCGCCCAGGTTTCCCGTAAAAAAGACGGTAAGATCGAAGTTTTTATAGGCTGCAGTGAGGTTGATGCCAAAGGTAAGCTTTGGTGTTGGATCGCCAATAAAAGTACGGTCTGAAGAGTTGATCACACCGTCGCCGTTAAGATCTTTAAAACGAAAATCTCCTGGCACAGCATTTGGCTGGATCAAGGTACCCGCAGCATTTTTATAGGATGCTACTTCTCCAGCGTTTTGAAAAATACCATCTGTTTGAAGACCATAAAAAGCACCTACCGGATGTCCTTCCCTGGTTAAGCTGGTGGTTCCAAAAATAGCGGTATTACCCGAAAGGATATCATTTCCCTGGGCCAGCTTTTTGGCTGTAGCGGTGTAGTGTGTGGCATTCAGGTTGATCCCATAACTGACCTCTCCTGCCTTATCCTGATAGCCAATACTAAATTCAAATCCTTTGGTTTGCATGGTGCCTACATTGGTCCATGGTGAGTTGCCACCAAAGCCTGCATAGGCAACAATCAGCTGGGTAGCAATCATGTCTTTAACATTACGGACAAAGTAATCTCCTGAAAGGGTTAATTTATTATTGAGTAAACCCGCATCAAGCCCAAGGTTAATATCTTCCACCGTTTCCCATTTCAGATCGCGGTTAGGAACAGAAGTTCTGATCACACCAACCTGGGAAGCACCTGTAGAACCCATAGCACTGTATACCGTTCCTAAATTGGATACATATTGTCCAAGTGGAACTGCGCCCTGGTTACCTACCTGTCCGTAACCTGCCCGGATCTTCAGATTACTCAGCCAGGCTGTATTTTTCAGGAAGTCTTCCTTAGACACAACCCACCCCCCTGAAAAAGCTGGAAAAGTACCCCATCTGTGTTCAGGTGCAAAAATGGAGGAGCCATCGGCCCTTACACTTGCAGACAGCAAATATTTATCTTTATAGCTATAGTTTACCCTGCCCAGGTAAGATTGCAAAGTACGTACATTATCAAACCTGGAGCCATCTCCTACACCGATATTAAACCCGCCTGTTGAGGCTACCGGATAACGCAGCGTCGGATCGTTGGATGGTATCCCCTGACCGCTGGCAAACAACCTGGTATCTATAAATTTCTCATTGGTAAAACCGGCCAGTACCGTCAGGTTGTGATCGCCGAATTGCTTTTTATAGGTCAGTGTATTGGTATTGTTCCAGTACTTGGAAATATCATGTTGCCTGCTCGCTTTATTGACCAGACTGTATTGTGTTGCACTGATGTTATAAGTAGGTGAGAAGCTATTGTATTCATACAGATCACCGTTTACACTAAAACGGGGCTCAAAAGTCAGCCCTGGAATAATTTCATAGCTTCCATAAATACTCCCAACCAGATAAGTGTTTTTTACATTCTGGAAATTCCGTTCCACTACGGCCAGGGTATTTGGGATGTCTGTCGGAGAACTGCCATAGTTGTCAAATTCGCTCGAACTTCTTTGAACCCTTGCAGGTGTAACCGGATCAGCGAGGATGGCATTCTGAAAAATAGAATTACTTCCTCCAGGATTTGGAGAGGGGGTTCTGCCTGTTCCAGAAATGTTAATGTCCTGTCCTACTTTGATTTTCGGGCTGATCTTATATTCTGTTTTCAAACGAAAATTGACTCTGTTAAAGTCTGTGGTCCGAATCAGCCCCTTTTCCTTATAATACCCTACACTGCTCGCGTAGTTCAATTTTTCAGATCCGCCTGTCAGGCTTAGGTTGTAATCCTGCGTCACTCCCCTCTGCGTGACTTCTTTCCACCAGTCGGTAGAGTTGGTGATCGCATTGATGTCTTTATATACAGGTGGATTTCCTGAATTACTGGCCGCCAGATTCATAATAGAGGCGTATTCTTTAGAGTCTGCCATTTTTGGTTTACGTAATGGATCAGAAAAGCCTGTTGAAGCATCAAAAGAAATTGCAGTCTTGCCTTGAGTTCCGGAAATGGTTGTAATGATGATTACACCATTGGAAGCCCTGGATCCGTAGATCGCTGAAGATGAAGCATCCTTAAGCACATCCAAACTGGCTATATTCTTCGGATTTAAAAAGCTGATGTCTGTTAGTGGCACCCCATCGACAACATACAATGGTGCATTAGAGCCAAAAGTACTGATCCCACGAATAAAGACCTGAGGGCTGCTTCCCGGCTCACTTCCCGAAGCCACAACGGAAACCCCGGATACTTTTCCCTGTAAAGCAGAACCCACGGTTCCAACCGTCATTTTAGACAGTTCTTCTCCTTTCACTGAAGAAATAGCCCCGGTAATATTAGACTTTTTTTGACTGCCATACCCAACCACAACGACATCATTCAGCATGCGTCCCTCCTCGTTGGGCTTCAACTGGACATGTATTGAATTTCGGGTACCTACAGTAACTTCCTGCTGGTTATAACCAATAAAGGAAAAAACCAGGATAGCACCGGAACCAGGAACCTGGATACTGAAGGTTCCGTCACTATTGCTTACGGATGTTTTAGTGGTCCCCTTTACCTTTATGGTTGTACCAGGTAAGGCGCCCCCTTTTTCATCAAGGGTTTTCCCTGTGATCGTTTTCTCTACATCCTGCGCTTTTAAAAGAATAGGAGAAACTGTTAAAAAGATCGCACAGAAAAACATCAATTTGAATAAATCGTAAAGTGTTTTCATTTTTAGGATTGGTTTAAATTTGGTTATTAAGCACAGAATAACCTATACTATTCTATACTACATTTTAAAGATTGTAAAGTTTAAGTGTAAATGCAAATATTTTTTTTCAGAATGTTAGACCAGAGGACTGAAACAAAGCCTGGCTGATCCTTTAAAAACAGGGCTAAAAGATCATTAAACCTGTTTTATCCCTTAACAAGACCAAGAGGAGAAAAAACGACAAAAACAAATATCATTAATAAAATAAGGATCGCTGCTGCCAGATAACGGTATTTCCAGGGCTGTACTTTATTTATAATTGTCTTTGTAGACTCGTAAGGATGCGGCATTGGATAGAAGCGTCCGATCAGGAACATCATAGCCATCGTTGCCACAAAGAGAATGGCCATTAAATGAAGAAAATGCATTTGCAGGGGAAATATGAAATGCAGGAATACATAGCAGATGATATAGAATACAACTGCAACCTTAGCAGCCAGGGGGGCACTCTTTTCGTAATCATCCCAACAAGGATGATGGTGAAAATTGGAATACTGAAGATTCCGGCGATTTCCTGCAGGTAATTATAAAAGCCTTTGTCTGCAAAAATGATAAAGGGTGCAATAAACATCGCCAGAAGGGAAATCGCCACCTCAAAAAGTTTTGCTGTTTTAACCAGTTCCTTTTCTGAAGCAGGTGTATTTTGTTTAATCTTTAATGGTTTATAGATATTCAATACAAATAAGGTACTGCTGCTGTTTAAACCTGCGTTATATACTGTAATGGCAGAGCCTAGTATGACACTTCCTGTTAATCCGATAAACAAAGAAGGCAATGCATCTTTAATCAGTAAAGGAAAAACCTGGGCAGTATTGGTCAGGTCAGGATACAAATGGACAGCAATGAGCCCGGGACCATTGATCAATAAGGGGCTCAGGAGTTTCGCAACGCAGGCCAGGGCAATTCCTTTTTGAGATTCACTGAGGTTTTTAGCGGCCAGTGACTGCTGTACAATATACTGCTCCATCCCCCAGTAGTAAATATTCACCACCAGCATCCCGGTAAAAATAGTAGAGAAGGGAACAGCGTCTGTTGCACTACCTATAGCGTTTAAATGAGAAGTCTTAGAGGAAATAATGGTATGCAGGCCATCTATAATGCTTCCATGCCCAAGATACCGGAGTCCATAAACAGGAAGGATCACCGCAATAATCAGCATTCCAAAACTCAGGATACTGTCTGAAACAGAAATGGCTTTTAAACCGCCCAGAATACAGTAGGTGCAGCCTACGGCTCCCATGATCCAGACCAGGATCCAAATGCCCTGCCAGTAGCTGACATGTAACACCTGACTGATGTTAAACATCCCATTAAAAGCCACCGCACCTGTATACAATACCGTTGGCAGCAGATTGACAATATAACTGAGCAGAAAGACGATAGAGACCAGTCGTTTGGTTCCTTTATCATACCTGGCTTCCAGAAAATCGGGTGTGGTGATCATTCCGCTCCTGAAATAAACAGGCATCAGGAATTCAGAAACCAGCAGCATGGCCAGAACAGAACTGATGCCCCAGCCGATAATGGTCATATTATTGATGTAAACCGATTCATTTTCCCCTATAAACTGATTGGCACTCAGGTTACTTAAAAATAACGAACCCGCAACCAGCAAATAACTGTTGTTCCGGTTGGCCAGGAATAAAGAAGTGGTATTGGTGATTTTGACTTTCCGGCTTTTGAGCCAGGAGAAAAAACCAACCAACAGGGTACATACCAATAAACTGATTACAGCCGATGTATTCACTTCTACAATGAATTTCGTCTAAGCAGTACAGTTGGCATCACCTCCTGTATTTTTTGTCTGTCCAGTACAAATTGGGCAGCCTTTTTTCCCATCTCTCCAAAATTTACGGAAAAAGTGGTGATGCCGTTACAAACGATCTCTTTTACCGTATCATCATTATGGGAAAGAATACCCACATCCTTGCCCAATTGAAGGTTCTTTGCTATAGTATCCTTAATGATCACCCACAATTCTGAATTGTTGATGGTAAAATAAACTTTCCCTGCTTTTACAGAACCTGGCACATAGGCGGTTTTTACCGTACCCTTTACGTCAAAATCTTTCAGAAAACGCTTAAAGGCTTTTAAAATATCTATAGGTTCGGCAGAAGAAGGCTTAAAGAAAAATATGATTTCTTCAAACGTTTTGATCCGCTCACTTAAACCCGCAAAAGCCTGGTAGGCCGGCTCTTCAAATTCCTGTACAATATAAGATACTTCTTCATCTACCGGCACATAACGATCAATCATCAGCAAGCGGTTGGCGGGAATGGACTTCAGCAATTCTGTGGTCTTCGGATGTGGAATAGGTGCGATCACGTACATTCCATATTTACCCTTCATATTAGACAGGATACTTTCGAAGGTCTCGATATTATTGTGGTGGAAAAAGATGTCCAGATGTACATTCTCTCCAAGGCCTTCTTTAAAATTCCTGTAGAGGTCTTCCTGAAAAACATCAAAGTTAAACAATACCAGTGCCACCTTCAGAATTTGCTCCGTATCTTCTATCGCCACAAAATACCCCAGACGATTGGTAGACTTGATGATTCCCCGGTTAATCAATTCTTTATAGGCTTTTGCAATGGTTTCCCTTGCAAAACCGAATTCCTTGATCATTGCATTTACCGAAGGCAGGATCTCTCCTTTTGAAACCAGCTTTTCATCAATCGCATTTAGAATCCCCTGAATCAGCTGTTCATTTTTGGAGAGAGAATTGATTTCGGTAAGTTCCCTTATTTTTTGAAAAATAAAATTCATGATCAATATTATATTTGGCTCTGTACTACTCTATACTACTTTTCAAATATGGTAAAGATAAATAGTTTTTGCAAAATTTAATTATTCCTGGTCTCCAATCAGCACACCAGAAACATTCCATGCACTGAAACTTCCGCCTTCGGGCTTACCAAGAGGTATAGCGACCTGGATCAGGTGCTTTCCTGGCTTCATATCCGGCAAAGGAATTTCTACGGGAAGGGTAAGTGTACCAGGGCACCAATTAGAGCGGCTTAAATCTGATGAAGACAAACCATTGCCAAAATTTCCGGAGGCTGGGTTTAGCATGCGGTAAGTTGCACAATCTTCCCTCCAGGGAATAAAATGATAGGCGCGGCTGCCATCTACAAATATTTCATTTTGTTTTGGAACAAATTCATCGCCGTTTTCCCAGCCACCGTGTCCGGTGGTCAGGTACCTCAACTTCAAATTTTTTACCCCTTTTGGCACCTCCAATGCCACGGTAAGAGAATCCTTATCGAATAGCGTTCCATATTCCTGGCCTGCCATTTCCATAAGATTTGTGGTGTTAAATACGGGCATTATCCATTTTTTTTCGCCCTTTTTATCCTCTCCATCATCTCCAGGGTAGTATTTAAAGTAAAGACTGGCCTTGTGTCCGCCTTTATCGTAGTTTCCGATGAAAACACCGATCCATACTTCTCCCTGTAAACTTGGCAATAAGGTAGTGATATCTTGTTTGTAGACTACAGAATCGGCCCAGTTATAACCTTTAATTTTCGCCTGGGCATTAAAATGTCCTACACCAAAGGAGGTAAAGAACCTCATTAATTCCAGAGGCGGCAGGTACTGGTCTGTAGCAGTAATGCCCTGATATTTTTTGCCATTCCTGGCATTGTATACAGGAAGTACCTGCAAACCATTCTGGAGTGCTTTTAAAAATGAAATTTCACGGCTTACCGGAACCACAAAAACAGAACCTGTGCGGTCATAGGCATCTCCATTGGAATGCTGTACCAGTTCTGCAAATAAATGTTGCCCTGGTAAAGCAGAAGGCAATTTCACTTTTTTCATGATTACTGTGCCGCCGGCAAAATGATAGGTGGTATTGGCTTGTTCTCCTGTCGGATTGTCTATTTTACGACCAAAATTGATTTGCTCATCGTTAAAGATCTGCAACGTCGCATAACGGCTTTCGATCACCTGACGCTGATAGGCGGGCTCATCGAGCATGGTCCCCCATTGGGCTGGCCATTGCAGTTCTTCCATTTTAATTTTACGGTAACTGATGTTTTTGGCTATCGTTTCGGAATTGCCATTGCGAATGGTTTTGAGCACCAGCCCAAGTCCCGGAGCAACAGTAATAGCCGGGCTCCCTTTTATTTTTAAATCCGTATTATACCAGACTTCAATGGTATTGGAACGGATGAAGAGCTTTGCTTTTTTACAGGGAATACCACATATGGTATCTATTCCCGGCAGCAATTCGGCCGAAGCATATTCCGAAAATGGTTTTTTAAAGGTGTACTGGGTGCCTTTACTGTTCAATACCTGATAACTGGCAGCCTCGTCAAACTGCAGAAACTGCTGCTCTGTTTGGGCACCATTCCTGGCCAAACGCGCCTGATTATCTTTAATAAATAGTTTCAGTTCTCCGTCCTGATCTTTTCCATTGCTGCGAAATTTATAGGTAACTACAGCCTGGGTTGCATTGGTATTCTTTTGGGCAAATAAGGAGGTACTGATGAACAACAGCACACAGCCAATAAACAAAGTTCTCATGGAGGGTAAAGATAATGGCTTTTTTTATCCTGTCCTCCTAATAATTTCAATACATGCACGGCTGTTGTGGTACGGACATTTCCAGGGTCCGGTTTTATCCTGATCTGGCATTACCTGATCATCTGTACCAATCCCCCAAAACCATTCGCCATTATTTCTATCAATGATCCTGTTTTTTACAAATGCCCATGCACCCATTGAAGCGGCAAGAAACTTCTCCTCTCCAGACAATTCCCAGGCGTTATAAAATCCAAGCATAGCTTCAGCCTGTACCCACCAGTGTTTTTCGCGAACGATACGCTGTGAGGCAGGCTCGCAGGTGTACCACATCCCTCCATCGGCATCAAGACCTTCCAAAGAAGCGGTCGACATTTTCAAAGCCAGCGCTTTAAATGCTGCAATCAGTTCCGCATCACCGGTCACCTCTGCGGCCTCTTGTAACAGCCAGGAGGCTTCTATGTCATGGCCATAGGATATCGTATCGGATTTCCGCGCCCAGTGTTCATCAAAGAGTGGTGCCAGATGCCCTGTATCCGCGTCAATAATGAAATTTCTGAAGTTTGTAAGAAGATCAGCCAGTTGCGGTTTCAGCTCCTCGTCTGGCCATATGCGGTATAAATTGGTCAGACCCTCCAGAACATGCAATTGGGTATTCATGGTCTTCGATGTATCCAACGGTTCCCATTGTTGTCCAAAAGCTTCAAAGTAACCCCCTTTTTCCTTATCCAGACCATAACGGATCAGATCTTTGTATAAAGCAACTGCATGATCTTTTGCCACTTCCTTACCGGAAGCCATAAAGAATTCACTCATGGCGTAAATGGTATAGGCAATGGTATAGATCTGCTTTTTAGTGTCCAGCGGATTTCCTTTGGGGCCTGCAGACCAATACACTCCACCAAATTCATGATCAAGGAGATGGTCTACGATATAATGATAGGCCCGGCCGGCATGTTCAAGATATTCAGGAAGCGGATTCAGATTATAGGCTGCAGCAAAGGACCATAAGATTCTTGCATGGAGTACTGCTCCTTTTGGTGCGGTTTCATCAATAATGTTGTCCTGATCAATTCTTCCCACAAAGCCACCATACGTATCATCAGGAGTAAAATCCATCCAGTAACTCAGGATGTTTAACAACTCAGATTGCAATTCTGCTGCATATTTTTCTTCTTGTTCCGCCACGTTACAAATTTAATGTTTCTTCAGCAACTGGTTATTTCCAATATTATCCAGAATCGTCTGTACGGTTGCCGCTGAGCGGAGACCATCTGCAGGCGTATTCATCACATAATCCAGTAATACAGCTAAGTTAGTGGTTGCAACGTGCATTCTTGTATCCGAAGAGGCATAATAAATAAATATTTTTCCATCTTCATCTAAAATCCAGCCATTACAGAAAACCACATTAGATACATCTCCAACTCTTTCGATACCCTCAGGTGCCAGGAAATAACCGGCAGGTTTATAAATTACCTTGGTCAGGTCATGCAGATCGGTCATAAACAAATAGAGTACATACCTTAATCCCGCAGCTGTATTTCGCACGCCGTGTGCCAAAAAAAGCCAGCCATGGTCTGTTTTAATTGGTTCCGGCCCCATACCGTTTTTTGCTTCGTAAACGGTATGGTACTGCTTGGGATCGACTACGGTTTCCTTTTCAATTACCGCATGCTCCATTGAGGCACTGAGGCCAAAACCAATACCACCACCTGTACCACTTTCTATAAAACCATCCTGCGGACGGGTAAAAAAAGCATATTGTCCGTCTACAAATTCCGGGTGCAATACGACGTTTCTTTGCTGAGGAGAAGGTGTTTTCAGATCAGCCAGACGTTCCCAGCTCTTCAGATCTCTGGTTCTGGCAATGCCGCATTGGGCGACTGCCATAGACTGGTCGTAAGCCGGGGCAGACGGGTCTTTCCGTTCTGTGCAAAATAATCCGTACATCCAGCCATCTTCATGCGCAACAATACGCATATCATAAACATTGGTATCTGGTTCTTCAGTTTCCGGTAAAACTACAGGTGCATCCCAAAAGCGAAAGTGATCTATTCCATTCGGACTCTCGGCTACCGCAAAAAAAGACTTTCGGTCTGCAGCTTCTACCCTAACTACAAGGATATATTTTCCGTTAAATTTAATTGCACCGGCATTGAATGCTGCATTAATAGCAATTCTTTCCAGTAAATTCGGATTACTTTCCGATCTAAAATCGTACCGCCAGTTTAATGGGGCGTGGGCAGCGGTTAACACAGGATTTTTGTAACGGTTAAACACCCCGTTGCTCCCTTCTATCATTTCGTTGTCCAGGGCAATCAGCCCCTCATAGCTGTCGTAAAGGTCTTGAACCTTCTTTTCAAAATTATTCATTTCTTATGATGCAGATAAATATCTAGTAATCGTTTAGTTTATTCCACCATGTTTTTTTAAGGATGGTGATGATAATTGCCAGGATCACCACTGTAATTAGCAGCGGCAACTTCTGCATCATGATCAGATACATAGGCAGAATGGTTAGGCAGAGTTGGGCGATAATGCCCAGAACGACATTGAACATGTTCAACTTAAAGTTCCTGTTGGGTTGGAACGAAGGATCATCAGCAAGGACCAGATCGTTGACAGGTTTCCAAAATCCCCATGGCCGCACGGTTGTATAAAAAGATTTCAAAACTGTTATTTCTGTAGGTTCTGCGGCATAGGTTCCCAGTATACAGCCGGCCATAGAAAGGATAAACAGTAAAGGCCAATAATAAAGGTCCAGTCCGGAAAGCACACCAAAGGATTTTAGAATGGCCAGGGCAATTGCGGGTACAATTCCAAACATCATGCCCCAGAAGAAGCCGTTTGCATTGAAGCGCCACCAAAACCATTTCAACATATTTGCAGCTACGTACCCACCATATAAACCAGAAACGATCCATTGCAATACCGTATTCACATCTTTTACGAAAAGACCCAGGATCACCCCAATAGCAACCACCAGTATGCCCACCAGATAATTCATACGGATGATTTTTTGCGTACTGGCTTCCGGGTTGACATATTTAAGATAGATATCGTTCACAATATAGGCCTGGGCTGCATTTAATGTTCCGCTGAAGGTTCCCATAAAGGCACCAAGCAACCCTGTAAGTACCAAACCCAACACCCCCACCGGAAGGAAAGTATTGATGGCTGCCGGAAGGATCCTTTCAAAATCAGTAACGCCATCTGGTCCTTTTAAATACAGCTGATTATAATACAGCAAGGCAAGTACAGTTAAACCCATCACCATCGAGTAACGGATGGGTAATAAAATGATACTGACGAATCCGGTCATTTTACTGGCTTCCTCCGGACTTTTTGTACTCAGTACCTTTTGCATATCATAATTGGGAGCCGGCCCAGCCAATGAAGCAAATACACCTTTCATCAACATCATACCAAAGAACAATCCGAACAGGCTAAAACCATCATCAGCAATCTTTTTATTGGCTTCTGCAGCAATTTTGCTCCAGTCGAGGTCAAGGCGCCAGCTAAAAAACGGATCATCCCATCCCTTAGGAACATTTAATGCCTGCCCATATAAGTGCTGGAAGGCGATAATTCCAATAGAAATACAAGCAACCGTCATGATGATATATTTGATCACATCTCCCAAAACAATACTGTGCATTCCACCTATAATGGAATAGAACATGGCAAAAAGTGTGAATACGATTCCGTAGAAATGTGGTACATACCGATCGGAAAGTTCAAAGGGCACATAGGCCTTCACCTGGCTCCAGGGCACAAAAATCTCTATAAATTTTCCGAGTCCTACAAAACCATAAGCCAGAAAACCAAAGCAGCTGATCAGAGCAAAAGCAATGACTACCACCTGAGAACCCTTTACGCCTTTTCCGGAAATCCCGAAGCGGGTGAGCAACCATTCTGCTCCGGTATTGGCGTTGCTCTTGCGCAACCATTTACTCAGGAACATCATCATAAAAACCTGGTTAAACACCGGCCATAACCAGGGTATCCATATACTTTTCAGACCATAAACAAAACAAAGGCTCACCATCCACATGGTTCCACTGATATCGAACATGTCTGATGCATCACTTAAACCCAACATATACCAGGGCAGAGATTTACCTCCCATTAAATAGCTGTCTTTATTTTCTTTTGCTTTTTTTCGATACCATAGGCCAATAAAAATGGTCAGCAGCAGGTAGGCAAGAATGATACACAGATCAATACTTGTTAATCTCATGGTTTAGGCTTGTTGAGTAAGTGATTCAGGTTATTCAATAACGAACTAAAATTAGGAATCAATTTAGCATTAACACTAATACTATTTTAACCAATCAGCATATAAATCTTATAATATCATTCTCTATATGGCCTCACACATCCAAATAGCTTGATATTTTGTTTATATTGCCTATAATGTTCTTTTATCTGAATTATAATACTTTTGAACGCTGCTAATTATGAACAACATCATTAAAGAAATTACACCGCTCACTCAGAACGACTGTTTTACGATCTTTTCAAGGGTAAAAAAGGAATTTGATTTCCCTCTTCATTTCCATGAAGAATATGAACTGAACCTGATCCTGAATGCTGCAGGGGCAAAGCGTATGGTTGGAGATAATGTAGAAGAAATTACAGAGATGGAACTGGTACTTGTTGGTCCAAACCTTTCCCATGTATGGACTACACACCATTGCAAAAGCGAGGAAATCACTGAGGTGACCATTCAATGGCACAGAGATCTGTTTGATGACAAAATGCTCAGAAGGAATCAACTCACCTTTATCAGGAGAATGTTTGAACGTTCTGTAAGAGGTATACTTTTTCCTAAAGAAACCGTAGAAAAACTATACAAAAGAATACTAGCTATTAACCAGCTCCAGGGTTTTGATTCTGTTCTCGAACTGATTAGCATTCTGCACGAGTTATCCACTTCTAAAAGCATGCGTGTTTTATCAGATGCAACATTCAATAATGATCAGGTCCTGAATTACAACAGCAGAAGGATCGACAAGGCCTTTGAATTTATGCATGCAAATTTTCATAAACCTATTAATCTGAAAGATTTATCCAAACTGGTCAGCATGACCGAGGTTTCTTTTAGCCGTTTCATTAAAAAGAGGACAGGCAATACCTTTATTGACAGCCTGAATGCCACCAGACCAGGGCATGCGACCCGGATGCTCAGTGAAACGACCCCGTCAGTGGCAGAGATATCGTCTAAC
>NZ_JAELTV010000440.1 GCF_016429005.1 Pedobacter sp. ASV19
CCCCCCCCCCCCCCCCCCCCCCCCCCCCCCCCCCCCCCCCCCACCCCCTTTTTTTACGTTCGTCGGCAGCGTCAGATGTGTATAAGAGACAGGGATGATATAGAACTGAATAGATTATCGGTATAAAAAACAAGAGGATGATCTTATCACCCTCTTGTTTTTCTATTTATTTCTGAAGGCTGAGTTTGCTGTGTTTGAATCCATACAGGAAATAAACAACCAATCCGACAACCAGCCATATACCAAAGCCAATCCAGTTGGAAATACCCAGTTCGCACATCATATACAAGCAACAGATTAAACCCAATACAGGGATTAACGATAGATTTTTTGTGATACAATAATAGCAGATGAAAATGCAGATGAAAAAGAAGATCCACATTGGGATTTTATGTTTAAACAGGCTCCAGCCACTTTCATATTTTTTGTTCGCAGCTATAGAAGACTGATCAACAAATT
This sequence comes from Pedobacter sp. ASV19, assembly GCF_016429005.1. GTDB lineage: Bacteria > Bacteroidota > Bacteroidia > Sphingobacteriales > Sphingobacteriaceae > Pedobacter. The sequence goes on from NZ_JAELTV010000440.1 coordinate 460, forward strand.
TTTGATAATCTTCTGCAGACAGGTTGCCAAGGTAAGCTTCCGCATCGATGTCTTTTCCATTAAGCTGCGAGACGCTTTGTGTCGTTTTAATCTGGTTTTGTACCGACTGTAATTCTTCTTTGTTTAAAGAAGTAATCAGACTGATCGGATCATGTACTTTAGGCGTATTGTACAGGAAATCACTGCTTTCTTTTTTGTATCTGGTAAAGGCCAGTACAATCAGCGCGATAGCAAGAACCGGTATAATGTATTTGGAATTGGCATACGGGATTTTAAATTTCCCCCTTTTTACGTCAGGTTTGTTTTGTAGTACAAGCACACCTGTACAAACCAGAACGAAGGCAAAAAGGGTACCTATGGAGCAGAGGTCTGTGACGATGGTCAGGTTCATAAACAAAGAAGGAACAGCAACCACAAATCCGACAACGATAGTTGCAAAGGATGGAGTTTTGTATTTGGGGTGGATCTTTGAAAAAGATTTTGGAAGTAAACCGTCGCGGCTCATGCTCATCCAGATTCTTGGCTGACCCATCTGGAACACCAGCAATACACTGGCCATTGCAAATACGGCACTCACGGCAATAATCCCACTCATTAGTTTCAGGTTAATGTGATCAAACACAAAAGCTAAGGGATCTCCAACGGCCAGCTGACTATAATTTACAATGCCTGTTAATACCAGGGCAATGGCTACATACAGTATGGTACATATAATAATGGCCCACATCATACCTCTTGGAAGGTCGCGCTGCGGATTCTTGCATTCTTCTGCAGTCGTAGAAATGGCATCAAATCCGATATAGGCAAAAAACACGGCAGATACCCCTTTGAGGACACCACTCACCCCATTGGGAGCAAAGGGATTCCAGTTATTGGTATCTACATAAAAGATTCCTACAGACAGAACCAGAAGAATTACAGCCAGTTTGACAACAACCATTGCGTTGCTGGCATTTCTTGATTCTTTCATGCCCCTGTATACCAGCCAGGTAATGAAAATGATAATACCCAGTGCCGGAAGGTCTGCAACGACATGGAAGTTGCCAATTCTTGGGGCAGTGATCCAGGCGTTATTGGCCAGTCTGGTCGCTTCGTCGAGATTGGTATAGCTTTTACCCGCATTGATTAAGGCTTCCGCATGTTTATGTCCGTTAAAAGCAGTCAGATAGTCCATGGTCATCCAGTCTGGCAGATGAATCCCTTTAATGCCTAGTGCCGGTATATGTATAGAGGCGAGCAAACTGGTGAAATAATCTGACCAGGATATGGCAACAGTAATGTTCCCGATCGCATACTCCATAATCAGAGACCAGCCAATGATCCAGGCCACCAGTTCTCCAAAAGCTACATAAGAATAGGTGTATGCACTCCCCGAAACCGGTACCATAGAGGCAAATTCTGCATAAGCAAAGGCTGCAAAACTACAGGCTACAGCTGTAAATATAAAAAGGAAGATCACTGCCGGGCCTCCATCTGCACTCGCTTTTCCAATGGTACTGAAAATGCCAGCTCCTATAATGGCCGCTATGCCGAAAGCCGTTAAATCTCGTACACCCAGCGTTTTGTGTAGATGTGAGCCATGATCACCATATCCTTTTTCTGCATCTTCCAGTATTTTGGTGATGGATTTTTTTCTAAATAGCTTTTCAAACATAAGTTAGTGGTTAGTCTGGTTGTTTTCTCAAACTTATAAATTAGGATTGAAACTAAGCTAATTTGTCCAGTTCATTTTTCACAAAGGTGGCCAGTTCATTAATGTATTTTGGACTGAAATCGAATTTGATCCCTGCAGTTTCATAAATCTCGTTCATTGGTTTGGTATAACCCAGTGCCAATGCATCAAGATATTGCTGTAGTGCTTTTTCAGGCTGCTCTTTGAAATTTTTCCAGATGGCTATGGCACCTAATTGTGCAATAGCATATTCTATATAGTAAAAAGGCACCTCAAAAAGGTGAAGTTGCTTTTGCCAGATGTTTTTAAATTCTGCTTCCTGTCCTTCCCAATTGGAGAAACCCGCACCAAAGCGTTTGTAAATTTGTTGGAAAGCTTCCTCTCTGTCGGCTGCATTATGGGTGGGATTGGTATAGATCCAGTGTTGGAACTGATCAATAACTGCCACCCATGGAAGTGTTTTCAATACATCCAGTAATTGCTCTCTTTTTGCTCTTATGAGGTCTTCCTCCTTGTCAAAGTAAACGTCCCAATGATCCATTGACATCAGTTCCATACTCATAGAGGCCAGTTCTGCAACTTCTGAAGGACAATGTTTAAAATCGTTCAGTTCCAGGTTAGCCGTCAAAAAAGTATGTACAGCATGCCCGCCCTCATGAACCATTGTGGTGAGGTCGCGCAGGGAATTTGCAGAGTTCATAAAGATAAATGGCGCTCCGGTTTCAGCAAGGGGATAATTGTAGCCACCCGGTGCTTTTCCTTTTCTGCTCTCTACATCGAACAGGTTATTTGCTTTCATAACTGCAAGCATCTGTCCTAGTTTTGGATCTATGGCATCAAAGCATTCAATGCTTTTGTCAATCAGTTCCTGTCCATTTTTGAAAGGCTTAAGCGCTGGCTTTCCGCTGGTGCTTACTTCCTGGTCCCAAGGCTTAAGTACTTCAAGACCCAATAAATGAGCCCGGTTTTCGGCTTGTTCTTTGAGTATTGGAACAATTTCCTTTTCAATAGCTTCATGGAAATCATAACAATCCTTTGGGGTATAATCAAACCTTCCAAGCGCCTGGAACATGTAATCGCGGTAATTTTCGAAACCCGCATTGAGCGCAACCTGGTTACGCATAACCACCAGTTCGTCAAATAAAAGATTTAAGGTGTCTTTGTCTACCAGACGACGCTGCTGAATGGTTTTCCAGGCCTCTTCACGTACAGTTCTGCTGGTGTCCTTCAGAAAATTGGAAGCCTGTTCCAAGGTATACTCGTGGTCATTGATGATTACACTCATCGCACCGGTTACAGACTGGTATTTTTGCTGGGCAACTTGTAACTCTGTCTCTTATACACATCTAAAAGGGGGGGGGGGGGGGGGGGGGGGGGGGGGGGGGGGGGGGGGGGGGGGGGGG
>NZ_JAELTV010000441.1 GCF_016429005.1 Pedobacter sp. ASV19
CCCCCCCCCCCCCCCCCCCCCCCCCCCCCCCCCCCCCCCCCCCCCCCCCCTTTTCAAGCAGAAGACGGCATACGCGATAGAGCTGCCTGTCTCGTGGGCTCGGAGATGTGTATAAGAGACAGCCATACGGAGGAACAGCCATAACAGACGCGGTAACTGCAGAGATTCCATTAACCAGAATGTACGGACGCGGTATTGGTCGGTATCGCGGAACGCCTTACAGCACCCAATATATCTGGACAGATCATACAGATTACAGGCATGCTAAAGGAATGTGGATGGATATGACAGATTTGGTTTACAATAATCCGGCATTAAAAACTTCTAAAATAGAAGCAGAAAGGAATTTATATGGGAAACCACTGGTTCAGTATGATGCGAGTAATATCAAACAAATGTTCACCAATGGATCTTTAGATACGATTAGACACTGGTTTGGATGGCCTCATTATAAAGTATTCATTAACTCTACGAATGCTCTGGCTAATGACCCTTACTGGACACCTCCTCGTGGCACAAATACAGACTGGTATGTATTCAGACTTGCAGAAACCTATCTGTTAAGGGCAGAAGCTTACTACTGGAAAGGAAATCTTGAACTTGCTATGAGTGATATTAATGCTGTCAGGGCACGTGCCAATGCACAATTGTATACCGATGCCAGCAAAATTAATATTGGTACCATATTAGATGAAAGGGCCAGGGAATTGTATTGGGAAGAACCAAGAAAAACAGAATTAACCCGTATTGCCTATATTTTTGCCCTAACAGGAAAATCTGCCTATAATGGTAAGAGTTACACTATGGCAGCCTTTTCAGATAATAACTTCTTTTACGACCGGATCATGGAAAAGAATGATTTTTATAAAAATCAGGTTCCAACCTTACAGGGCGTAAAATATCGCATTGCACCGTATCATGTGCTGTGGCCAATTCCAGCCAGTGCTCAAAGATTTAACACGGGTGGTCATATCAATCAAAATAAAGGTTACAGCGGATATGAATCCAATGTACCCGCTCTTGATAAAATAGAATAACGCTACAAAAACGTCCGGGCAATGAACAGCCTGGACGTTTAATTTTGGTCGTTGTCCGATGAGGTTCAACAACTGAGGAAATACACTTACAAATGAAAAGATACAATTGGTTATTAGGTTTTTTATGCCTGCAGGTATTTGCTGTCCAGGCACAGGAGCAGACCATCGGTAAAAGAGTAGATTCTCTCTTAAGGCTGATGACTTTAAAAGAAAAGATCGGACAACTCAATCAATATTCCGGACGTGAAGTCACAGGTCCGGCGAGTGATAGAAAGGCCTATTTACTTAAAGATATACAAAATGGTATGGTGGGGTCCATGCTGAATGTAAAAGGGGTAAAGGATACCCGGGAAATACAGGCTGTAGCCTTGAAATCCCGTTTGAAAATTCCATTGCTTTTTAGCCTGGACGTAGTTCATGGCTATAAAACCGTTTTTCCGGTGCCATTATCCGAGGCAGCATCCTGGGATATGGAAGCTATAAAACAATCTGCCCATATTGCAGCTAAAGAAGCTGCTGCTTCGGGGATACACTGGACCTTTGCACCCATGGTAGATATAGCCAGAGACCCCAGGTGGGGAAGGGTGATGGAGGGCGCAGGCGAAGATCCTTTTCTAGGCTCGGCAATTGCCAGAGCCAGGGTAAAGGGATTTCAGGGTGAGCAATTGGGCGCTACAGATGCCGTTATGGCCTGTGTAAAACACTTTGCAGCTTATGGTGCAGCAATTGCCGGCAGAGATTATAATCCTGTAGATATGAGTGAACAGCAGCTTAGAGAAATTTACTTGCCGCCTTTTAAAGCAGCAGCAGAGGCTGGAGCCGCCACATTTATGAATGCTTTTAATACCCTAAATGGCGTTCCTGCCACCGCAAGCACATTTTTACAACGCGATATTTTAAAGAAAGAATGGAATTATAAAGGCTTTGTTGTGAGTGATTGGGGTTCGATCAGAGAAATGATACCCTGGGGTTTTGCTGCAAATTTAAGTGAAGCCGCTGCTTATGCCATAACTGCCGGAAGTGATATGGATATGGAAAGTGAAGCCTATAAAAATGAATTAGAAAAACTGATTCAGACCGGAAAGATATCTATAGATCTTCTAAATGATGCAGTGAAAAGAATTCTGTTCAAGAAATTTGAATTGGGGCTTTTTGAAAATCCTTATAAATTTTCAGATTTCAAAAGGGAAGACATCGTAATGAAAGATAAAACCCATGCAGCAGCAGCCCGTTCCATGGCGGATAAATCCATCGTATTACTGAAAAATGAACATCAAATACTACCTCTGCAAACCGATGTAAAAAAAATAGCCCTTATCGGACCTCTTGTCAGAGCTAAAGCTGATCTGGCCAGTACCTGGACAGTATACGCTGATACCACACAAATGACCAGCGTAGAGGAGGGGCTAAAACAGCGTTTCGGGACAATGAAATTCAATTACGCCGAAGGCTGCAAAATCAATACTTCAGATACTTCTAAATTTAATGAGGCCATTCAGACCGCACAAAATGCAGATCTGGTTGTTATGGTACTGGGCGAAGCAGGAAATATGACCGGCGAGGCAAAATCCAGGGCCAATATCGAATTGCCAGGCGTTCAGGAAGCTTTGTTCCGAAAGATCAAAAAAACGGGTAAAAAAGTCATTGTGGTGGTTATGGGTGGAAGACCTTTGATTTTTAATACGATTGCCGACCAGGCAGATGCTATTGTTTATACTTTTTGGTTGGGCGGAGAAGCCGGCCATGCCATTGCAGATGTACTTTCCGGTGATTACAATCCATCAGGCAAACTGCCTATGACCTTTCCCAGGTCTGTTGGCCAAATTCCTTTATTCTACAATTATGCCAATACCGGCAGGCCTGTGACCAAAGCAGGAGACATCCATTATCGTTCCGCCTATATAGATTCACCAAATACGCCACGTTATGCTTTTGGTTTTGGTATGAGTTATACAGATTTCAGTTACACCGATTTAAGAAAAGATAAAGAAATCCTGAAAAGTGGAGAAAATTTAAATGTTAGCTTTACCTTAACCAATACGGGTAAAAGAAAAGGAGAAGAAGTCGTACAGCTGTATCTTCAGGATAAAGTAGCTTCTGTAGTAAGACCTGTTAAAGAACTCAAAGGCTTTGATAAGGTTGAGCTGGAGCCAGGCGAAAGTAAAACAATTAAATTTGTTATTACACCAGAAATGCTGGCTTTTTACAAAAGTGAAAGAGGCTGGATCACAGAACCAGGTTCCTTTAAATTGATGGTTGGAGGTGCCTCCGATCAGATGCGGCTCGAGAGTGATTTTAATTTTGAATAAAGGTAAATATGAGTTATTTTAAGCAGTTCCTGTTTTTTTTATGTTTTTTGTTTGCCGGGGCAGCATTTTCCCAGGAAAAGAATGTCGTTACCGGCAGAACCCGGATTGGCTTTAACCAACAACTGTCTCTTATACACATCTAAAAGGGGGGGGGGGGGGGGGGGGGGGGGGGGGGGGGGGGGGGGGGGGGGGGGGGGG
>NZ_JAELTV010000442.1 GCF_016429005.1 Pedobacter sp. ASV19
CCCCCCCCCCCCCCCCCCCCCCCCCCCCCCCCCCCCCCCCCCCCCCCCCTCTTTTAGATGTGTATAAGAGACAGGCCCGTAACAGGCAGGTCCAGACCAGATATTTGGCAAATGGTGCTTATTTACGTATGAAGAATTTAGCGTTGGGTTACACATTGCCACAATCATTTACCAATAAGATCAAATTGCAAAGATTAAGGGTTTCTGCTTCTGCATACAATTTATTTGAATTTAAAAGTGTACCAAAGACATTCGATCCAGAATTGGTGGGAATGGATTATCCAATTATCAGATCCTATGCACTAGGCATACAGGCAACATTTTAATTCAAAAGTCACTTAAATTATATAAGATGAAAAAGAGTATAAAAACATTCATATTTGGATTGGTTTCTGCATCATTGCTTTTTAGCTGTAAAAAAGATTCGCTGGACCGCTTCCCATTAGATAATATTACAGACCAAAATTACTGGAAAACAGAAAATGACCTAAAGCTTTATAACAACAGCCTTTACCCAAGATATATTGTTGGATTTGGTACTGATTACGCTGATGGTACTGTTCAGCCTTGGGGGGTAAACGTAAACACGCTGGTTTATGGGGATGTGATCACAGATAATGCTGCCCCACTTACTTATTCGAAGGTCGGAACAGATGAATATATTGCCTATCTTTCTGGAGGCAGTGGATCTGGAGGATGGAATTTTGAAGGTATAAAACAATTGAATTTCTTTTTGGACAACTACAAAAGGGCAAACCTGACCGCCGATGTTGCTAACAAATATGTAGGAGAGGTCTATTTTTTTAAAGCCCTTGACTATTTTACCAAGGTTAAACTATTTGGAGATGTGCCATGGTTACAACATGCACTAAACGTTAATTCGCCAGAGCTGACGGCTGCCAGAACTCCAAGGGCACAGGTGATGGATTCTGTAATGTATATTTTGAATAAGGCTATAGATTATTTACCTGCAAAAGGCTCGGAGGAGAGTAACCGTCTGAATAAGGATATGGCGCAGTTCCTAAAATCGAGAATAGGCTTGTATGAAGGAACCTATAGAAAATATCATTCCGAGTTGGGATTGGATGGATCTAAATTTTTGGGATATTGTACAGAGGCTTCAGAGGCTTTGCTGACAAAATACAGCCTAGTTCAAGGGGACCAGAAGTCGGTATATAATAGCTTGTTTGCAACTGAATCCTATAAAAATAATACAGAAATAGTGATGTGGAGAGAGTATTCTGCAGCATTAAACTATGGTGCGGCATTTAGCCGTTATTTTGCTCAAAATCTAAGACATCAATTTGGAGCTACCCGTAGTTTAGTAGATGATTATCTATGTTCAGATGGGCAGTCTATCTCTACAAGTCCACTGTTTCAGGGCAAAGGATCTATACAAACAGAAATGCAAAACAGAGATCCCCGTTTATCGCAAACTGTTGCGAATTTTGGGACTTATGAACTGGCTGCAACAACTATTCAAGGTTCTAACAACGCTCCCCTGCCAAATTTGCCTGGAATGAGCGGGAATAAATGCCCGACAGGATATCGTTTGGCCAAATGGTTTTATAATAGTCCGGCAGACTGGGACCGGGTAACCAGTGGTCAGCAGGCTGCACCCGTATTTCGCTTTGCAGAAATTTTGTTGAATTATGCAGAGGCTAAGTATGAGTTAGGGCAGATTAGTCAGTCGGTTATTGACCAGACCATCAATAAGCTTCGGAGTCGTGTAGGAATGCCAAATCTTGTGATTGGCAGTGAACCTGCCGACCCTCGTTTGGATGCCATCTATCAGACCTATGTTGGAACACCAATTGCTCCGTTATTGAGAGAGATCCGTAGGGAGAGAAGGGTAGAGATGGCTTTTGAGAATACCCGCTGGGATGATTTGATGAGATGGAAAGCTGGAAAACTAATCAATGTTCCTGTGGAAGGTATTAAATTTGTTCAATCGCAGTTTCCAACAGTGGTGGTAAATAAGGATATTTATTTAAGTGCAGAAGGTTATATATTGCCTTATTTTAAGACTCTCCCTGCCGGAAGGAAATTTAATGAGTCAAAAGCCTATTTGTTTCCGATTCCAACAGAAGATATATTGCTCAACAAGAATTTAACTCAAAACCCAAACTGGTAAAAATGAAGCTTTCAGAAAAGAATATTGGATTAACCTTTTTGATGATATTGTTCTTAAGTGTTGCTTATGCACAGGACAAGGAACAGGTGAAACTTATCCATGGCAGTCATCGTATTGGAAAAAGAACCGATGAGGTGATGCAAAAATGGAGGGGTTATGGTCTTGCACAGTTTATCCATTGGGGCTTGTATGCTATACCCGGTGGTGAATGGAATGGTAAACAATATGATGGCGCTGCAGAATGGATCAGGTCCTGGAACGGTATCCCGAAATCAACTTATGATTCTTTGATTTATAAGTTTAATCCGGTTAATTTCAATCCTGAAGAATGGGCTGGGATAGCGAAGAATATGGGCGCTAAATATGTAACCATAACCACTAAACACCATGATGGATTCTGTTTATGGCCAAGTAAATATACTTCTTATACGGTAGCGAAGTCGCCATGGAAGAAGGATGTAATAGGACCGCTGGTAGATGCCTACAATAAGGCTGGGATAGATGTGATCTTGTATTTTTCTATTATGGACTGGAACCATCCAGGCTGGAGATATGACATCAAAAACAAGTCTGACAGTATTGCCTTTGAAGGGTTTAAGAAATTTACCCGAAATCAATTGATTGAATTATTGACCAGGTATCCTACAGCTAAAGGGCTTTGGTTTGATGGAACCTGGGATAAATCCTGGGTAAAACAAGCCGAATTTGCCGATGAGTTAGAAACCGAAATGCGTAAACTGCGTCCAGGATTGATTATCGGCAGCCGATTCAGGGCTGATGAGTTTGGAAAACGTCATTTTGACTCCAATCATATGCTCATGGGTGACTATGAGCAGGGATGGGAACGTAAATTACCCAATAAGATAGAAGATGTACATGGGAACGATTGGGATTGCGTGATGACAGTTCCGGAAAATCAATGGGGCTATAACAAGGCCTGGAAGGGACATATTAAAACCAGCAACGAGTTGATTGAAATGACGGCCAAAGCCGTATCCTTAGGAGGGAATTTTGTGCTGAATTTTGGTCCGAAAGGGGATGGATCGATTCGTGATGAGGAAAAAAAGCTGGCTGCTGAAATAGGGGATTGGATGAAGGTAAATAGCGAGGCGATCTATAACTGTGAATATGCAGGACTGGAAAAACAAGATTGGGGATATTTTACTAAAAGCAGAAATACTAATAAAATTTATATGATCGTGTTTAATGTTCCTGTATCTGGAAGTCTATTGGTTAAGCCAGGAAGTCATATGAGCCTAAAGGAGGGATATTTATTGGCGGAAAAACAACAGCTATCCATTGAAAAACTGGACGGTGTTACTTCAGCAGTTCATATACCTGCAGTTGGTCAAAAACAACCTTTTGTTATTGTGCTGGAGACGG
>NZ_JAELTV010000443.1 GCF_016429005.1 Pedobacter sp. ASV19
GTACTATCCTTTTTGCAAAACGGATAACAGGACTATAAAACAATACAAATAATTTATGGTAGGCAGATTCATCAGCATTTTTTGCTACTGCATTCTGTAAATCAGATATGTCGGTTAAGTTATTGAGGACCATGCTTTAGTTGAACATCATCAGAGGCTTTCAAACTTAATCATTTCTAATCAATAATGTAAATCAGATGGATATATAAGAAATCACTTACTGAGTGATGCCTTGTCATGCCGCTAATCGAATGGATACGATGATTTCGGTTCCATTTTCATCTGAATGTATTTTAGTTTCACCATTAAGGGATTGAACGCGGCGACGAATAGATTGCAAACCTAGAGTTGAATTCCCATTTTTGGATTTCTTTTCATCGAAGCCAATTCCGTCATCGCTGATCGTCAGCAGGAGGGTATCTTCTTCTACATAAATTAATATTCCTACATTTTTAGCCTTGGCGTGTTTGATAATATTGGTGATCGCCTCCTGGATAATTCGGAGTAAAGCAATTCGCGTATCCGTATCCACACCGATTAAAGAGTTATTGTCAATCTGTATCGTTTTGTTGTAGCGACTATCTTGGAGGGCATTGTCTGTAAGTAGTTTAATCTGCTTTTCAAATGACTGTTCTTGTTGTTCATCTCCGGCACGGAACCATTCATGGCTTTTGTTTCGGGCTGCTTTATAGGCGTTCTCCGTTTCGTGCTGGAGCATATTCAATTTATTTTTTAGGGTGATATCATTGGTATTCATCCATAATACCTCCAATTGATACCTAATGGCAGCAATGGATGAGGAAAGACCATCATGGAGGTCTTGTCCAAGCCGCTGTTGTTCTTCTCTTATTGCCTGGTGTTTTGCTTCTTCCATAGCGATGATCTGCATATTGGCTACATTGTTGAGTGCTTCCACCTGGGTTCTTGCCTTTCTGCTCCGATATATCATAATCAGGTAGATGGTTAGTATGAAAATAGATGCTGCAATTGAAATAATTATTAACCAATTTGTCCGTTGATGTTTGACTTCTTCTGACTTCCGGAGTTCGATCTTCGTATTCTCAGCTTCAGTATAGGCGTATAACAAACTATCCATCTCGGCCATCAATACCGATTTCGCTTTTCGCTCCTGTGCCAGGGCATTGGTTAGCGATGTAAAGCCTCCGTGAAAGTTGCCCTCTTCAGCCTGCAGTTTGGCTCTGTATTCATCAAGCATTGGTTGCTGGCTTTTAAAGAAATTGGGAAGCGATGCCAGTTTTTTGATATAAAAACGAACACTGTCCAGATTTTTTAAAATAAGGAAATGATCCGTTTTCATTTGGAAAAGGGGCACTTCTATAAAAGTTATCGGTTGGTCTTGATATGTGGTTTTTAATGTTTGTATACTATCCAGTAATATGCCCGCTTTGATTTGGTTATTCTCAAGAAGAGCAATATCGTGATGTCTTGTAAGGGCATAAAAGTCATTGTAAAGCATGTGTTGCCTGTTTATTGGATATTTGGATTTGAGCGTGTTGCCAATTCGATCGGCCAGCTGGGCTGTTCGATAAACAGCAGCAGTATCTCTGGTATTTATATAGGCTTCGATGACCACAGATAAGATGTCAATAGCATACATTCCATTAACATTGTCGGTTTTTTTATTCTGCATCTGTTCGGGCAAATGCTCGATGTATTCCTTCTTATTCTTATAGGTGGAGATCACTTTATCATATAAACTTTGCTCATTGAAAGCCTTTACTTTAAAGACGTCTCCTAGCAAAGGACGTATTTTGCCGTTTTTAGCCAATTCCTGGGTTAGTTTTTCGTTATAATACGTGGCCGCACCAGTTTGTCCGAACATCTCTGCATTATCTACCAGTGCCCTATAATACCTTACACGTGAACGTCCGTAATCCTTTTTTCTCCAGGCAATATCTTTATACAAACTCAGGAGACCTACCAATTCCTGCGTTTTAAATTCGGTTCCTTCATTCACAAGTTGCTGTGTTAATGAATAGGTGCTGTCTAAATATTTATCTTCAGAAATGCGGTCTGCATGATAGGCCTTTGCCAACTTTTCAAATTCTTTTATTGCCCCAACTGTTGTTTGTCCCGCAACAGTTTTGCTGATGAATAGAAAAAATATGAAAAGGAGAGATGGATTGCTTGAAAACAAGCAAAATTTGTTTTTCATTGAGTTAATCATATGAATTTTTCAGACTATGTTAGATTAACTCCTGCTCACGTGCGTATGACAATAATTCGGTAATGGAATTTACATTTACCTTAGCCATCATGTTGCGCCGATGTGCTACAATCGTATGTTTGCTGAGATATGTTTTCTCAGCAGTGTGGGCAATGGATAATCCCTTTGCAAAATGCTGTAGAATCTCCAACTCCCGGGATGTAAAGGATATTTTTTTTGTGTTATCTCTATGATCAACAATTTTACTGATTATGGGGCATATATACTGATGACGATGCGTTATGGTCTCCAGGCATTGGAGTATTGTATCAAATCCAGATGATTTGGAGATAAATCCATGGGGTTTATAATCCAAAATATTTGTAACCACTGCAGGACTTAGGGTTGAACTCATAATAATGATCCTGAGCTGTCGGTTCAAACGCTTTATCTCATTGATAAGCATAAGACCATTTTCATTTTTAAGATAATAATCCAAAAACAGATAGACAGGTGTTTTTGGGTGTTTTATAAGAAATTGTGTTAATTCTCTTTTATCATTTAGTGTATGAACATCGCTAAAAAGGTTCAGTCGCTCTATTAGTGCCGCGAAAGAATCGGCAAATAAAAGATGGTCATCGAAAACAATGGCAGTAGCGTTGGGTTTCTCCATAAATTCATCTAATGTAGCAAAAGTATGGGATTACATTTATTATAGATATCTGTAAACTACAGTTATGTTTGAATATTTAGCTAATTAATGTTGTTTAAGGTTAAATAATAGCTTTTTTTTGCTAGAACAGGCGTTCGATAAATTTGGCTTGAATTTAGGGCGCTTCACTTAACCGACCTCTTAATTTAAGTAGCAAATTATTGCTATTTATCCAAATGGTATAGCACAATATTGCTGTATTGGTCAATCGACTAGTTCAATTATCAAAATGTAATGTTTTTTTACATAAAATTGAATCTATTAACGAATCTAAAAAATATTAACGCATAACATCTGACATATGAAAGATACCAATTGGACTTGAGAATGAAATAACCCTGTTTGATCGTTCCACGCTAAAGCGGGCCGGGTTCTAATATGATTGATCTTGAAATTCTTTTGACCAGCAAAGATAAGGTCCTTTAAGGCAGTAAGGTTTGAATTTATTTTTTATAAAATGCATTTTATTATAACAAATGTGGAGTCTCTTCAAGTTACTCCGACTTCAGAGGTACTTCATTTGGATGTACGTATTGATGGGATGCAAATCGAAGACATACTCATCCATGTTGACATTGTTAATGCTATTAAATATTATGGCATAACGGAATTGTTGGATACAATAGGAGAAGAACACTTAAAGTCACATCTGGAATGTTCTTGTGCTGTCTCTTAT
>NZ_JAELTV010000444.1 GCF_016429005.1 Pedobacter sp. ASV19
CCCCCCCCCCCCCCCCCCCCCCCCCCCCCCCCCCCCCCCCCCCCCCCCCTCTTTTAGATGTGTATAAGAGACAGGCATAGTTTATCGAATTCGAGCATTCTCATTAAAACTACGTGAGCATTTCGACTCGTCTGAATTGTGATCTCCTTTCTGGAAAACCTACGTTTCCTTTCCAACTGAATATAAGCCGAAAAGCACTCCCTAACATTGAAAACTTTGATTTCATGAGCAAACCTATCCAAAGTTAGATGCTCGTTTCTTAATCGATAGATTCTATGAATCTCGGTGTGTTTTGCATGTTCAGAATCAATGATCAAGTTATAATCACTAACCTCTGTATCTTTCTTTTTTCTGGGTAAAAGTTTTCCTGTGGCCACATCAACCAAATGACTCGGCCATCTCAATTTTAATGGAAATTCCCTATGAAGGCTATCGATAACAACTTGAAGATATAAACTTACTTCTCCTGTTTCTGAATTGACTCTGCGTTTATTAATCCAGAGTTTACTACTAAAGCTAAACATAGCTTGGGTTTTTGTCATGTTGTAACCATGTCGGAGTAGAAGCATAAAATTATACTTCTACTCCGGGGTTAAGGACTCACAAAAAACCCTGTTAATTCCACTTAAAGGCACTTTTGCTACTTCGGTATAGCGTGCTTATTTATGTGATGTACCCGAGAGCAGATTCGAACTGCCACGCCGTTGCCAGCACCAGCCCCTCAAGCTGGCGCGTCTACCAATTTCGCCACCCGGGTATATTAAGTGCAAATATAGATTTAATCTCTAAAGTTTATACTGATAATTTGAACTTTTACAACTTATTTTATTCAGGCACTGTAAAGGATTCTGTACATGACAGATATTCAAGCCCATAACTGATCTTCAGTTTACAAGTATAGAGTTAATCCGTCGTAAGCTAACCTGATATTATCCGGAAGAACTTTCTCCACTTCATTGTGCAGACCAAGATTATGACTGATATGCGTTAGGTAGGTTACCTCAGCATTAATCTTTTTCGCAAAAGTAACCGCTTCCTCCAGGTTAAAATGAGAAATATGATCTGCAATTTGCAGCGCATTAATCACCAGAATTTTTGTGCCTCTAATTTTCTCTACAGCTTCTTCAGAGATCGTTTTGGCATCGGTAATATAAGTGAAATCATTGATCCTGTAGCCTAAAATAGGAAGCTTATAATGCATAATTTCTATGGGTTCGATAAGCGTCTTTCCAATGTTAAAGGAATGATCAGCAGAAATTTCATGTAAATTGATCTGTGGAAGTCCGGGATACTGGATTTCAGAAAAAATATAGGAAAATTCCCTCCTTAATGCCTGCTCTACTCTGATCGTTGCATAAATGTCAATATTCTTTTTCACCAGGTAGTTAAAGGGTCTGATATCATCCAAACCTGCAATATGATCCTTGTGCTCATGGGTATAAATGATGGCATCAAGATCCTTAACGCCGGCCCTGAGCATCTGATAACGAAAATCGGGACCACTGTCTATAACTATAGTTTTATCGTCTGTTTCCAAAAGAACAGAAGTTCTGAGGCGCTTATCCCTGTAGTCATCAGACAGACAAACTTCACAGCCACAACTGATGACCGGAATTCCCTGTGAGGTACCTGTTCCTAAAAACGTTACCTTCATTATCTCAAATCAACTAACTCCACACCAGGATATTTTTTTGCATCAAAAATGAAGGTGCTTTCAGGCACTTTGACATTGGGCACAAAAGACTTAACGTTATAAGTATATTTATTTCCGTTCTTATCAAAAATCACCACGTTAGAGATTTGTTTAGCAATCTTATCTATACTTAACCTTACCTTAAAATAGGGCTTTTTAATATCGTTTGGTGCCAGGTCGACCATTTGATAAACCTTCCCTCCCGACTTACTTTCACCAGTATAAATAGATTTAAATCCTTTTTCATACATCGTAAAGATACGGGCTGGATTTAGGGCATCACTACCATTATCTACATTAGAAACCTGTACTTCTTTATCTGCTTTAAGGTAACTCCATTGACTTTTACCATCACTAATCAGATCTTTATCATCCATGCTCATTTTATATTTATTTGCATTGGCTTTGACATACAATGTTCCTTTTTGGCTTTCTTTTACTTTAGCTTCAGGATTATCTATGGTAAAAACAAACTCTGCTTTTACCACGTCATAGGATCTGTATTTCTTGCTTACTTCTGCTAAAATAGATTTAGCCTTGGCTTCTGGTTGTGCCTGTCCGGGCGTATAAATCCCAGCAATTAACATGAACAACAGGACTGCTATCTTTCTCATAAAAAAAATTTTACAGGCTTTGAACTACCTGATGAACTAATCGTTTAAGTTATTCAAGAATTGTTCCAAAGCATACTCATCAGGAATCAAAACTTCCCTGGCTTTACTGCCTTCAAATGGTCCAACCACTCCTGCTGCCTCAAGCTGATCTATGATCCGGCCAGCTCTGTTGTAACCAAGTTTCAGCTTGCGCTGAATCAAAGAAGTAGAGCCTTGCTGATGCATAACAATTAATCTGGCAGCATCTTCAAACATAGAATCCCGATCTGAAGCATCAAAATCCATTTTAGCATTTTCAGCAGCCTCGTCTACATATTCCGGCAATTGGTATGCTTCGGGATAACCTCTCTGATTACCGATGAATTCAGAAATGCGATCTACCTCTGGTGTATCCACAAAAGCACATTGGAGCCTGATCAAATCGTTTCCTGTCGAAAGAAGCATATCCCCTCTACCAATCAGTTGATCTGCCCCTCCACTATCCAGAATGGTACGTGAGTCAATTTTAGACAGTACTCTAAAGGCCAGCCTTGCCGGGAAGTTGGCTTTAATAGTACCGGTTATAATATTTACTGACGGGCGCTGTGTAGCCAGAACCAGGTGGATCCCCACCGCTCTCGCAAGCTGTGCCAATCTGGCGATCGGAGTTTCTACTTCTTTACCTGCGGTCATCATCAAATCCGCAAACTCATCCACAATCAGTACAATGTATGGCAAGAACCTATGCAGATTGTTTGGATTTAATTTACGTTTAATAAATTTCTCGTTATACTCTTTCAAATTTCTAACCTGTGCGTCCTTCAACAGGTCATACCGCTGATCCATTTCAATACAAAGAGAATTCAGCGTATTAATTACCTTTTTAGTGTCTGTAATGATCGCATCAGCTTCACCTGGAAGTTTAGCCAAAAAGTGCCTTTCAATCTTATTAAACAAGGTTAGTTCCACTTTCTTAGGATCAACCAGTACAAACTTAAGCTGCGAAGGGTGCTTTTTATCTGTCTCTTATACACATCTGACGCTGCCGACGAACGTAAAAAAATTTTTTTTTTGGGGGGGGGGGGGGGGGGGGGGGGGGGGGGGGGGGGGGGGGGGGGGGGGGGGGGGGGGGGGGGGGGGGGGGGGGGGGGGGGGGGGGGGGGGGGGGGGGGGGGGGGG
>NZ_JAELTV010000445.1 GCF_016429005.1 Pedobacter sp. ASV19
CCCCCCCCCCCCCCCCCCCCCCCCCCCCCCCCCCCCCCCCCCCCCCCCCCCCCCCCCCCCCCCCCCCCCCCCCCCCCCCCCCCCCCCCCCCCCCCCCCCCCCCCCCCCCCCCCTACTCCCCCCCCCCCCACCGAGAACAACACCGGCTAACGTTCGTCGGCAGCGTCAGATGTGTATAAGAGACAGCTTCAAATGCAAAAACAACTACTAAAGTTTTATACATTAAAGGTGAAACCGTTGCCGGATCAACCAAGTAAAAATTTAACTTAATTTTTCAAATTAAAACCTCGTTAATCAACGAGGTTTTTTATTTTTGTGACATGCCAAAAATATCCGAAAAAGGAGTTCAGATGCCTGCATCTCCTATCAGAAAACTCACCCCCTTTGCAGATCAGGCAAAGAAAGAAGGTAAAAAAGTATATCATTTAAATATAGGTCAACCAGACATTGAAACGCCGGAAGGCATGTTGAATGCGATTAAGAACATTGACTTTAAAGTTTGGGCCTATACCCCATCAGAAGGCACTTTGGCTTATCGGGTAAAATTGACCGAATATTACAATAAACTGGGATATAACATTACTCCTGAAGACATACTGGTTACCATTGGAGGTTCTGAGGCCATTACCATTGCCATGCAGACTTGTGTAAACGAAGGTGATGAAATCATTATCCCCGAACCTTTCTATGCCAATTATAATGGATTTGCCTGTATGAGTAATGTAGTAGTAAAACCTATTCTGTCTTATATTGAGAATGACTTTGCCCTTCCCCCTATTGCAGAGTTTGAGAAATTAATCACAGAAAAAACCAAGGCTATTATTATATGCAATCCAAATAATCCAACCGGTTATTTATATTCCAAAGAAGAATTAGAAGCATTAAAAGCTTTATGCTTAAAGTATGACCTTTTTCTCTTTTCTGACGAAGCTTACCGCGAATTCTGCTATGACGGCCGTGAATTTATTTCGCCTATGCACCTGGATGGCATTGACGACAATGTAGTGGTTATGGATACCGTATCTAAGAGATACAGCGCCTGCGGTGCCCGCTTAGGTTGCCTGATCACGAAGAACAAAGAAGTAATCAAATCCGGATTAAAGTTTGCACAGGCGCGCTTAAGCCCAGGCATGGTAGAACAAATTGCCGGAGCAGCTGCGGTAGACACACCCGATAGCTATTTTGAAAAAGTAAATAAAGAATATACTTTAAGAAGAGATACCTTGGTATCCCGCTTAAATGCAATGGAAGGTGTAGTTTGTCCAAACCCAGGTGGTGCATTTTATGTTGTAGCCAAATTTCCTATAGATGACGCCGACAAATTCTGTCAGTGGATACTGGAAAGCTTTGATAATGAAGGACAAACTGTCATGATGGCACCAGCTACCGGATTTTATTCCAGCAAAGATTCAGTAAAGAATGAAGTGCGTATGGCTTATGTATTAAACACCGACGACCTGAATAAAGCCATGGATTGCTTAGATATTGCTTTAAAACAATATCCTGGCCGTAAATTGGCATAATTTTCGTAACTTTGTATGCTGATGACAGAAGGGAGTAGTTAAACCTCAGATCATCAGCATAGTACTGGGGCCGTTTTGGATTTGACAGGGTGGCGCTGAGTATGTAAGCATGCAGTGCGTTGTACGGAGAGCACTTTAAAGAGAACGTTCACACTATAATTGGCGAAAATAACTACGCCTTAGCTGCCTAATTTAGAATTAGCCTAGCTTTTGTCCCTCTAACTGCTGCATTGTTAGGTTAGAATCCGGGGCATCGAAATAATAATGCTGGCAATTGTATGGTGCGATGCAGTTGCGAGATAAAGCATCTAAGGAGACAAGCAAGGTCGGCTACCAGCCCGTTTGCTCCCGACAATTAATTGGAAGATAAGCATGTAGAAGGCATAATTTATCACACAACTGGACAAGGGTTCGAACCCCTTCGGCTCCACAACAAGAAAAGCTAGGAGTGGTTTAGACAAGTTCTAAACCACTCCTTTCTTATTTAAGACGATTTTTAGAAATATAGCGAACCACAATTTAAAACAAATTTCTTTACAGCCAGATCACTTGTAAGAAGTTTTTTGATAGTCTCTAATTTCATATTGCCCCGCCCGGAATGGCGTAAACAAAAATACCCCTCACCATAATCTATATACTTAAGGGAATAACCCATAATCAAGCCTTCTGCAATTTTTTCATCAGCAGAAAAACCAAACCTCTGTAACCAGTCTTCGGTTAGTATTACTTCTTCAAAATTTTTAATATCAAATTCTGATATCTCGCATACTTTAATTCTATCTGATCCTCGGTTATTTCTTCTGTACCAGCATCTAAAGCGAATAAATTATACGCCTCAACAATATTGCGTTTAACTTCTGCTACGCTATCTCCCATTGTGGCGATTAAACCTAAACCCGTTTCTTCTACGGAATCAGTACAGCCCTCCCTTTTATCTGCCCATGCCTCAACTTATCATAAACCTCCAAAGCCTGATCCAGGCTATATCTTTCCACCTCAATATGAATTTTCTTCTGTAAAGCCAATCCAATCACCTCCATCAATTCCACCCTTGAGCCCCAGTAAGGGTTCGTCATCCGCACACCAAAAGGCAAACCGTTCATATTATACTCATACTTACCACCACCCAATCCAACAATAGTTAAATCGCCATCCAAACCAATAACTTTTGTTCCCAGGTCAATCGTTGAAGAAGCCCCCACAAAATCCAGCACAACTTTCGCCTTTTTTACTCCTGTAATTTTCTTTATTTGTTCCGCAGCATCGTTGTCAGTAGAATTAACAGCATGGCTAGCACCAAGCTTTCTGGCAAATTCCAATCTCTCTGGAGTGATATCACAAGCAATAATTGTAGCACCACACATTGCCGATAAAATCTGCAAAGCAACATGTCCCAATCCGCCAACCCCTATTACCACAACATACTCATCCGGCATTAATTTATCAAGAGAACGTTTTATGGCCGAATAAGGTGTTAATGCAGCATCAGTTAATGGAGCAGCAATCACCGGATCTAAATCATGAATGGGTACCAGCAAACGAGAAGAGGGAACAAGCATATAATCTGCCATACCTCCGTTCAGTCCAAGCCCACCTCCAAAAGCCATTTCTGATTGATGATCACAATAGTTTTCCTGAGAATGCTGACAAGGCTTACAATGCCCACAACCCCAGGGGCCATAGACCAAAACCGCATCCCCTTTTTTAAAACCCTTTACATCCGGCCCTAATTCTTCTATCCATCCGGCATTTTCATGCCCCAGAGTAAATGTAACACCCGAAACGATCCCCTCGTCAATAATATGCAAATCAGAATGGCATACGCCCGCCCCGCCAATTTTCAATAAAACCTCATCCCCAGATGGCGAAGGCTTTTCCAGATCACCTACAACCCTGTCTCTTATACACATCT
>NZ_JAELTV010000446.1 GCF_016429005.1 Pedobacter sp. ASV19
AGATGTGTATAAGAGACAGGTAGCGTAAATACAACTATAAGTTTCTGTATTTCTTTGATTTCGGTAATCCATACAAATACCTTTGTCCTATCAAAACGAATAAAAAGAAACCTATGTTAAACACTAAAATGATTGGCAATAAAATTGCCGAAGCTCGAAAAAAAACAAATATATCTCAGGCGCAGCTTTCTGAACGTCTATTCATAAGCCCCCAGGCAGTTGGTAAATGGGAACGCGGAGAATCCATGCCAGACATAACTACTTTCAACCGTCTTGCTGAAATTCTGGGTGTTGACCTTAACTATTTTTCAGAACACATTCAAACGCAAGCTACTGAGCCTACCTCCCCAGACCCTTTGATTAAACAATCTGATGAACTGTTGTTCAAAAAGCCGGAGAAAAGACCCAGCTGGGATATGTCACTTGGAAACTGGGTAGACGCAGACTTTTCCGGATTGAAAAATCTGCACGAAAAATTCAGTTCTTCCAACATGCAACGCTGCAGGTTTATTGGCTCAAATCTGTCAGGTCTTCTTCTAAGAACAAATAATGTCGATAGCTGTGACTTCTCAAATTCGGATATTAGCGGCAGCCAAATTCAGACTTCCAACTTAGCTAATAATATATTCAGGAACTGCTTACTAAAAGAAACTGGATTTTCAAAAAGCCATATCAAAGATTGCGATTTCTCAGGTTCCAATTTTACAGGAGCAGATTTCAAAAAAAGTAACTACGTTGAAGGCTGTGATTTTTCAGAGTCTGACATCACCCACTGCCACATTCAAGGTTCCAGCTTAGCCAACAGTGTATTTAAGAACTGTTCACTAAAAGAAACTGAACTTTCAGGAAGCCATGTTAATGGTTGTGATTTCTCGGATGCTGATTTTACCGGAGTGGAGTTCAAATCTGGAGCTTTTGTGAATAATACAATTGCAAATGCGGTATGGAACCGCAGCTCTTTTATAGGAATGCAAATTGACGATGTCCTTTTCGAGGGGACATTGGAGGACTGTTATTTTGAAAACTGCACCTTTAAAAGGGTAACATTTCAGAATTCAACGCTGGTCAATACTTTCTTTAAGAACAATTCCCTTTTTAAAAGCAGGGGTTTTAAAGGGCTTCAGTTTATAGACTGCCAAGCAGACCGGATTACTTACGAATTCCTTAAAAGCGGAAAAGCAGATGTAACTGGTATCAAATTATTAGCATCATAAAAGGGGGAATAGACCATGTCTCAGAATGAAATTGCCATTTCGGTGCAAGGATTGAAAAAATCCTATAAAAACGTCCCTGTATTAACAGGGGTAGATTTTGAAGTAAAAACGGGCAGCATTTTTGCCCTGCTCGGCCCTAACGGTACAGGCAAGACAACGATTGTCAAAATTCTCACCACACTATTGAAACAAGACAGTGGAAATGCAACCGTAAACGGATTCAACGTTTCATCAAAACCAGATAGTGTACGGCAGTCAATTAGCCTGACCGGGCAGTTTGTTGCCGTAGATGAAATACTGACCGGGCGGGAAAACCTGGTCATGATCGCTAAGCTCCGGCATCTCAAAAATACAAGTCAGGTGGCCGGAGAATTATTGAAACGTTTCGGCCTGACCGATGCAGCCAATCGCAGGGTATCCGCCTATTCAGGCGGTATGCGCCGCAGGCTCGACATCGCCATGAGCCTTATAGGAGATCCACCAATTATCTTTCTCGACGAACCAACCACAGGGCTTGATCCCGAAGTGCGTATCGAATTCTGGCAGATTCTCAAAGAGCTTGCTAACGGCGGCACAACGGTATTTCTGACCACGCAGTATTTAGATGAGGCGGAGCAGCTTGCTGATAGAATTGCCATTCTACATGAGGGCAGAATTATCGCAAACGGCACACTCGCAGAGCTAAAAAAACTGTTCCCACCAGCAAAAGTTGAATATATTGAAAAACAGCCAACACTAGAAGAAATATTTCTTGCAATTGTTGGCAAAAAGGAGGAAAACTAAATGGAAACAACAAAGAATTATTTTTTTATGGATATGAGTGTTATGCTCGGACGCTCCATGCGCCATATTTTTCGGAGCATGGATACCATTGTAACAGTCACCATTATGCCGATTGCGCTTATGTTATTATTTGTCTATGTATTAGGTGGTGCAATTCAAATCGGTACGGATCATTATGTAGACTACCTGTTACCCGGCATATTGCTAATTGCAATTGCAAACAGTGTAGGTTACATTTGTTACCGCCTTTTTAACGATGTACAACGAGGAATATTCGAACGTTTCCACTCTATGCCTATTGCACGTTCAGCTGCCTTGTGGGGACATGTACTCACCTCACTGATATCAAATGCAATTTCTGTTACCGTAGTTATTCTTGTAGCACTTCTTATGAGCTTCCGCTCTTCCGCAGGAATATTGTCATGGTTTGCCGTGGCCGGTATACTCATGTTGTTTACATTAGCTCTTACCTGGATTGCAGCCATTGCCGGATTGTCGGCAAAATCAGTAGATGGTGCAATTGCAATTGCATAGATTCATTTCCTTCCATTAATCAGTTCGGCCTTTGTACCAACCAAGTCTATGCCCTCAGGTGTTCGCGCCTTTGCAGAAAATCAACCAGTGACCTCAATTGTTGAAGCCATACGCTCTCTACTTTCAAATCAGCCAGTAGGCAACGAAATATGGGTAGCTTTGGCCTGGTGCGTTGGAATTACGCTTGTAGCTTATATTTATGCCATGAGAGTCTATAAAAAAAGGACATAACAAGTTGTTTTTACACCTATGGTTATTTGCTAGCTAAATGATTGCCTAAACCTTAATGGCGAGAGATTTGTCTTGGACTTAAACAGTTTACTAAATGACTGAGGATGTTCAAACCCTAGTTCATAAGCTATCTCACTTACAGACAAGGGCGTGGTTGCTAGTTTTTCCTTGGCCTTATCTATCAGTTTTTCATGAATGTGCTGTTGTGTATTTAGCCCGGTTGTTACCTTCAATAAGGTACTTAAATAATCAGGGGAAAGGTTCAACTGCATGGCGATGTGCTGAACCGTAGGCAATCCTTTCCAATTGGCATTACCATTGAAATGCTCATGAAGTAAAGCTTCCAGCCGGTCAAGAACCTGATGATTGGCAATTTTTCGGGTAATAAACTGGCGGTTATAAAACCTGTCGGCATAACTCAGCAAAACTTCAATCTGGGAAACAATGATCTGCTGACTGAATTTATCAATGTTTTCATGGTATTCCTGTTGAATGTATTGTAGGATACCGGTAATGATATCCTCTTCTTTTTCAGAGAGAAACAAAGCCTCATTAACGGAATAGCCGAAATATTCATACTTCTTTATTGCTTTTGCCAGCGGCATATCCCATAAAAAATCAGGATGAATCAATAACATCCCTGTCTCTTATACACATCTGACGCTGCCGACGAACGT
>NZ_JAELTV010000447.1 GCF_016429005.1 Pedobacter sp. ASV19
CCCCCCCCCCCCCCCCCCCCCCCCCCCCCCCCCCCCCCCCCCCCCCCCCCCTTTTAGATGTGTATAAGAGACAGATGTAATATTGATCGCATTTATTTCTATATTTATTATCACATCAACTGGCTATCAAGCCTTTACGCAAGATTATAAAATAAAAACTATCGTTATTGATGCAGGTCACGGAGGTAAAGACGGGAGCACGAGAGGTCTTTATTCCACAGAGAAAGAGGTAGCTTTAAAAACCGCGTTGCGGCTTGGAAAAGCGATAGAACAAAACTTACCAGACGTTAAAGTGGTCTATACCAGATCTGAAGATGTCTTTATTCCGCTTTATGATAGAATTGGCCTCGCCAATAAAGTTAAGGCCGACCTTTTCATTTCTATACACTGTAACGACATGCCTGTATACAGATCGACTGTAGTTACTGGTTATAGAAAAGGAAAAAGGGGCAAAAGAATTCCGATCACAGAAACAGTAAGCAGAAAAAGTACATCAACGCGAGGCACAGAAACCTTCGTTTCGGGTATGGGCCGAATGAACGAACAGGATGAAGTGATCAAAAGGGAGAACGAGGCCATTTTGTTAGAGGATAACTATAAAGAAAACTATGAAGGTTTTGATCCGAACAATCCGGAAAACTATATCATTCTTTCCCTAATGAAAAATGCATACCGTACCCAAAGTCTTAAACTGGCTAAAATGGTACAAGACCAATATATTAATGTGGGACGTATAGACCGTGGTGTACAAGAAAAGAGCCTTGCCGTTTTAGCA
Source organism: Pedobacter sp. ASV19 (assembly GCF_016429005.1). Taxonomy (GTDB): domain Bacteria; phylum Bacteroidota; class Bacteroidia; order Sphingobacteriales; family Sphingobacteriaceae; genus Pedobacter. The sequence goes on from NZ_JAELTV010000447.1 coordinate 776, forward strand.
CGCGCCGGGATGCCTGCAATTCTGACAGAAATTGGTTTCATCAGTAACCCAACTGAAGAGGATTATATGAATTCAGAGGCAGGCCAGATTGAAATCACAAATTGTCTGCTGAAGGCAATACAAAATTATAAAGCTTCTGTTGAGCGTTAATTCACTCATCAGCTACATAAAAGCAAATTAGAAATGAGCCAAAGCGCAAAGATATTTATAGTTCTTTTATTATCATTTATCTATACACCTGTTGCTTTTTCTCAAAGTCATTATAAAGTTAGAACCATCGTGATCGATGCAGGTCATGGTGGCCGGAAGCCTGGTGCCAGAGGGGCCATTTCTTATGAGAAGGATATCGCTTTAAAAGTAGCCTTAAAACTGGGTAAAAAATTTGAAGAAGATATGCCTGGGGTAAAAGTACTCTACACCAGAAAGAAAGATGTAGATGTGGACTTTTATAAAAGGGCTGAAATTGCGAATGACGCCAAGGCCGATATCTTTATTTCTATCCATTGCAATTCAATGCCAGATCATCGCGTCATTACGGGATACAGCAAGAAACGCGGAAAAAAGGTACCCATGTACAAATCATCTAAAAATACATCAACCAGAGGAACGGAAACCTTTGTGGCAGGTATGCACCGGATCAATGAACAAGATGTGGCGATCCGGGAAAATGCCGATATTAAGCTTGAAAAGAACTATAAACAAAATTATGATGGATATGATCCCGGTGATCCCGAAACATTTATTATATTATCTTTGTTTAAAAATAAGTTCAGGGATAAAAGTATGGAACTGGCCAAACTGATCCAGCACAATTATTCCAAAGTTGACCATAGACTAAGCAGAGGAATAAAAGAGCAGGGTATTTTGATTTTGCAAAGATGCGGGATGCCGGCGGTTTTGACAGAAATTGGTTTTATAAGCAACCCGGAAGAGGAACGTTATATGAATTCGGCAAAAGGACAGGCAGAAATTGTACATTCCATATTCAATGCTGTTAAAACTTACAAGAAAGAAAACGAATTAAATTAAGTAAACAATACATACGTGAAGATAGCAAACGAAACCAAAGTAGGCATACTGGCTGCCTTTTCCATAGCCTTACTCATTATCGGCTACAATTTCCTAAAGGGGAATGCAATATTTTCTAATGAAACTGTTCTGTATGCGAGATATTCACGTGTTGACGGACTTAATGTATCTAAACCAGTTCTGATCAATGGTTATCAGATTGGCCGGGTAGATAAATTGCAACTCCAGCCTGATGGCTCTATCCTGGCCACCCTAAAGATTAAGGGTAAATATGAAATCCCTACAAACAGTATTGCCCGTTTGGAAAGCACAGATCTCTTGGGAAGCAAAGCTATCGTAATGGCACTTGGAAATGGAAAGATCTATGCTAAGGACGGAGATACCCTAAATGCCAATGTAGAAAAGAACCTGATGGAGGCCGTACAACCAGTACAAAAAAAGGCAGAACTTATTATCAATAAAATGGATTCCATTTTAACCAGCGTAAATGCAATTATGAACCCAGACTTCCAAAAGAATGTCAATAAAAGTTTCAATAGCATTGCAGCTACTTTAGGATCGCTGGAAAACACCTCCAAAAAAGTAGATAACCTGGTGGGCTCTGAAGGATCAAGAATTTCTGCGATCCTGGCCAATGTAGAAGCCATATCCAGTAACTTTAAAAACAACAACCAGCAAATTAATGCCATTATGACCAATCTCCACACCGTGACGGATCAGGTTGCTGCAGCTAACTTTAAACAAACTGTAGACAATGCCAATAAAGCAATGCTGGAACTTCAAGGTGTAGTCAGTAAAATTAACAATGGCAATGGTAGTCTTGGCTTGTTAATCAATGACACCAAAATGTACGACAATTTAAATAATGCTTCCAAAAACCTGGACAATCTGTTGATTGACCTGAAGGAAAACCCTAAACGCTATGTACACTTCTCTGTATTTGGTGGTGGAAATAAAAAAGATAAATAATAATCAACAATAAGATCATAAAAAAAGGAGTGCCACTATTGTGACGCTCCTTTTTTTATGAAGTATAAAACAACACTAAATCGTATAGGTATTTCCCTCTATAGCCAGTTCTGTATGTTCAAAAGCACTAAGTGCTTCTTCCAGCAGCGGCTGAAGAACTTTATATCTTGAAGAAAAATGCCCGATAAGCAATTTCTCTACCCCCGCCTCTGCAGCAATCTGACCAGCCTGCAAAGCAGTCGTATGGTGTGTTTGATTTGCCCGATCCAGCATTTCCTGTAAAAACGTAGACTCATGATACAACATGGTACAGCCTTTAATCTGTTCCATATAGCTTCCATCGGCTAAGGTATCAGAACAATAGCAATAGCTTTTAGGTACATCAGAATCCAGGGTATAATCTTGATTAAGAAAAACCCTTCCATCAGGCAAATTTAAATCAATTCCCCGTTTCAATAAAGGAAAATACTCATGCGGAACATTATCCTCTTCAAGTTTATCAATAATTAATTTTCGCAGCCTTTTCTTCTGCTTAAACTTATATCCCTGTCTCTTATACACATCTAAAAGGGGGGGGGGGGGGGGGGGGGGGGGGGGGGGGGGGGGGGGGGGGGGGGGG
>NZ_JAELTV010000448.1 GCF_016429005.1 Pedobacter sp. ASV19
CCCCCCCCCCCCCCCCCCCCCCCCCCCCCCCCCCCCCCCCCCCCCCCCCCCTTTTAGATGTGTATAAGAGACAGATATAGGAATGGTTGAAGTAAAAGAAGATACCTCCTTACGAATTACAAAAACAGGACTGGAAGCCTTAGCAGATTGCCGATTTCAACAACTCGCTTCCACTACCTTCTTTAATTACAGGAGCATGAAAAATAACGAAATAGCAATCATTTTCGCTTTATTTTCATTCGTTGTATCCCTTGTGGCACTCGTGATTACCACGTACAAATAATCATTCGTCGTTTCTCACCTCAGCTATCCAGGTTACCCCACAATACAGACACTTTTGACCCACATGTGAGCTCGCTGAAACCTGCTTGTTACAAGCTAGACATTTTGCGGTACCGATACGGGGATTTGCTGGCGCTGGTCTCTGAGGGATTATCTGAATGCGTAATATTGGACAGCATGGTCTCGTTCCGGTTAACTTCAGATTTGTTTACTCCGATCAATGGTAGAAGTTTGCATGAAATGACATAAACACTTTTGCTGAAATACCCCCATAAAGACAAATACTTTACCTTTTTGCCATTATAACTTGTTTAAATTATTCACTGCAGAAAATTTTAAGTTTCGCACCCATCGAACTAATCGTTGCCATTGCATTCTGCAGGATGATTGCCGCCTGTACGGCTTCAGGAGCTGGATTACCTTTTTTCAGCTGATTAATAAACTCAGATTTTGAGAAGGTTTTCCCCAATACAAGCCATATTTCTTTGTCTCTCGCTCCATTAAATTTGACCTCCTCGATAGCTTCCCATAATTGATCGCAAGTCATATTGGCCATTGGCGATATCCTTACCCTTGTTTTTACTGTGATATCGATGTTATGCTTCAGATTTTTAACCACATGGTCCCCATTCAGTGTATCGATGTTTTTAGGACGGTTTTCATCAAACGATGAAAGATAGTGAACATTCTTGATTGCCTGACTACACACTTCACTAATGCTGGTAGCACTATACTTTGATGCGGCAACATTAGTGTCGTTTCCTTTTCCCTTAACATGCATAAAGACAAGTTTCCCATCGGTTAAGCATACAAAATCTGCAACCTCAGTCCCAAGGTCCGTACATAACATCAGAGTGGGCTGGCCAATTTCTTTGGAGAAAGCTGTGGGCAAATGCGTAGATGGATCAATACCCTTGGCGTCAATAAAACCAAAAAGGGAATTTTCATCCCACTTTGTATCATTGAAAAATGACTTTCTACCTTTTTCAGAACTGATTAGCCCAAGACACTTTACAGGGATGAGAACTGAATCAAGCGGAAATCGGTTCAGCTTGAAATTTGTTCCAAAGTTCAATGACGGCTTATAGAAATGTCCAGTCGAATAAAGGAACTGTTTTTTAGTCAAGATTCTGAAACCTTGCTTTCTGTTTAGCTGTGTAATGATATTTACTTCCTCATGCGGAGCAATTCTAGTAAAAATACCTTGTAGAATGGTATCAGATTCCAATTTATACTTATTTGTAGCCGAATTATATTTGATCAGAATTTCATAAGACATTTGATCGATTTTTAAGTCAAAAAAATAATCTTGGTTATTTGGTTTTTGCTTGACTTCGAGACATGCATCTTCAATCCACTCATCCAATCCAATTAACTCATCGCTCTCTTGAACCATACCGCAAAAATCATCATTTAATTCCGCAACATCGATTAATATATTCACCGGCTCACTTTCATCGGCAGTCAGGCAATTAACCTGTTGCGCATAACGACCAAAAAAGTTGCTTTTCGTGCGATTGCCATCGTATAGAGCCGTATTCAACTCTTCAAGCCATTTAAGATATTCGCTCAATGAAACATAGCCTCCAGTATCCTGACTGATCCTTCCTTTCGAGAACCCCATATACGTCTTTAGTTGAACGTCGGCATCATTGGGATCGTAGTTTTCTTTATACTTTCTTCCACCATAGTAGCTGCCAAAGGTTGCACCCAGAAAATGGGAAAAATCATTTTGGAAGGGAGCTGTACGTGCAAGGGAGGGCGAAGCATAAGTGAGACTGCGGATATCCGATGCCCCTAGATTCGCATTTTTGACGGATACACGATAAAATTGTGTATTTGGTGTTTCAACAAACAAACTATAAAGAATATTGGGAGATATCGGCAGCCCCACTCCAAATTGATCTTCCCCAAAAGGAACCCAACCACCACTATCATAAACCGCAATGTGGTGTTTGAACTCTTTGACAAGAAAAACATCCTGACTTATAGAAGGAAAATAATTGTTAATCAGGTACTCCGAATTGTTTATATTAAAATAATAATATAAATAGCCCTCAGAGCCGATCGCCCTTCGATAAAAAATCTTATCCTGCTCAAGCATTTGTTTTTCAAAGAGTTCTGTACAAAAATTATCAAGATTAAAGCCAACAAGTTTTTGCAAAAGATTTGCCTTTAACGGTAGTGCTATGCTTTTCCCCATTTTCTCTTCGCTCCAAGATTCGAATACCTCCTTGTTAAATTTTTTACGTAATTTTTTAAAGGAATACACCACGTCGTCCAGCACTTTATTCACTTCGGTAAAAATCCGGTCGTTCAATTTTTGATGGAGTCTACCGTTCTCATCTAAATTGAGATATTCTTCCCATTCTTCACCAATAGACTTTCCGGAATAGTTATATACATACGCAGTATCGGCCTTTCCAATATTATTGCGTATGATGCGCCCGATTTGTTGAATCATTGCCCGGGTGTTTTTCAGTGGTTCGAATACCGCCAGCATCTTAAATGAAGCATCATCGATGCCCTCAAGCAATTTATATTGATGTATCCATATTGCTTCCCTTAGCGTCTCTGGATTTTTAGGCACGTGCTTAACTGATTGCTGGCTAATCTGTCCAGGCGGTATTTTCACATATTTGTTGCTAAACTTTTCGTGGATTGCGATGTAGGAAACCCCGGCTCGTTCCAATTCCTTTGTAAGCTGCACGATGCTATCGTGATTATCACAATTGATAATTAGTTTCGCTTTTAACCCATCAATCTCTCCAAAAATATTTTTATACTTGGCCAAGATATCACGAATAAAATCCCGTTGGCTCAGGATATTTTCTTCAGAAACGACCACAGAACGTAGAACATGTCGTGCCAAGATTTTATTATAGCTTACAAAATAGGAATGTTCCCAGTCGATGTCAAATCCCTTAAAATCGTTTCGAAAAGGTGTAGCCGTTAAAATTACTCGAGGGCAGTTAAATTCTCGGATCGAAGCACTCCATGAAACAGCGGGTTCATAATGTCCTTCATCAAAAATAATCAGTCCCACTATCCCAATGAGTAGTTGATAAAGGCTGTTGTTATTATCCCGCTTGAGGTTATCTATATGTTGAATAGTTGTGACCAACACATCATCGTCCTTGAAATCGCCAGCAACC
>NZ_JAELTV010000449.1 GCF_016429005.1 Pedobacter sp. ASV19
CCCCCCCCCCCCCCCCCCCCCCCCCCCCCCCCCCCCCCCCCCCCCCCCCCCCCCCACCACCACCACCCCCCCCCCCCCCCCCCCACCCCCCCCCCCCCCCCGACCCCCCCCTCCCCCTCCAACAAATTTTTTTTTACGTTCGTCGGCAGCGTCAGATGTGTATAAGAGACAGCAATCGCGTTGTGATATACCAGGAGGTGATCGCAAGGTTTATAAAAGAGAAGATTTATCAGTCCAATAATTATACAGAAAAAATCCTGTTCCTTAAAAAACTTGTCCAACAGATGGGCTATGGGGTACAGCAAGATGAAGTGAACCTGGATCTGTTTGGTGTCGAATTAATGGTATTTAAAAATGCCTATGATGAGCTATTGCTTGATGGTATTCTGGTGGAAGATCTGAAAAACATACGTTTTCTCGATAAAAATGTTTTCGAATACTTCTTGTTTATTGAACTTTTAGAACAGTTTAATTTGAATGCTGACCTCATTTTCCTCCGCTTCATCAACCGTGTTTATGGAGGTAGTCAAAGAGAGTTTGCCTTATTGAAATGGTCAATAAGATATATGGTGAAAACCGGGAATCCGAATGCAGAGGAGTATATTTATCGCCTGGAACTCGAGGGAACAGAGAAAAAAGAAATTAAATTGCTGTTAGTTAGTACTTAAAAAAGAACAACTAGGATTATCATCCATATAGATTGGTATCATATTTGATTCGTTCTTAATCTATGGTTATAATTTATGATATTAATGAAAAAGTCCTGAATTCAAGGAGTATTTCAATTAACGCAACTCTCGATTCTAAGGAGAAAAAAAATGTAGAACTGTTTGTGAAACAGAAGTATTTGTCACTTTTTGGGCCTATAGGAACTTTAGGCTTACAGGAAGTGGTCGCTGTTGATGTGGCTTCAGATGCCATTATTCCCAAAAAACATTGGACAGAGGAATTAAAAACTGAAGCAAAAAATTTAAAAGATGAGACTCCTTTTGCCTGGGGCCTGTTTCGTAACCTGTATATCATTGCAGGGGTCTTTCTTGCATTAATCGTTATTGCACCTGTGCTGAATAAGAATAGAGCTGCAAATGAAACGGAAAGACTCAAGGCTATGGAGGCGAATTTTTCGACCACCGGACCCGGTGATCTGCTTATGGTTTTTTTACATGGAAATGCAGATGGGAGCGGATCTCATGGCGTAACTATGATGAAAGTACTGCGTCTCTCCGGCGATACACTAGTCGTTAAGCGCCACAAAGAGATTGCTGCTGGTTTTAAAACAGAAGATGCTGCGGCTTTAGATCATAAAGATGAAGCGTTTAAGACCGATGAGGAAAAATATAAACTGGGAGCATATCACGACAGGAGTAAGATTTTACTTCCTTTTCCTTCTGCAGATAACACCTCACCATCTGCTGTCGCTTCTGTAAGAGATATAGAGAAAGCAAAATAATTTTTATAAAGCGATTTATAATGGTCGTTGTCTTCCTCTTTGGGAAACAACGACCATAATAATCTACATGAAGGGGTAGACAAGTGAACCTGTAACGACTTGATTTCCTGAATAAGACTCGGTTTTTACGGATTTTCCATCAACAAAAATCTCTGCCTTAATATTACCCCCTGTATAAGAAGTAATGCCGATAGAAGCTGCTTCAGCATATTTTACTGTTCTTTTAAATGTTTTTGTAAAAGGAAGTGCAGCATCACTAACATTGCTGTTTCCTCCTGTTTCGTTAGAATAAATAACATTTGCTTTAGTTAAATCGGGTGAAGTGATTCTATATTCTATAGTCACTTCTTTTGGATAGCTGCTGTCTGGTGATTGTGGACCGTTATCCTTGCTTTTACTACATGAAACCATAATGGCCATACAAGAAATAAGAGCTGCGATTTTTAAAATTGGATTTTTTAATACAATAAGATTCATAGGTTTTATTTAAATTTATAGATGAATATAGCGGCAAAAATCGCCCATCCTATGAGCTTCTGCAATCCCCGGATTTGTGGTTTTTCAACTACTGGTTTTTTGGTATTTTCGAAAACCAAAAACTACTGAAAAAATAAACTAAACAATTAACGATACTATCAATTGTAGCACTACAGAAACCGAAATGAATAAATTTGATGGCAGATGATAGCTTTGTAACCTTTAAAAAAATATATTCCAATGAAAAATATCGTATTAAAAATGAGTGTCCTTTTTTTAGTTATGGCGATAATTACATCTAAGGCAAGTTTCAGTTTATATGCCCGGTCCCGGACTCCCTCTATACTTTCATTTTTTTCGGAAAAGGATTTTAATCGATTTTTCCCTCAGCATAATCAGTTTTTTTCGTATAAATCATTCAAGCAGGCAGTTGCAGAAATGTCCGTAGTTAAAATCAGAATTGAAAAAAGAGGAATATGGATCTTCAAGATAACTAAAACCGATCTGGTAACAGGGAAAAGTATAGTAGTACGTCAGGATCCGGATTGGGAACAGGATTGGGCCAAAAAGCAACCTTACTCCAGTGCAGAGATTAATTATGGTGATTTCTGTGCAAACCTCAATAAAAAAGAAGCTGCCGCCTTTTTTGCACACATCGCACATGAAACCCGTAATGGAGTAAATGGAAAGTTTAATGATGGGCTGATGCTGACACATGAGCTGCGAACAGATCTTGAATATGTAATCCAAAATAAAGTATATCCGGCTGTAGCTGGTCAGAAATACTATGGGAGGGGTCCTTTACAATTGAGTTATAATGGTAATTATGGGTTTGCATCTACAGTCATTTTTGGAAACCCAGATATATTGTTGAACAAACCAGATCTGGTAACCAAGGATCCGGTTTTATCTTTTAAAACCGCGATTTATTTCTGGATGACACCACAAAACAGGAAACCATCAGCACATGCTGTCATGACTGGAGAATGGAAGCCTTCAGAGGCAGAAAAGGCCTCAGGTTATGCACCAGGTTTCGGAATGACCATTAACCTCATTAATGGCAGTATAGAGTGTAATAAAGGAGAAAACGATCCTGGAATGCAGGACAGGATTGGTTTCTATCGCTATTTCCTAAAATTACTTAATGTTTCAGACCCCAACTGTGTATGTTCCTGTGGTAAAATGGTGCCCTTTCCATCTTAATAAGCCTGATCAATTTATTCATCTCTTAAACATTGAATTGGATCTGCTCCTGCAGCTTTTATCGCTTGTAAGCCCACGGTTAGCCAGGCAATCAGCAAGGCCAGTATGCCTGCAGCAAAGAAGTACCAGAGCTGAAGTTCCATTCTGTAAGCAAATGTCTGTCTCTTATACACATCTAAAATAGGGGGGGGGGGGGGGGGGGGGGGGGGGGGGGGGGGGGGGGGGGGGGGGGGGG
>NZ_JAELTV010000044.1 GCF_016429005.1 Pedobacter sp. ASV19
CCCCCCCCCCCCCCCCCCCCCCCCCCCCCCCCCCCCCCCCCCCCCCCCCCCCTTTTCAAGCAGAAGACGGCATACGCGATAGAGCTGCCTGTCTCGTGGGCTCGGAGATGTGTATAAGAGACAGCCTTATACCTCATGGGAAAAGACGGATGGCCTGCAGAAAGAGAAATTGAAATCGCCGCTGAGCCCGCAACCATTCTTTTCCATTTTAGAAGAAACGAGACCGAAACCCGTTATTTCCCAACGATAAAATATCAGGGAATGCGGATAGATTTTATGTTTAAAGAAGCACAGGTCGTAAGCAACCAGCCTGCATGGCTACTTTTAAATGATGTACTGTACTTTTTCGAGCAGGATATAGAGGGTAAAAAATTACAACCCTTCCTCAACAAGCGCTTCATCACTATACCAAAAGCCACTGAAGGTGCTTATTTTGAGAAGTTTGTTGCCCCTCTGATCGAGAAATATCACGTCTATGCGGAAGGTTTTGAAATCAAAACAGAAAAACACGACCCTGTGGCCATCCTGAAAATCATCTATGTAGAAGGGGGAATTTCACAACTGCAGTTATACTTCCGGTATGGTTCATACGCCTTCGCCATGGACAATGAACGCAAGGTGACGGTTAGAGTCCATAAAACAGAAGACAACTATGTATTTACCAGGATCAAAAGAAATACAGACTGGGAAAAAAACAAATTTAATGAGTTGCTCAAATCGGGATTAAAGAAAACAAGTGCTTTATTCCACAACCTGGAATTACACGATCCCGGAGAACAAGAGGATAAGTCCTATGGTTTGCTCAACTGGGTTAACGAACATTTAGAGGAACTCAGAGAAAAAGGTTATGAGGTAGAGCAAGCAACGGGAACAAAACGCTTCCTTTTTGCAACAAACAAAATTGATTTTGAGGTCAGCGAAAATAATGACTGGTTTGACATCAATGCTATCGTATATTTTGGCAATCATCCTATCCCGTTTTTGGCACTCAAACAGCATATCCTTCAGAAAAAAAGAGAATTTATCCTTCCAGATGGCTCTATCGCAATTATTCCAGACAAATGGCTCAGTAAATACGGCACTTTGTTCAGCCTCTCGGAAGGCAGTAAATCGCTGAAATTAAAAAAGCATCATATAGGATTGCTTAATGATCTTTCTGAAGACAGTATTACCAATGTCACACTCAACCGCAAACTTCAAAAACTAAATGACTTTGAAAATATTTCCGACATTCAAATGCCGGAGCATTTCAAAGGAGATCTTAGAAGCTATCAAAAGGCTGGTTATAACTGGTTCAGCTTTTTAAGAGAGTATAATTTTGGAGGCTGCCTTGCAGACGATATGGGATTGGGTAAAACTATTCAAACCTTGGCCCTGTTACAGAAGCAAAAAGAGGATAACGAGAAAAATGCCACCCCCGGCACTTCTTTGATCATCATGCCAACCTCATTAATTTACAACTGGCTAAACGAAGCAAAAAAATTCACCCCAAAATTAAAAATCCTCTCCCATACAGGAAGTTCGAGGAATAAAGATGTAAGCCAGTTCATTCGCTATGACGTGGTCATTACCACTTATGGCATTACCCGGGTTGACATCGCCCTGATGAAAGATTTCTATTTCAACTACATTATTTTGGATGAGAGTCAGAACATCAAAAACCCCTCTTCCAAATCCTTTAAGTCAGTCAGGTCTTTAAAATCAAAACACAGGCTGATCCTGAGTGGTACGCCTGTAGAAAATTCTGTAGGCGACCTTTGGACGCAACTCACCTTTCTGAATCCAGGCCTTTTAGGCACTCAGGCGTTCTTCAATGAAGAGTACGTGCAGGCCATCGAAAAGAAAAAGGACGAAGAAAAAGCCAGAAAACTTCAGGCCATCATCAAACCATTTGTTTTAAGAAGAACAAAGGAGCAGGTTGCTGAAGAGTTACCTGCCAAAACTGAACAGGTTTTCTACTGTGATATGAGCGAAGATCAGGCCAGCTATTACGAAAAAACAAAATCAGCTTATCGCAACGATCTGCTCAGCAGCATGGATGATGGCACCTATGCAAAAAAGCAAGTCCAGCTCTTGCAGGGCCTTACTGCACTTCGGCAGCTAGCAAATCATCCATCGATGATAGACGATACCTACACCTCAGATTCCGGAAAGTTTGAAAGCATTATACACACCCTGGACAATGTGCTTAAAGGAGGCCATAAGGTATTGATCTTCTCACAATTCGTGAAACACCTGAGTATATTTAAGCGTCATCTGGAAAACGAACATATTCCTTATGCCTATTTAGATGGGTCCACAAAAAACAGAGGAGAAATTGTAGCCGAATTCCAACAAGATGAAAACCTTAAAGTCTTCCTGATCTCTATCAAAGCGGGTGGAGTAGGTTTGAATCTAACCCAGGCAGACTATGTGTTTATCCTCGATCCCTGGTGGAACCCGGCCGTGGAGCAACAGGCCATAGACCGGACGCACCGGATTGGCCAGGACAAGAAAGTCTTCATCTATAAATTCATTACACGGGATACCGTAGAAGAAAAAATTCTTTCCCTGCAAAACCGAAAGAAAAGACTGGCCAGTTCCCTGATCACTACAGAAGAAAGTTTCTTTAAATCCTTGAGTAAAGAAGATATCCGGGAACTGCTGAATTAAACCTTTCTTTTTAGGAGTTTTAAATAGGTTTCCCGGTCAATCATTTCTGCCCCAAGGCTCATCAAATGATCATTAGGCATCTGACAATCTATCATTAGCAATCTACTCTGTTCACAAAGCCAGATCAGGGCGCTTTTTGAAGCATTACTAACCAGGCTGAACATACTTTCCCCGCAAAAAACACCATTAACAAGAATTCCGTACAGACCGCCAACCAGTTTATCGTTCTGCCAGACTTCCACACTGTGTGCATAACCATTTACATGCAGATTGATATAAGCCTCCTGCATTTCGGAAGTGATCCAGGTGCCATTCTGATCCTTTCGCTCCACAGAGGCACAATGCATAATCACTTCTTTAAACGTCTCGTTCATGCTGATCCGAAACACACCATCTTTAAAGACCTTCCTCATGCTTTTACTGACTTTAAGGTTTTCTGGAAAAATCACACAACGTTCATGGGGAGAAAACCAACAGATCGGATCATCTTCACTAAACCATGGAAAGATTCCATTTTCATAGGCGAGCAGCAAGCGTTCCATATGCAGATCACCCCCAATTGCCAGCAATCCATCAGGATCGGCAAGTGCAGGATCAGGAAATACAATCTCATCTTCCAGCAGTTTGAAAACCATATGCAATATTAAAACATAAATCCGATAGGATTAAAATAATTATCCTAATCAAGTGCTCCATCTAACAAAATAAACAGATAAAATTAATGTAACTAAATTTATTAAATTCCATCTTAATAAAAAGAGCATACAATGAATTTTATAGGCAATATCATCTGGATCATCTTCGGAGGTTTTTTCATTTTTCTTGAATATATTTTCGGTGGTCTGATCCTGTGCCTTACCATCGTTGGCATTCCCTTTGGACTCCAATGTTTTAAATTTGCATTTGTTGGTCTGGCCCCCTTTGGTGTCCGCATTACGGATACTTCTTCCAATACAGGATGTCTTTCCACCATTATGAACATCATTTGGCTTCTCTTTGGAGGATTTTGGATCGCACTTACCCATTTATTTTTCGGCATCCTCCTGTGTCTTACCATCATAGGAATTCCCTTCGGCAGACAGCATTTTAAGCTCATGAACCTCGCCTTCTCCCCATTTGGAAAATCAATAAGCTAGACCTTCTTTTCATTTCTTTGTAAATAGCTTTAAACTTATCTGTGAAAACAGAGTCCTATCAGGACACCAAGCTCCTATTGCTATGGAAAAAAAGGAAAACTTCTTTAAAGTCAAGCACCTCTACAACAGAGCAGGATTTGGAATTGCGTATCCTGAACTGGAACACCTCAGCAGAAAGAATCTGCATAAATCCATCAAAGAACTCTTTTCCAATGCCCAGAAAATCACCGATCTGAATACCGTCGATGCTTCCGAAACCCGGCAACAATTGCTCATGCAAGCTGGTCTGAATGGAAAAAAAGACTTCAGTCCGGAAGAAAAAGAACAACGACAGGAAATTATCCGGAAGATCAGTCAAAAAGGAAGAGACCTTAACATTGAATGGATCCAGAGGATGATCAGTACGGACGCTCCTTTATTAGAGAAAATGACCTTGTTCTGGCATGGCCATTTTGCTTGCCGTTCAGGCAATCCCTACTTTTCTCAACAACTAAACAACATTCAAAGGAAATATGCTTTAGGAAGCTTTAAAACATTACTGATAGAAGTTTCCAAATCTCCTGCAATGCTTCAGTACCTCAATAACCAGCAAAACAGGAAAAACCACCCCAATGAGAATTTTGCACGGGAACTGATGGAACTGTTTACCATTGGCAGGGGCAATTATACTGAGCAAGACATCCGGGAGTCTGCCAGGGCATTTACTGGCTGGACTTATAATAAAGATGGCGATTTTGAATTCAAACCCACCATACATGACACAGGAAGTAAAATCTTCTTTGGAAAAACCGGGAATTTCGATGGAGAGGCCATTATTGATCTTATCCTGGAAAAACCAGCAACCGCTACATTCATCTGTCGCAAACTTTACACTTTCTTTGTAAGCGATACGCCTAATGAGGTACATATTCAAGAACTTTCTTCCTGCTTTTATGACCAGCAATATGACATCTCCGCGGTCATGAAAAAAATGTTCGAAGCAGAATGGTTCTATAGCTCCGAAAATACCGGCAATAAGATCAAATCACCGGCAGAACTCCTCGTCGGACTCAGCAGGGAATTTTTCGTTACCTATAATAAACCCCAGGTTTTGATACAACTACAAAGCAGCCTTGGTCAATACCTCTTCAATCCACCCAATGTAGCGGGCTGGCCGGGTGGCAGAAGCTGGATAGACAGCTCTTCACTGATGCTGAGAATGAAGATCCCATCGCTGGTCTTAAACGACGGACTAATCGATTTCAATGCAAAAGCCGATCCGGAAGAGGAAGCACTTCTGGCTATCAATAGAAAACCCAAAATCCAGAAAAAATCATACATCAATGCGGAGGCCAACTGGGAAAAATTCCTGAACACCCTACCTAAAAACTGTAGTACGGCAGATCTGGCAGCATTCCTGCTACAGCCATTACCTGGCAGTAAGATCAAAAGCCTGACAACCAACAGCTCTGATTTAAAAAAAACAGCCATAGAAATTACCAGTACACCAGAATACCAGCTTTGCTAACCATTTAAGGAGAAAACACGATGAAAAGAAGAGATTTTTTAAAGAACTCCATGCTCACTGCCGCTGGAACCTTTGTTGTGCCGGCCTTCATTAAACCATTTGAAGCCCTTGCCTTAGATGAATTAACCTTATACAAGAATCTGGTGGTGGTACAACTCTCGGGCGGCAACGATGGCCTGAACACGGTCATTCCATTTGGAAATGACATCTATTATCAAAAAAGAAAAAACATTGCCATAAAGCCCCAGGAACTGATCAAGCTAGACGACATGCAAGGCCTTAACCCGAATCTTTCTGCGCTCAAAGAAATCTACGACCAGGGTTGGATGAGCATTATCAATGACGTGGGGTACCCTAACCCGGATCGTTCCCACTTCAGGTCGATGGACATTTGGCAAACCGCAAGTGACGCAAACCAGTTCCTCTCCACCGGCTGGATTGGACGTTACCTGGATTCCAATTGCCAGAGTTGTAAGTTTCCTTATACGGCCATTGAGGTAGACGACAGTCTCTCGTTAGCCATGAAAGGAAAAACCAAGAAAGGAATTGCACTTAAAGATCCCGCGGCCTTATTCAGAAATACCAATGAACCTTTTTTCAAGGAGATGATGAACAATGATAAAGAGCACCTGGATGAAGACAATCTGGGCTACCTCTACAAAACCATGATTGAAACCTCCTCTTCCGCCAGCTATATTCAAAACACCTCTAAAATCTACCAGGATAACTTTACTTATCCTTCAACGGGATTTGCCAGTCAATTGAAAACCGTCGCTAAATTTATCTCTTCGGGCCTTAAAACCCGGGTCTATTATGTTTCCTTAAGTGGCTTTGATACCCATGTGGACCAAACCCCACAACAGGGCAGGCTCCTTAAACAATATGCTGAAGGCATCAATGCCTTTCTGAAAGACCTGAAACAAAACAACAAACTAGACGACACCCTGGTCCTGACCTTTTCAGAATTTGGCAGAAGAGTAGAGCAAAATGCCAGTAACGGAACAGATCATGGTACAGCAAACAATATGTTCCTCTTTGGCGGAAAGCTAAAAAAACAAGGCATCTATAATGCCGCGCCTAACTTACAAGATCTGGAGGCTGGTGATTTAAAATACCAGGTAGATTTCAGGCAGGTTTATGGAACAATCCTTGACAAATGGCTCGATGTAAATAATGCACAGATCTTAAATCAACGGTTTAATACCCTCGATTTCATCTAAGCTGATCAAACCGCTTTTCCTGGAATGCAAAATTGCTTCGCTGCTGTCGTTGAACAGGCAGGTTTTAATGCCCTGAAGTTCGGCCTGCTCCAGCCTGCTTCTTGCGGAACTGAAATTTTCCGGACGCACATTCCGAATATAGATGGCCTCGATATGATCAGGATAACGCGCAGCGATGCTGGTATAAATTTCAGGATCCTGTTGCGAGTTATCGCCAAAAAAAACAAATTTCTGATTGGGAAAAGCATCCAGGATTCTCATCACCCGAAGCAATTTTCCTTCATGTCCAGTTTTTCCGGTTCGGATCAGGTTGCGCCAGCGTTTAATCTGATTCAGCAAAAAAGCACCTTCAGGCAATTGATTAAAACGAAAGGTCTCCACCAGATAATCATAAAGATTCCATTCACTGCTAGACACATAGAAAAAAGGATTGGGTTGATCGGGACTTGTATGCGAAAAAGCCAAAAGCTCATAATGTAGTCTCGCATCCTTAAAGGTCTTTCTTGTATGTGGGTTCTTGATCAAAAGCTCTCTTAGCCTTCGGCCTATTGTAGCCGAATGGGAAATCATAATGGTATCATCAATATCCGAGATAAAAGCATATTGGGTAATATGCGGTACAAAGATCTTTCCCCAGCTATCTGCAGTGACGGTCCCGTCCTTTCCCAAAGCCTCCACTTTTACCTGGTGCCATCCCGCAGCAATATTTGTCGTGGCACTCCATTCAAATTTAAAAAAACCATCGTATTCCGTTGTCTGATCTATCACATCTCCATTAAAATGAAGCCTAACCTTGGTAAAAGGAAAGGGTCTTAGCACGAAAAGCCTCAACAGATGAAGGATATTAACCAGTAGATTATTGCTAAATACCTGCTTTGTACTTGCCCTGTATTTAAACACATGACCATACACCACCAAATTGTGGGTATGTCCATAGCCATGATAAATTTTTACACTAACCGAATTCTTCATTATAAACCAAACAGAGCGACCGCATTGTTGTTTGTCTTAACAACAAATTAAACAAAACAGCCTTGAAACATAAATTACTTTTTATTGTCAATCCCGGGTCCGGAAGCCACAATCTGGATCTTCATGCAGTGATCAAGAATTTCTTTGCGGATAAAGATCACGACATAGAAATTTTCGAACTCCCAAAGGATTGTGATTCGGGGCAAATTAAACAGGCGATAAAAAAAACAGCTCCAACCCGCGTAATTGCGGTAGGTGGGGACGGCACACTGAAACTAGTAGCAGAATGCCTGCTTAATTCCGGCACGCCTATAGGTATCCTTCCTGCAGGATCCGCCAATGGTATGGCCCGGGAACTGGGTATTCCCACCGACATCAACCTGGCCCTCGATCTCTGTATCCAAGGGACTCCCAAAAGCATCCATGTCGTCAAAATTAATGGAGAACTCTGCATCCATTTATCCGATATTGGGTTTAATGCCTATATTATTAAAAAATTCGATGACCTTCCTCAAAGAGGCATGTGGGGTTATGCAAAAGCATCCTGGCATGCATTATGGAAACATCATAAAATGAACGTGGAATTGAAAATGGGGGACCAGGATATCCAGTCTGAGGCAGCGATGGTGGTTATTGCCAATGCAACTATGTATGGCACAGGGGTAAAAATCAATCCTGAAGGAAAACTGGATGATGACCTTTTTGAAGTTATCCTCGTTAAGCAATACTCTATCGCCGAAATCCTGAAAATCAGATTCACCTCTCTTCCTTTCAACCCGGAAAAAATTGAGACCTTTCACACCAGAAAAATCAATATCCAAACCAAGCATTTGGTACATTTTCAGGTAGATGGAGAGTATATGGGAAAGGTAAAACAGATTAGTGCCGAATTGCTACCCGCAGCCATTCAGATTATCGTATAGGTTCGCTTTACCTACCTGCAATACTTTTGCAATTGCTCGTCTGCAAGATCAAAGCCCATGTGCTTTACAAAAAGGAAATCCTCACAAGCGCCATCTTTATCTTTCTGTTTGAGTTTGGCCATGCCATCTTTAATTCTCTGCTCCATATAGGCCTTATCATAACCCAGTTCTTTTCTCAAGGCAAGAATTTTAGGTTCATCAGCTGCATTATAAACGCCCTTTTCCTTGTTGATGTAAAAATTCAATACGGCATTGGCCAATGCATCACTTGATTTATAGGCATTAATGGCTTGCTGGATCTCTGCTCTACTTTTATTGCCGCAGTCATATCCATCCAGTTTAAAATTAACAGGTACAACCAATACATACGTCGTATCATAACCCGCAGGCACTTTCCACTTACCACTGCTCATCCGGATCAGACGAAGGGCTTCGTCATCCAGATCCGTACCTATACCCGATTTCACAAAAGCATTAAATACCCGGCCCTGCTGGTCCAGTTTAAAATTGATCGTTACCCTCCCCTCAATACAATTGGCTTGTGAATACGGAGGATAAACGGTATTTGCGCGCACAAAAGTTTCCAGCCCACCTTTAAACTCCGGCTGTTGTGCGGCACAGGAAAAACCCATCAGCAGAAAAAAGGAAATGAAAATTTTTGTCATACCCTAATTTACGTAAATTAAACCAGCTGAAGAATTTAAACCAAAAAGTTTACCTTAAACTGAATGACACAGACTGTGTCTCAGAATCAGATTTGGATCAGGGCTGTTGGCCAGATAGATTGCGCGCTCCGAAAATTTGCAGACCCCAGGATAATCTCCCTTAAGGCCACGCATACTAAACATCAATTGAAAATGCAAGTGTGGTGGCCAGTAACCATTCTCTTCCGGAATGCCGAAAGATGCAAAAGCAGCTCCAGCAGCGATAACCTGCCCTTCATGCAACCCATTTAAAGACGCAAGGCTCAGGTGTCCATAAAGACCATAGACCACCAGCCCTTCAAAATCATATTTTAAAATGATCGTTGCACCGTAATCACCAAAATGGTCATTAAACTTAAAACTATGCACCACAGCTTCATGAAAATTATATACCGGCGTTCCCGCAGGACCCCAAATATCTACTCCAAGATGCAAACGGCGCGGCTCTTCAGTGGTGTCAAAATGTGCACTTCGGGCATATATGGTTCTATGTTCCCCATATCCACCAATTCCGTAACGACACTGGTTTTCCCGTAACTTATGCGCTACCCAGGCCGAAAATTTTGCGGTATCTCTTAACACATCATCTGTCAGCTCGAGATTGCTTTTTGTAAAATCAAAGGGAAATAAAGCATCCTTGTCAGGATCAAAATCCACAACCTGAGTTATAGAGACATCCTTTCTTTCAAAATAAGTTTCAAAGCGTTCCGAAAGTGTCATTCCTGGTAAAATAAAAGGAGGCTTTTACCCCTCCTGATCTGTATCTTTTCTGTCTTTAGAAATCTTATCAAAGATTTTATCCATGTGCTCCACATACTCATTCGTATCATCTACAAAGAAAGTAAGCGTGGGAACAATCCGCGCCTGGTGCCTGATCCTGGAACCCAGCTTATAACGTATCTCCCCTGAATGTGAATTTACCGTTGCAACCGATAATGCAGTGTTGTTCGTATTCAAAAAGCTAAGATAAACTTTCGCCACGGCAAGATCTGGTGACACTCTTACTTTGGTAATGGTAACCAATGTATTGGGTAAATATGCAGCTCCTTCGCGTTGAAAAATCGCTGCCAGTTCTTCCTGTAATACCCCTGCAAATTTCTGTTGTCTTTTACTTTCCATAATCTAATCCTCCACTTAAATATTAATATAACAACTTATCATAAGGATAACGCTGCGTATGCAGGTCCACCACCTTATCGTATAATAACTGCTTGAACTCTTCTAAATTTTCTTTGTGCAATGCGGAGATAAATAAAGCAGGAGCATTATGATGCGCCATCCAGCTCTTTTTAAACTCTGCCAAAGTAAACGGCACATGATCTTCACCCTCTTCAACGGGTTCAGGACTCACATAGGCATCTATCTTATTGAAAACCATAATCGTATCTTTGTCTCTCGCCCCCAGGTCCTTCAATGTTTCATTCACGACGCCGATCTGGTCTTCAAAACTGGTATGCGATACATCCACCACATGGATCAATATATCCGCCTCCCTTACCTCATCAAGTGTAGATTTAAAACATTCTACCAAATGATGCGGTAATTTACGAATAAACCCAACGGTATCTGAAAGCAGGAAAGGCAAATTGTCAATAACCACCTTTCTAACGGTTGTATCCAGTGTCGCGAACAATTTGTTCTCCGCGAAAACCTCTGATTTAGACAACATATTCATAATCGTAGATTTCCCCACGTTGGTATAACCCACCAAAGCCACCCGGATCAACTGCGTTCTGTTTTTCCGCTGTGTTTCATTCTGTTTATCAATCAGTTTCAACCGGCTTTTCAGCAGGGAAATCTTCTCCAGAATCATCCTCCTGTCACTCTCAATTTGCGTTTCACCAGGTCCACGCATCCCAATACCACCTTTCTGGCGCTCCAGGTGGGTCCATAACCGGGTTAATCTAGGCAGCAAATACTGCAGCTGTGCCAATTCCACCTGTGTCTTGGCCTGTGCTGTTTGAGCCCTGCCCGCAAAAATATCCAGGATCAGGTTACTTCGGTCAAGGATCTTCACCTGCAGTTCCCGTTCAATATTCCTAAGCTGAGATGGCGAAAGTTCATCATCAAACACGACCATATCTATCTCTTCAGACTTCACATAAGCCTGTATTTCTTCCAGTTTACCGGTACCAACAAATGTAGCACGTTCCGGGCGGAGCATTTTCTGTGTAAAAACATGCTCTACCTTTCCTCCTGCCGTATCTACCAGAAAAGCCAGCTCATCCAAATATTCTTTGGTCTCTTCCGGGGTTTCCCCGGGCCTGATCACACCAACAAGTACAGCGCGTTCCTGTTTAAGTGCGGTATCATAAAATTTTTGTTTTCCCATGTATCCCTGCAAAGATACAAAAGTTATACCGAGATTAAATCTCTGGCAAACTGGCGCATTGCAGCTCCCGGATCTTCGGTTTTCATAAAGTTCTCTCCAATTAAAAAGCCATTAAATCCCGCGGTCTTTAAACGCTTGATCGTATCGGTATGACTGATGGCACTTTCCGAAATCTTCATAAAATCATTCGGAATCTGATCTACCAGATCAAAAGAAGTCTGGATATTTACTGTAAAATCGGCCAGATTTCTATTGTTTACGCCAATTGCGTCCAAATCGGCGCAAATGCTTCGTTCCAGTTCTTCCTGATTATGCACCTCCAAAAGCACATTTAAACCAAGTCCTTTTGCCGTAGCTGCCAATGCCGCAATTTCTTTTGGTGTCAGAATTGCAGCAATCAATAAAATAATATCTGCTCCCCAGGCTTTTGCCTCCAAAACCTGATACTCATCTACCATAAAATCTTTTCTCAGTAAAGGAATCTGATTAACAGCCCTCGCCTTCAGGAGATCTGAAGGATCGCCACCAAAGAAATCAATATCTGTCAGGACAGAAATTGCAGAAGCGCCAGCTGAAGAATAGGCTGTTGTCACTTCCTCAACCGTTACCCTATCGTTAATAATCCCCTTGGAGGGAGAACGGCGTTTGAATTCAGCGATGATACCCGTCCGCTGGTCATCCGTTAAAAAATCTTTAAACCGATACGGCTGGCGTTCAAAATGCAGCGCGGCTTCCAATTGCAGTACACTTACTTTTTGTTTAGCGAGCTGTATCTCTTCGCGCTTCCGTAAAACTATTTTATCCAGGATGTTCATGATTCTAACCAGTTTTGCATCATTTGTTTACCATATTCCGTTAATACACTCTCCGGGTGAAATTGCACCCCTCTTATATCAAACTCATTGTGTCTCAGCGCCATGATCTGTCCATCTTTATCTGTGGCCGTTACTGTAAAAACAGATGGAAGACCTGCAGCATCGACTACCCAAGAGTGATATCTGCCCACATTAATAATTTCCGGGCAATCTTTAAAGGTCAACTCATCCGGGTCCAGGACGTTGATTGGCGTTGCGATACCATGCATAGGCCGGCCTAAATTCAACAAGTTACCTCCAAAGGCCTCTGCAATAGCCTGCTGTCCAAGACATACGCCAAAAATACTTTTCTTTCCCGCATAAGTTTTGATCACCTCCAAAAGCAGACCTGCCTCCTGAGGAATACCTGGTCCGGGAGACAACAGGATCTTATCGTAACGGTCCACATCCTCCAGCTCAAATTTATCGTTTCTCCAAACCTCCACTTCGTATCCAATTTCGTTCACCAGATGTACCAGGTTGTAGGTAAAAGAGTCATAGTTATCTATAACCAATACTTTCTTCTTCATATATTTTTCTTAAATCTCCACTGCCATTTGTACCGCTTTCCGAAGAGCAGCAATTTTATTATTTACTTCGTTCAGTTCGTTCTCCGCGACAGAATCTGCCACAATACCTGCGCCCGCCCTATAATGAAGCTCATTGTTTTTACTCATAAATGTCCGGATCATAATGGCATGGTTAAACTCTTCATTAAAGCCCATATAACCAATAGCCCCGGCATAAAAATTACGCCCTAATCCTTCGTACTGATCAATCAGCTGCATCGCTTTATATTTTGGAGCTCCGCTTAATGTACCTGCCGGATAAGTATCTGCCACCACCTTAATTGCAGAAGTGCCCTTTTGCAAATTTCCACTCACCTTTGACACCAAATGGATCAAGTGAGAATAATACTGAACCTCTTTAAAAGATTTCACCTGCACCTGATTACAATGCCTGCTCAGGTCATTCCTGGCCAGATCGACCAGCATCACGTGTTCTGCACTTTCTTTAGGATCCTGCTCCAGTTTTCTGGCAATTTCAGCATCTTCTTCATCATTTCCGGTACGTTTAAACGTGCCCGCAATCGGAAAGATATTTGCCGTGTTGTTCTTAATGGTGATTTGTGCCTCCGGCGAAGAACCAAAAAGCTTAAAGTCTCCATAGTCAAAATAGAACAGATACGGCGAAGGGTTAATGGAGCGCAAGCAGCGGTATACATTAAACTCATCGCCAGAAAAACCTTGCTTAAATGCTCTTGAGGGAACGATCTGAAAGACATCCCCTCTTAAGATATGCTTCTTCATCTTTTCCACGATGTCCATAAACTCCTGATCTGTCAAATTGGAGCTTTCTTCACCTTCTATCTTAAAATTATATTCCGGGAAATTTTTATTCTGGATCAGATACTCAATCTTTTCCAGGTCTACATTTTCTTCCCCGTTGAAACTGTTGTTGAACAATGTGATCTCATTACGAAAGTGATCAACAGCGATGATGTACCTGTATACATGGTATTGCATCACAGGGATAGTCTCCTGCTCAGGGGCAGTGGCCGTCAGGGAAATATCCTCAAAATGCTGCACAGCATTCCAGGTAAAATAACCAAAAAGCCCGGAGGAAATATAACGGCCATCTGTGTCTGCTTTATGATCAAATTTAGACTTAAACGCATCTATCTCTTCAATAAGATTGAAATCAGTTTTCTCTTCTCTGCTCCCGTCCGGATAATAAACAGACAGCACCTCGTCTTTCAGCACAATGCCAGCTACAGGATCTGCACAGACATAACTTACAGAATTTTCCCTGCTGTGATAGTCAGAGCTTTCCAGTAAGATCGTATTGGGGAATACATCTCTTAACCGAAGGTAGATACTAACCGGAGTCGTGGTATCTGCGAGTCTCTTTTTGAAAGAAGTGTGGATCGTAATGTTGCCTTTCATAAATTATTTATAACATCATTTTTAAAAATCAAAAAAGTCCAAACACAAAAAAACCCGACGTTGTGTAACGTCGGGTTAGAAATGTGGTTGGTTTAGGTTGATAAACTATAAGGTACACAAAGCTGCGACGAAACTCTTTTCGGAATTACCACGCCACTGCCATGTATGTATATTGTTGATCATGAGCAACAAAAATATAAATAAAACTTAGAAGTCAAAATAAAATTGTAAAATTTACGATACTCCAAAGAATGAACGAGACACATCAGCCTTTGTCATCGCATAGATTGCTGCAACAATGATCACCAAGGCCAATGTAAAATAAATTGCAATGGTTTTATGTTTTGCCGCCGGATTATCAAAACGCTTAGAGCGGGCATTACCCACTGTAATTAAAATTACAGCAAAGATCATCATACTGATGTGCTCCATTTTCCAGTACCTGGCCATGGCTACAGAACTGTCTGCTTTGTACCAGTTGTTCATGAAATAAAGAATCAAACCCATAAGCAGCTGTATATGTGAACTGATCAGCGTAAAAACATTCAGCTTTCTATTGCCTTCTGTATACGCTTTTTTGCCCAACCAGCCTGAAAAGGCATTGACAATAGCAACGATAAGGAGAATTAACACTACATAGCGCCATCCTGAGTGCGCGCTTTTTAAGATTTCACTTAAACCCATAACTTTTTTCTTTCAAATCTAACCAATTCCTTCTTACGGCAAAAATTTACGCTTTAATTTACATTCAGTCTACTCTCTACTTCTCAATCCCTACTTGTCTACTCTCAACTCCCTGCTTTTCTCAACTCCCTGCTTTTCTCAACTCCCTGCTTTTCTCTACTCCCTGCTTCCCTGCGCTCAACGCCCTGCCCGGCCTCCCTCCTCTGCAATTTACTCTGCACCCTACCCGGATCACCGCCCTCCTCTGCAATTTGCTACGAAAAATTCTCGTACGCTGCGGAAAGACCTCAGAGATCTGCGGCTTCTTCAGCCGCCTGATATCGTTAGTCTTGAAGCAGCTGTACAGAATTTTTCGAACAATTCACCTCTACTTATCCAAACCGCTTTCTGTTTTCCCTTTCAAACGCTTCGCGTCCTTAAGGCTCTTGTGAAGCATCCATTCAATCTGGCCATTAACACTACGAAATTCATCAGCAGCCCATTTTTCAATAGCCTTCATTGTCTCTGCGTCAATTCTCAATGCAAATGATTTCTTTTCGGCCATCTTTACTGATTTAAAGTTCCGGTATTGATCACCGGTTTAGTTTCACTATCCCCACAAAGCACCACCATTAAATTACTCACCATGGCTGCTTTCTTATCCTCATCAAATTCTATAATATGTTTTTCTGAAAGCAAATTTAAAGCACTTTCAACCATCCCAACAGCACCTTCAACAATTTTATGTCTCGCTGCAACTACAGCCGAAGCCTGCTGCCTTCTCAACATAGAATGCGCAATTTCCGGCGCATAAGCCAAATAACCGATCCTGGATTCAATCACCTCTATACCAGCAATCTCCAAACGTTCTGCCAGCTCATTTTCCAAAGCACGGTTCACATCGTCAAAATTTGTACTCAAGGTTACAGTAGCCGTTTCATCTTCAAAATGATCATAAGGAAAAGAACCTGCCAGCTTACGTACCGCAGAGTCTGATTGTATTTTAATAAAGGCACTGTAATTATCCACCTCAAAGGCCACTTTAAACGTATCCCTAACCCGCCAGACCAAAATTACACTGATCAGGATGGGATTCCCCATTTTGTCGTTCACCTTAATTTTCTCACTTTCAAAGTTTCTGGCCCGCAAGGAATAGGTAAACCGGGTAAACAATGGATTGATCCAAAACAAGCCATTTTGCTTTACACTTCCCCTGTATTTTCCAAACAACAACAATACCTTAGAACTGTTCGGGCTTACAATGATCAGGCCCTTAGCAATTAAAATAATAATTAAAGCCGAAGCGATAATCAATCCAACGGATTGAGTTACTATACCAAAGGCCAGCAGACCTGCGGCAAGAATCAGAATGACTATAGCAACATAGCCATTAAAAGGATTTACAGTACTTTCTGTTTTCATATTACCTAGTATTTAAATGATATTAAATTGATATCATAAACATAGACAATATTCTTCAGAATTTGTTTCAATTTTCCTTAAAAAAACAAAACAATTTTGAAATTTATATTCAGATTCGACTAACAAAACACAAACAGATGTATCTAATAACTAAAGTGTTGAAGCATGAACTATCAGGAAATCCATCCCCCGAACCATCTTAAAAACCACATCAGATACTGCTGGACGCTGGAAAGCAATCATGCGGAAACCAGCACCACCCCCTTCAGAACAATGGCCGACGGTTGTCCAGGTCTCATCTACCAGCCGAAAAGTGAGGGAGTCCTTTATCAGGGAAACAAACAACTATCTGATCTGTTTCTTTTCGGACAAAGCACCCGTTATGCCGAACTACAGCTCAACGGAAATTTCCAGGCCATTGGTATCCATTTTTACCCCAATGCCCTAAAAACATTATTTGGTCTTCCTGCCGAAGAACTCACCGATTCCTGTTTAAATCTGGAAGAGCTCGTCAAAAAGAAACATCCGGCACTCTCAGACCAGCTTTTGTATGCTTCTGCGGCAAATGACCAGCTTAAAATCCTCTTTCATTTCCTGGATATGGAGCAACAAAGCAGCCTTCACTTGCAAGACGCAGCCATGAAACATGCACTCGCACAAATCACTCAATCCAAGGGCCTTGTCCCATTAAAAAGATTGCAAGACGATCTCGGCCTGTCAGAGCGAAGCATGGAAAGGAAATTCAAAGCCTATACCGGTATCTCGCCAAAGCTTTTCTCGAGAATTTGCCGCTTCCAGGCCTCCTTAATACAATTAAGAAATAATGAATACGATAAATTTTCAGATATAGCTTACGAAAACAAATATGCTGACCAATCTCATTTCATCCGTTCGTTTAAGGAATTTGCAGGATTTTCTCCTTTTCAGTACCAAAAAAAATCGTTTGAAATCGTAGAAAACCTAAACCAGCTCAGCTCTTCGTAATACCTGTCGGTTTTGTTCTATTTTCTCCATCAGGCATCCCCTAGTTTTGAACTAAAGATTAAAAATTATGGAAAGCAAAGACAAACTCATTTTGGTACTTGGAGGTACTGGCAAAACAGGTAAAAGAATCGCAGAACAGCTTACTCAACTCGGCCTGCCAGTAAGAATCGGCTCAAGGTCTGCCATTATCCCTTTTGACTGGGAGGATCAGCAGACATGGATTCCGGCGCTCCAGGACGTTCATTCTATCTATCTCTCCTTTCAGCCTGACCTCGCCGTACCAGGAGCCCCAAACAGCATTCAGGCATTCACTTCACTCGCCGCCAGAAACGGGATAAAGAAAATCGTTCTACTATCGGGCAGAGGTGAACCAGAAGCTCAACATTGTGAAGAAATTGTAAAGCAATGTGGTTTGGACTGGACCATTCTCCGGGCCAGCTGGTTCGCCCAGAATTTCAGCGAAAGTTTCCTCCTGGATCCTGTAAGAGCCGGTCACGTTGTACTTCCCGCCGGAGACACCAAAGAGCCATTCATAGATGCCAATGATATTGCCGAGGCGGCAGTAGCTACACTTGTCAGCCATGAACACAGGTATCAATGCTATGAACTTACAGGTCCCCGCCTTTTATCATTTCCTCAAGCCATTGAAGAAATAGCCCGTGCTTTGGAAAAGCCTATTCTCTACGAACAAGTTTCCCCTCAGATGTATGCAGACTTGCTCAGGTCATTTGAAGTTCCCGAAGAATACATCTCGCTGCTCGATTATCTTTTTTCAGAAGTACTGGACGGAAGAAATGCGCACCTTACTGATGGTCTGGAGCGTCTGCTTAAAAGGAAACCAACAGATTTTTCAGAGTACATCAAAAAAGCAATCGAATCCGGGATTTGGAAAAGTTAGAATAACTACGAATTAACGCTCTCTATATTTCTATTGCTCCCCTTATAAAGAAACAGACAAGTTAACGCTGAAAAAGCACAAACGGTCATAATCAGCGGCATAGGTAAGGTCGATTTTTCGGGGAACAAGCTGACTATTAAAGAAGCTACTGCACCCAATCCCATCTGCAAGGCCCCCATTAAGGCAGAAGCGCTGCCCGCATTTTTACTAAAAGGCGCAAGAGAAAGCGCAGCCGCATTTGGATTAATCAGCCCCAGACAAGCCAGGTACAAAGCAATAAAAGCAATAGTGCTATACAAATTAAGTAAGCCTTGATGAGCCGCGATTAAGAACAATGCACTACACAATGCCTGTGCAACCAAGGCAAAGGAAACGATCTTCTTACTGCTAAACCACCGCAGCATTAAACTATTTACCTGACTGGAACCTATAAAAGCAACAGACAACAAGGCAAATATCCATCCATAACCCGTTTTACTTACCCCATACAGGTTCATAAATACAATAGGCGATGCCGATACATAAGCAAACAGGCCTGCGAAAGCCAGGGAAGCAATCAATGCATAAGTATAAAACCGACGCTCAGCAATAACCGCTAAAAAACTCCTGATAATTGGCCCTGGTTTCAATGAATACCCAGGATCTGGCTGATAACTTTCCGGCAGAAAAAAGAAAGCAGACAGGAGCATAGCTAGGGCCATCAGCGCCAGAAAAACAAATACATAGGGCCACCCCAAAGCAGCGATCAGATAGCCCCCAGCTGTTGGTGCCAGCATAGGTGAAACGGCAATCACCAGCATAATGGAAGCAAAGACTTTAGGGCTTTCCTGAACGGTAAAAAGATCACGTATCATAGCCACAGAAGCCACTGCAGTTGCACAACTTCCAATAGCCTGCACAAACCTTAACACAATGAGCTGATTGATATCCTTTACAGCCAAACAACCAATAGACGCCAGAATATACAAGACCAGCCCAAAATACAATGGTTTTTTTCGTCCAAACTTATCCAGAAGAGGCCCATAAAGCAACTGTCCGGCCGAAATTCCAATAAAAAAACTGGATAAGGAAAGCGCAACATTAGGAATACTGGTATGCAAGTCTTTTGCAATGGAATCGAATCCCGGCAAATACATATCAATAGAAAATGGTCCAAGCGCAGACAAAGACCCCAGGATGAGAATAGTATAGAACTTTTTAGAACCAGCCATGAAGATGACCTGGTTTAGCCTTTTTGTTCAAAGCCCTTGGCAAGCTCAGTCCAAAGATATTCTGAAGCCTGCTTTAAACGTGCCTTTGTTTGCGCTTTTTTAAGCTTTCTTGGTAGCTTAAACTTATTACTTTTACTTTTTTTAAGGTCTTTTTTGCTCATGGACAAATCTACCCAACCAAATCCAGTTACACAAGTTTTTCCATGAAGCATCCTTTAAACCTTAAAATTGATCTTCCTTTAAAAAGGCAAGGGAAGCATCTTCAGACGGAAGGGTCTCTGTATTTGAACAAGCAAAATGTTGCAATTTCAACGTAGAAAACTTTCCTTTCTTAATCGTATGACTGTCGGAAGAGCCACTGAGTTTCAACATCGCCTGATCATTAACAACGGTATACAAGTCCCCCGCGCACACTTTTAAATTCGCCTCTGCCTGATCCTTTAATAGTACCTGAAATATAGGAAAGTTCAAACTGCCTTGCGACCCTATACTTGCCTGATCACAAAGTTCAACCCTTTTCAAGTCTTTTACAGTCACAAAAACGATAATAGCTTCCTGCGTTGCGGAATGGATCATCAGTTTAGGCCCTCTTCGTTTAAAAGACACCCGGCCCAGGTCTTCGGTAAATTCCGTATACACTCTGTCCCGGCTGCCCTGACGAAGATACACCTTTACATTTCCGCTGACTTTAAGCATAGAATAATCTGAGGTGTCAGCAAGCACAAGAATTCCTTGTATCCCTTCATTTGCAAAAGAAGGAGCAACAGCAGAAACTCCAATCATGATGGTCATGACTGCTGTAAATAGGGTTTTGATTAAAGTTTTCATATCGGTTTATTTTGAAATCTTGATGTTTATTTTCCGATAAGACCACACTGAAAATCAAAAAGTTGCACAACAATGAGCAGTATTATATAAGCCAGGCAGAAAAAACGACGAACGGTCCATTTTAACCGACAAGTTTTCCTTTTAAAACTCCTGCAAAAAAAGAAAGCGGTTGGCATCCACCAAACCGCGTCCTATTATTATTCACCTTGCACCTCCCCGGCCACGATGGGCCGGCTCGGCAAGCTCTTAACGCCCTGAGGCTATTAACATCTTCTGTTTTTCGGAAATAAGACTGCAGAAAGGCAAAAACGTTGCAGCAGGGTAATGCACCATTAGACCACTCCGGTCTTGTGATCGACCAACAGGCAATTGCAGTCGACAAATGGACATTTATTTTATATTCTGAAAAGTTCCAGGGAAACATTATACTCACTAAAGCCTTATATTTACCTCTATAAAACTGATTGTTTATGATAAAATCTGCCTGTTTATTTTTTACCATCAGTCTTTTGTTTTTCGCCGGCTGTAAAGGCCCGCAAACAAAAGACAACATACTCGAAGCCATCCCTGATCCGAAAACACTCTCAGAAAGTTATGTCAGCAACCCAGACCATATACTTTCTTCCGAAACTGTATCCAAACTGAACAACGAACTCAGCGAACTGGATCAGGCCGTAACTGCACATATCGATGTCGTCTTTGTTCAAAGCATCGGAGATAATGTACCCAAAGACATTGCTCATGAATTGTTCAGAAAATGGAAGGTCGGCCGCAAAGACACCAATAATGGATTGCTGATCCTGGTGGTAAGAGACCAGAAGAGAATTGAATTTGAAACAGGCTATGGATTGGAGGGTATACTCCCGGATATGATTTGTAAAAGGATCCAGGAAGACAGCATGATCCCTCATGCAAAGAACAATGATTTTGACAGCGCCATCCTTTCAGGAGTGGATGCAGTAATGGCCAGGTTAAAAAATGAAGGCCAACCAGAATTACCCCTTTCGGACAGTACTGTGGCTGTTGCTATTGTTCCGCCAAGCACACCAGAGATCGGCCTGGCTGTTGCTGACAGTGCTTCCGCATATGTAGAGAACCAAAGACCATTTACACAAAATCTTCAGTCATTTACTCCTTCAAAGAAAGGCCCTGGCCTTATAGCCCTTCTTGCCTTTATTCCAATCCTGATATTTTACATCGGTATCGCAGCTGCACTGGGCTCAAGTTTAAATGGGTATCGCTTTAAGAAGAAATGGCTAAATCCAGTATCTTACTTCCTGGTCATAATACCAACCGCATTGGTCATCTGGATCAGCTTTATGGATCCCCTTCCTGGCTTTTGGTTTATCCTTAGAGGCCTCATTATTTTCTACCTGTTTCTATTAATCTATATACACCTCCATTTCTTCATTTTAAGTTCCATCTTAAAATCTTCCCTTAAAAACCTGAGCCCGCATGAGCAATATTTAAAATGGCAGGAAACACATGCATCCATGGAACATGCAGTCTTAAAAATATTTCCCTATCCATTTTTAAAATTCTATTGGAAGAGCTATAAAGAAAGATTATATCAACTGCGAAATACGCCATTGGACTGCGAAAAATGCGGAAAGCCCATGGTTTGCCTGGATGATGACCAGGAAGATCAGTTTTTATCCAAAGGCCAGCTTACGGAAGAGCGCATAGACTCCATTGATTATGACGTATGGGAATGCACTTTCTGTAAAGAACACTTGATTCTAGACTACAAAAACATCAAGTCTACAGCCAGGGAATGCCCCGAATGCCATTTTATCACCTTGAAATTTGATAAAAGGAAGGTCATAAAACCGGCCACGACCTATTCTGAAGGTTATGGCTATACCTATTCCATATGTGCGAACTGCAAATTTAAGGATTCAGTCAAATTTGAGATTGCAAAGATCTCCGTTTCCAGCGATGACAGCAGCTCTTCCTCCTTTTCAAGCAGTAGTTCATCCAGCTCCTCCTCCAGCAGCTCTTCCAGCAGCACAAGCAGTGGCGGATCATCTGGCGGCGGCGGCGCAGGAAGCAGCTGGTAAAACAAAAAAAGAGCGGCCAATCCTGGTCCGCTCAATTAACTAACTTATTATTCATAAAAAAACTGGCTGTTGGGGAAGGAGTCGAACCTTCAAGGGGAAGTTAGCCTCAGTTCAAAAAATTAATTTGTGGTCAACCCATAAACTGTGTTTATCCCATGATCCCCACCACCGAGACAAGGAGGTGTGTCTGCCAATTTCACCACCCAACATGATATTAATGTACGTATTCTTATGAAGTAAGCTTTGGTTTAGGTTGATTTTTTATAACTTACTTTATAAATCGCTGTAGGGGAAGGAGTCGAACCTTCAAGGAGTGGTTAGCCCTTTCGGGTTTTCCATAATCTCCACCACCGAGACAAGGAGGTGCGTCTGCCAATTCCACCACCCTACAGTAGGTAAGCAAATGTTAAAGAACTTGTTTTTTTATCGTTTGCTTAATACAAATGTAACAAGACCTCTAATACGTTGCAAATATTTTAAACAATTAATTTTATTTTTATAATTTTTGTAATTATATTCGCTTTTGATTACCAAATATAAAATACATGATAAAAAAAGAAAGCCAAAATTCAGAAATTGATAACCTGGATATAGACATCCTCAAACAACTCATGCAGGATGCCACAAAGCCTTATACAGAAATTGCAAAAGATTTGATTGTTTCGGGAGGAACCATACACGTCAGAATGAAAAAATTACAGGAAATGGGCATCATCAGAGGCTCTCACCTGATCATTGACCCACAAAAAGCAGGATACGACATCTGTGCCTTTCTAGGTATCTACCTGGAAAAAGGGATACAATATAAAGATGCAGTAGAACAGCTTAGCAGAATTAAAGAAGTAGTAGAGCTTCATTATACTACCGGAGCCTACAGTATGTTTGCCAAGATCATCTGCAGGGACACAAGTCATTTAAGACATGTTTTAAATGAAGAAATACAAGCTGTTGCCGGCATACAGCGTACAGAGACGTTAATTTCCCTGGAAGAAAGCATCAGAAGGCAGATTGAATTGTAAGCTCAATCTGCCTCAACTAATCTTCCCTGCTTCCGTCATCAGCCATTCGAACAATTTTAGGTGTAAACCGGGCCACCACGTCCACAAGAGCAGTCTGAGCTTCCATCACCAGGTTAATGTCCTTATAGGCCATTGGAGCTTCATCCAGCCCCGCTCCGATCAGGGTGACCTCATGGGCTTTCAGCATCCCCCGCATTTCTTCCCTGGAAATGTTCTTAATGGCCTTTGAGCGGCTCATCTGCCTCCCTGCGCCATGGGAAGCTGAATGTATTGCGGCCATTTCGCCCTTTCCCCTCACCAAAAATCCAGGAGCCGTCATTGAGCCAGGAATAACGCCCATCACACCCTTTCCTGCAGGTGTCGCTCCTTTTCGATGCACAATCACTTCCTCTCCATTCCACATTTCCTTCCATGCAAAGTTATGGTGATTTTCTACCTTCGCCAGAACTTCTGCACCTATAGCCCGGGTCAACTTATCATGAATTACTTCGTGACATGCAGAAGCATAATCACCCGCGAGGTTCATCGCCAGCCAGTACTCCTGCCCCGCTTCTGAATTCAAATCCAGATAGGCTAGATTGGCCGCTTCGGCCGGAAGTTTACACAGCGATTTTGCCAGTTTGGTATAATAACCCGCCAGCGTGGCTCCCAGTCCACGGGAACCAGAATGCGTCAGTAAAGCCAGGTACTTTCCTTTTTCTATACCCAGAAACTCATCTCTCTTCTCGAATTCTATGATCCCCCATTCTACAAAATGATTTCCACCACCAGAGCTTCCCAATTGTGAATAAGCCTTGTCGTGCAGATTCTTCATAAATGGGGTGAGTTTAAACTCTTCCCGTTCCAGCACTTCATGATCTGCTTTATATTGTCCGTGAAAACCATGCCCTGCACCAAATTTGGTATGTGCAATCAATTCTCTTTTAAAGCTGGCCTCATTGGCATAAAAATGGTTTTCAGAAATATCAAATACAGACAAAGCCATCCGGCATCCAATGTCTACACCAACGCCATAAGGAATAATTGCATTTTTTGTGGCCAGAACACCTCCAATCGGCAAACCATAGCCTTGATGAGCATCGGGCATCAGGGCACCGGCAACTGTCACCGGAAGCCTCATCGCAAT
This sequence comes from Pedobacter sp. ASV19, assembly GCF_016429005.1. GTDB lineage: Bacteria > Bacteroidota > Bacteroidia > Sphingobacteriales > Sphingobacteriaceae > Pedobacter. The sequence continues at coordinate 24,458 of NZ_JAELTV010000044.1, forward strand.
ATCCATTTGTTTTCTCGCCCCTTCCTCAATATAAGCTGAACCATATACCGTATAATCCCCTTTTTCCGCTTTCAACGAAATCTCCGGCTCTATCAGCGACTCTTCGATCATGGCAGCTGCCAATTCTGCCAGAACCTCATGATCCATAAAACGTTCAGGTTCCTTTGCCAAAGCTTTCATCAGCAACAGCACCTCTTTTGCAGGCAATTCATCAAAGCGATTTTCCACCAAATCCAATACTGCACCTAATATTTTTCCAGGATGATAACCTATCTCCAACAGGTCATTCCCATTTATTTTTCTTTTCATAATTTATACAATTCAGTTCTCATCTCTACAAGAACATTTTCTAACGCTACCTTATCTACCCCATCTGGCAGTGTACTTATAGCGTAAGCCTTTCCTATCTTATCGACCAGATCCTCAGCCCTTTTTAGCAATTTCTCATATTCAAAAACGCCGGATCTGATGGCCAGCAATTCTGTTCTGTTCTCTCGCCTCACTTTTAAAGTACCGGTTCTTAACAACTCCTCTGCAACCTCCAGCAAACGTATAGTATGCATCATATTTTTCGCATCATAGTCTTTCCCATGCTCCAATGTCCCCATATACCGGTCTTCATTTCTGTTTTCTACCCAATCCCAGTACTCCAGGTACTCTTTACAATAGGTGGAGTAGCTGTCCACATTGAAGGAAAGATACCCGGCTATTCTTTGTCCTTTGGGCACAGAAGAAAGAGAAACATCATTGGATCGGTCACTATTCACCACTCCGCTATAATGAAACTCATCCTCCTGATCATAAAAGAGCGCATACAAACCCCTGGAATGAGGTATATTCACTAAACCACAACGTTCCTGCACATAATCTTTTTCTTTCAGCCAATCTTCCAACTTCACAGAAAGGCCGTTCTCTATTACAAAACAGAAATCCAGTACAGAAGCTCGCTTTTCAGGCATCGGGTTTACAATTTTCTTTTTTAGTCCCTTCGCTTTACGCACTTGGGTAATGGCATAGCCGGCAAAAGTGTCCTTGCATAATTTCGACAACACCATACCCGGATTCAACTTTTCCATTAACGGATGCTTATAGCGCACACAATCTTCAGGCGAAGACAGCATTTCCAGTATATTCGGGTTGCATTTTGAAAGCAATTCAATATATCTGCCCAGTTCGTAGTAAACCTCGTCATTGCTTTTATTGCTGACCTGGGCTACATAATTTAAGCCATAGAACTCAGCTCTGGGTAAATAATAAACGCCTTTCAGGTCAGTATCTGAACCTGGTGTCTCCAAACCATAAGCCCTGCTGCCACTAACGCATTCAAAAAGCAGCAATCCTTTGTCTTTTATTTCTTTAATTGTCATACTCATTTATCATTTTGATAAAGAACTCATCCAACAAAGTGGCATCAAACTGCTTTTTTTCCAAACAATTTGCCGCTATGCTGCACCTCCCGAATTCCTCTTCTATATAAGCCCTCAACACTCCTTCTATTTTAACTTTCGTACCCTCTGCTGCTGTAGCCTTAAATTGGATCAAATCCCTAACGGTTATTTGCAGAGGAAGCGAGAGCAAAGTCATCAGCGCACCTATAGTCATCGGCGCAATTTCTCCTTTATCCGGGTCCCATTTTGCGGAAAGTAAGGACCGCAAGACATAAGACAGTTTTGTGATGCTGATTTCATCACCTCCCAACATGGTTTCCAGTGCTCCCCATGCGATACCTAAATAATGATGGGCATTGGTCTTGCAATTAAAGAAATCCTGTGATAATGCCCAGAGTTCCTCTTTGAAATTATCCCGCTCTTTGTAAACAATTGGCGACTGCAGCCATTCAAATGGTGTCGTATTTGACTTTCTTGTCAAACTCAATACCTTTCTCAAATCCCATCCATAAATATCCAGCTCCTGTCTCTTATACACATCTAAAAGGGGGGGGGGGGGGGGGGGGGGGGGGGGGGGGGGGGGGGGGGGGGGGGGG
>NZ_JAELTV010000450.1 GCF_016429005.1 Pedobacter sp. ASV19
CCCCCCCCCCCCCCCCCCCCCCCCCCCCCCCCCCCCCCCCCCCCCCCCCCCTTTTTAGATGTGTATAAGAGACAGGCGTAAAATATGTCAGTAAAAAAAGAAACTTCATTACGTTTAAACAAGAAATTACCTGCCTTGCCCAAGACAAAAACGGGCATTAACGGATTAGATGAAATTACCATGGGTGGTTTGCCTTCTGGCAGACCAACCTTGATTTGCGGCGGACCTGGTTGTGGAAAAACATTATTCTCCCTTGAATTTATTGTCCGCGGGGCACAAGATTTCAATGAACCGGGCGTGTTTGTTGCATTTGAAGAAAAGGCTGATGAACTTCTGACGAATGTAGCTTCCCTTGGTTTTGATCTGGAAAAATTACAAAACGAAAAAAAGATCAGGATGGATTATATCCATATTGATAAAACTGAAATTGAAGAGACCGGAGAGTATGACCTGGAAGGATTATTTATCCGTTTGGGCTATGCAATTGACAGTATTGGAGCAAAAAGGGTCGTTTTGGACACAATAGAAAATCTGTTTGCAGGATTGTCTAACGAAGGGATCATCAGAGCGGAACTCCGCAGGTTATTCCGCTGGCTGAAAGATAAAGGCGTAACTGCCATCATTACCGGTGAGAAGGGAAAAGAAAGCCTGACCAGGCAGGGATTGGAAGAATATGTTTCTGATTGTGTAATTCTGCTCGATCATCGGGTAGTTAACCAGATTTCGACCAGACGATTGAGGATTGTAAAATACAGGGGCTCGCTTCATGGTACCAATGAATATCCATTTTTAATAGATGACGAGGGAATTTCAGTTTTACCGGTCACTTCTTTAAAATTGGATAAACCGGTTTCGTCAGAAACTATATCTTCCGGAATCGGTGCATTGGACGAAATGTTTCCTATGGGTGGCTTTTATAAAGGAAGTAGTATCCTGGTGTCTGGAACGGCGGGTACTGGAAAAACGAGTATTGCGGCCAGTTTTGCAAACCATGCATGCTTAAAAAAAGACAAATGCCTGTTTTTTGCTTTCGAAGAATCGCCTGCACAGATTATCCGGAATATGAGGTCCATAGGTATGGACTTGCAGAAACATGTAGATAAGGGCATTCTGCAGTTCTACGCATCACGTCCAACAATGTTTGGACTGGAAATGCATCTTGTCGCAATTCATAAGGCCATTCAGAAATTTAAACCTAAAGTTGTCGTTCTGGATCCAATTACAAATCTCATTACCGTGGGCAGCTTTAGCGATGTTAAAGCGATGCTGGTGCGGTTAATTGATTTCTTGCAAAATGAGCAGATTACGGTCATGTTCACAGCACTTACACTAAATACCGTAGTGAGTGAACAGACAGACGACGGCGTTTCTTCTTTGGTAGATGCCTGGTTATATATCAAAGATATTGAGCTTAACGGCGAGCGTAACAGAGGATTGTACATTATGAAATCCAGGGGGATGCATCATTCTAATCAAGTTCGGGAGTTTTTAATTACCAGTAAGGGCTTAGAATTGGTTGACGTTTATCTTGGGCCAGAAGGCGTATTGACCGGTTCGGCCCGGGAGGCACAAATGTTACTGGAGGAAACAGGGCAGGTTTTGCACACATACGCCTTAAGCCGGAAGGATAGGGAACTTCTTCGTAAACGCAAGGTGCTGGAGGCAAAGATCGAGAGTTTGAAATCTGAATTTGAATCAGCCGAGGAAGAACTAAACAAGATTTACACGGAGGAGGAGATAAAAAAGAGTGTGATGGAAGAGAACCGTCAAAAAATCACCGAAATAAGAAAATCCGGTGGAAAACTTTTGGCGGGTAAGCAATTAAATGGTAAGTCAAAAATAAAGAAATAGTGGAACAGAAATATGAACTGAGACTGTACGTAGCTGGTAAGACCCAGAAATCAGTCACTGCACTTAGCAATTTAAAGAAGTATTGTGAAGAGCATTTAAGCGGTCAGTATTCCATTGAAGTGGTTGACCTCCTCCTTCAACCGCAATTGGCGGAAGGAGACCAGATATTGGCCATTCCTACTCTGGTAAAGAAAGTGCCGGAGCCCGTTAGGAAGATTATCGGAGATCTCTCCAATAAAGAAAAAGTATTGGTGGGATTAGATATCCGCCCCAGATCTTAATTGAATTTACGTGGAATTATGAATATAGAAGAGGAGCCGGTTTATATACTCAGATTATTTGTTGCTGGAGCTTCTTCCAAATCCGTTCGGGCAATCAATAACCTGCAGGGAATTTTAGAGGATAAGCTCAAGAATAAATATGAAATGGAAATCATTGATGTGCATCAGCAACCTGAAATTGTGAAAAGTGAGGACGTTGTTGCTGTTCCTATGCTCATAAAGAAATTCCCGGGCCCCGAAAGGCGTCTTGTTGGAGACATGTCAGATACCCAGCGGGTACTGAGAGGATTAGGACTATTGCTATAAAATTTTGCTTTTGGAGAATTTAAAGACATATAAGGAATTACAGGACCAGTTGCAGGAAACTCAGTTTCAATTGGAAGAAGCGAAAGATATGCTCGAGGCCATACGCTTGGGGGAAGTGGACGCGCTGGTTCTTAAAGGAAACGATGGGCATCAGATCTATACGTTGAAAAGTGCCGATCACACCTACAGGATCTTTATTGAGCAGATGACCGAAGGAGCAATTACCTTAAATGAGAAAGGGAATATCCTGTATTGTAATTCCCGTTTTGCAGGATTGGTTGGTCTTCCTCTGGAAAAAGTAACCGGCTTGCCACTCGTAAAATTTATAGATGAAAAAGACCTGAAAAAGTATGAAATACTCATTGACGGAGCATGGGGAAATACAATAAAGGGTGAATTAAAAATACGGACCGCTACCGGAGAAAGCATCTGTGTACAATTGTCTTTGAAAATGCTGGATCTGGAGGAGGGACTATCCATGAGCATCATTATTACCGATCTGACAGACCAAAAGAAGAACGAAAAATTATTAAAGCAAAAGAACAAACAACTTAAAAAAGCGGAACGCATTGCAAACGATCTGAATGTTAATCTGGAGAAGACAGTTAAAGAAAGAACGGCGGAGCTTCGACGGAATCAGGAGCAGCTTAGCCGGATTCTGGAAACCATGGCCGAAGGTGTTGGTATAACGGACGTAGAAGGAAAATTGCTGTATGCTAATCCTATGGCGCAAAAAATATTAGGCTTGAAGCCAGGTGAAATTGCAAAAGGTATATATGATGATCCTCAATGGCAAAATCTGCGAGGGTGTTTCACAAACTGTGTCAATAGTGTAACTTTAAACTATCGACATAAGTATGGCAACACAAGAAGACTTTGATTTTGAAAGCTTCAAAAAGGAAGCTATCGCTGGCTTATATGCCGGCAAGA
>NZ_JAELTV010000451.1 GCF_016429005.1 Pedobacter sp. ASV19
AGATGTGTATAAGAGACAGGCCTATTACATTTCCAGTCTGATAGTTAATAAATTCGTACTGTATTTGCGGCTGTTCCATAACAAAATGCTTTTTTAAGATAATTGCTCTATATTAATAACGAATAGAATAAAGGAATGTTTTACATTCTTTTGGAAGAATAGTTTGTGTACAAAAAATGAAAACTTTTCTATTTAGGGCTTGTTCCATTTACACATCAATCTTTTTAAAAATGGAAAACAAAACATTAAACACCGAAGTGCTGAACGACCTGATCGAAATTAACAATGACAGGATCGCCGGCTATCAGAAAGCATTAGAAGACTTACATGCAGAAGATACAGATCTTAAATCTGTATTTGCAGAAATGATCCGACAAAGCCAGCAAAACAAATCTGCATTAACTCAGGAAGTACAGGTTTTGGGAGATGAACCAGAAAAAGGTACTACGAATTTAGGTAAAATCTATCGGGCGTGGATGGATGTGAAAGCTGTTTTTACCGGACATGATCGTCAGACCGTATTGGATAACTGTGAATTTGGAGAAGATGCAGCTAAAAAAGCGTATAAGTCGGCTTTAGAAACGGAAGGTTTATCTGCTCATCTGCATACATTGATTTCAGAGCAACAGGCCACTTTGAAGCAGTCACATGATAAAATCAAACATTTACGTGACCAATACGTTGAAAGATAACTTGTTTAAAACTGAAAAGCCCCGTCAAGTGAAGTGCCCCAATAAGTGTCTAACTTTTTCGGGGTATTTTACTTGACGGGGCTTTTTTTATCAAGCAATAACAGTATGCGAATTCTTAAGAACACCTGGCTTTTGTGGTTGCTAAAACTTTGAGTCTGAAATATTGTAACTTATATGTAAAGTTTATAGTTGTGATTATTGAGTTTTAACTCCGAATCTCCCGGCGCATGAATAAATAGTAGGAAAGTGCAAAACAAGTTACAGTTGCTCCGATCAACCCGCTGACCTGTGGCCATACGATCATTATGCTTTCCCTAAAGGGAAGTGGAGAAGGTATTGCCCCAGCCATTTGTTGCATTGTCATTGGTCCCAGACTTCTAACCGATGGCATCAGCAGGGTCGTAGTCGCATCGGTATAAAGTTGATTGGGAGCAATGCGCATCAGATCCAGAATAAATTCATTGTAAAACTGAATTTGATCCTGCGTCAAAAAACTAGGATCGGGTAAAAAGGACCTGATGATCAGATTAACAATGATCTGGTAAAAAACAGTGAAAAATAACCATATACCTATTGCAGTAAGAGCCGAAGTTGCTGACTGCCTAAACTTGATTGATAGCACGATGGATAAACTCAACCAAAAGCCAACATAGGTTATACTGATCAGGACGAAACCAAGTATCCTTAACAATTCTTGTGGTTCCATTCTTACTCCAGTCAAAATCAATCCGCCCCCTATCATTAATAAGGTTAAAACTAAAAATAAGGCACCCACCATAATTAGGGCGCTCACAAATTTGGCCAATAATAAATTGTCCCTATAAATAGGCTGAGCCATAAGTCTTGTAAGCGTTCCATTATTTTGCTCAGCATTAATCGCATCGAATCCTAAACTGATCCCTAATAATGGTGCTAAAAAGCTCAGAAAAACATGAAATGGAGGTATGGAATTATCAGTTGTGGTGAGCAGTTTAAGGTATAGAAAAGTATGGTCCGGATCATTGGCATTTCCGATAGCTGCCCGGATATTGCTTAATGAGACATACATCGATGCCACAAATGTGAGTATAATTAAGCCTATCAGTACAATAAAGCGCCAGCTGCGGATATGATCTGCCATTTCTTTACGGACCATTACACTGAAAGGACTTATTATCTGAATTTTTTTTGATGTCATATTTTTCTCAATTATCATCCTCAAAATATTTTTGATAAATATCATCCAAACCATAATTTTTTTGATGTACACTTATGATATCATATCCCTTTTCAACTAGAAAACGGACCAAAGCGGGCGTGATATTCTGTGTGCATTCAAATTCTATTGTGTTTTGGCTTATATTGATGTTTTTAATTGTTTCCCATTGCGCTAACTCCTGTTCGGGTAACCAGGGACCGGAGATAAATTCTGCCAGGCTAATGGATACGATGTGACCTTTATGATTAAACAAATCACCCGATAGGGTATCAATGTTTCCCTGGGCTAATAATTTGCCCTTCACAAAAATACCTACCCGATCGCAAACCTGCTGTACATGGTGTAAATGATGTGAAGACAGCAGCACCGTCAGTCCCTGTTCTTTGCTCAAGCGCTTGATCAGCAAAAGAAATTCCCTGACACCGCTAGGATCTATTCCTAGTGTTGGTTCATCCAGTATGATCACGTCAGGCTGCTTAATCAATACATCAGCCAGGCCCAGACGCTGCTTCATGCCACGGGAAAAGGTTGATGTTTTTTTATGCATAGCTGAAGAAAGCCCAACGATGTCCATCATTTCTAAGGCACGTGCACGATTTTCCTTCTCAGGAAGTCCATTCAATCTTGCGATATATATCAGATTTTCCAGTGCAGTCATGTGATCATAAAAACCTAAGCTATCTGGCATATAGCCCACTTTTCTCTTCACAGAAATGGGATCACTTGTTGCATTAAAACCACAAACAAATGCAGAACCATTCGTTGGATCAGTAAGCCCCAGCATCATTAATATTGTCGTCGTTTTACCCGCTCCGTTAGGCCCCAGTAATCCAAAGATCTCACCCTTATTGATGTCCAGGTTGAGGTTGTCAACAGCTCTTTGGGAACCATAACACTTGGTCAGGTTCCTGAGTTTTATAATAGGATCTTTCATTTTTCTATCTTCTACCGTACTTGCGGATCAGATAATACACCAGGGAAACGGCCAATAGGATGATCAGTACTCCTATCCACCCAGAAATCCACGACGTTGTGACCACCATCCTAAAAGCAGCCTGAGAATTGCCATTACTGTTTGTAGCGGTAAAAGTGGCTGCATAATCTCCAGCGATTGTCTTATCGGGAACTTTAATGCTCGCTGTTATAACCTGTGTTTTTCCTGGCTCCAATTGGGTAACTTTCGAAGGCTCGAAAGAAGCTTCCCAATTAGTAGGTAGTTGGGAGGAAAGCTCAATGTCTTTTAAGGGTAAAGTACCAGAGTTTTTTATCTCCAGATGGATTTCCTTATGGCCCCCAGAGGTCAGTTCTTCACTCAGTTTTCCGCTAGGTGTCTGTCTCTTATACACATCT
>NZ_JAELTV010000452.1 GCF_016429005.1 Pedobacter sp. ASV19
ATAACTGAAAGCGAATAAAAAGCTTTTCCTGATAATCCTTTTTCCCTTGCATGATCTAATTTAATCAAATCAGCCAAGAGCTGAAATTACCTTTTTTTAACGAATGTTAGTTGTGCAACAGCCACGAAATGTGGGGCTTTTTTATTTATGTAATTCATTTACTATTCACACAATACGTATTTCCCCATTTGTTTATCAAATCAATAATAGGAACCAAAGTTAAACCAAGCTCAGTTAACTTATATTCTACTCTTGGTGGCGATTCAGCATAAGCTGTACGTAAAATAATGCCGTCGCGCTCCAGTTCGCGCAGCTGTGCGGTAAGTGTAGCCTGTGTAATATCAGGCATCATCTTTTTAAGCGTTCCAAAACGCTTAGGGCATTCCAATAAAATAGCATTCAGGATCAAAAGCTTCCATTTGCCACCTATAATCCGAAGCACTTTTGTCATCGGACAGTTATATTCACCAGTTTCCTCTTTCACAAATGGCTGCATTTCAATATTCGTATCTTTTTTCATACCTGGTATCTTTTTTAAAACTACTTGTGGCCCTATTTAAAAGACTTCACTTTTGCTGGCTAATTTAATTAAAAATGGACAGACAAATTTCAAAATGGCTTTTATTGACAATAATCTCTTCTTCTATTTTTTTAGCGGTAATTGATATTTTCATTGTTAATGTAGCCTTGCCATCTATACGTAAAGGCATCAATGGTTCTGATGGAGATATCCAACTCGTTATTGCTTTATACCTGCTTGGTTATGCTGCCTTTTTAATTACCGGAGGCCGGGCAGGCGATCAATTCGGCAAGAAAAAAGTTTTCCTCTTAGGGATGATCGCCTTTACCCTTGCTTCTGCTTTTTGCGGCATTTCTCAAACGGCCTTCCAGTTAAATACAGCCCGTATGCTGCAAGGCATAAGCGCAGGCTTCATGATTCCCCAAGGCATTTCTTATATCCAAGTGCTTTTTCCAGATCCGGTAGAGCGCATTAAAGCCATTAGTATTTACGGCAGTATTGCGGGTACAGCCTCTGTTATCGGGCAATTTTTAGGCGGTCTGTTACCTGATCTGCATTTTGTTGTAGCAGGTTGGCGTCTCATTTTCTTAATCAATGTACCGCTAGGTGTAGCCTCTGTTTTGTTTGCAATAAGATTCCTGCCTAAACAGCGCAACCTGACCACGGAGAAATTTGATTACTCAGGTGTTCTGCTTCTCACACTAACTTTAATGGCTTTGATCTATCCCATGATCCGTGGGCGGGAACTGGGTTGGCCAGCTTGGAGCCTGCTTTGCCTCGCCGCATCTATACCATTGTTAATTTGGTTTATTTATGATCAGAAACAAAAACTCCGCCGGCAACAATCTCCACTTATTGATATGGAACTGTTTGCTTTCAAAGATTTTAACATCGCGCTTTGTGCTGTATTGTTTTATTTTATGGTGCAAGATTCTTATTTTCTACTCAATGTCATCCTGCTGCAAACAGGTTTTGGCATTAGCTCTACAGAGGCTGGTTTGTTCTTTGTATCGCAGGGACTTGGTTTTGTGGTTGCATCACTAATTTCTATTCGCCTGGTACCCAGATATGGCAAAAAAGTATTGCAAGCGGGTGTACTGATCATGATTGTTGCCAGCGGGCTGCACATCGTTGTATTTGATTCAGTCAACATCAACAGAATTGTAGCCTATCCGGTTCTGTTTATATATGGGCTGGGTTGCGGTTCTGTACTTCCCTCTCTAATGACAATGGCATTAAAAAGCATACCCACAAAATTTGCTGGCGCTGCTTCGGGTACTTATGCCACTTTTCAGCAAACTGCCATAGCGCTCGGTATCGGGGTTATTGGTGGTCTATTCTTTTACCTGGCCAGCGAAACCCCTTCTACCACCACTTATCTAAAAGCATATCAAACTGCTATGTTTGTCAATATGTTCCTGCTCATTCTAGTTGGCTTATTTTTAGTATTACTCCCTGAAAAGAACGCCGGAGCTGCAAGTATAAATCAACCTCAATTATAAAAATATTTTATTGAAAACCATCCGCTATATTCCATCTCGACCATATCTACACAACTTTACGGTAACTAAAATTAACTTTAGTACTAAGATTAAGATACTTCCTATTTACCTAGAACTGTTGCAAGGCTTGTTTTACGGTGTCCTTATTGGGCTTAGAAATGGGTATTCTCTCACCAGACATTAACAGTAGAATGCCACCGTCTTCTTTTAACCAGCTCTTTACATATTTTGGATTTACTAAGTGGCTTTGATGAGTTCTTAAAAATCCATTGGGCCGCAGTAAATCTGCATATTCTTTAAGTGATTTAGAAACCAGTATTTTTTCACCGCTCGAAAGAAAGAAGTGGGTATAAGTATTGTCTGCTTCACAACGTATAATTTCTGATAAAGTAACATACCTTATTTCACTTTGCATTTGTAAGGCAATTTTACTAACGTTCGTTTCTGGCTTCTTTAGTTGTTGCAGTAAAAAATCGAGCTGTGAAGTTTGTATATGTTTTACCAATTTAGGTTCAGCTTTATTTACCGCATTTATTAATTCTTCAATATCAATGGGTTTTAAAAGATAATCTAAGGCGGCAGATTTCACAGCCTGTATCCCATATTGATCGTAGGCAGTAACAAAAATAACTTCGAAATTACGTGTGGGAAGCTGTTTTAACACATCAAAACCTGTTTGTTCACTCATTTGAATATCCAGAAACACTAAATCAGGCAAATATTTTTTAACCACATCAACCGCATCACTTACATTTTGCGCTGTTGCAATTATAGTTACCTGCGGACAGTGCCTTTCAAGCAAAGTCCGTAGGTTTTCTAAGTTGGAAATTTCATCATCTATTAAAACTGCTCTCATCATATTATAGCCAATCGGTTAATGTTAGACTTATTTTAGTGCCATTAGTGGTTGATTGTATAACTAAAGTAAAGCGATTTTCTTTATAAATACTATTTAACAGGGCTATTCTACTATCACTTAGTAGCAGCCCCAAACCGGTATTCTTTTTCTCTGTGTCAAATCCATTTCCATTATCAGTAACAGTTAATACCAAATCATTTGCTTGCCTAACGAATGTGATCATAATTTTCCCATCAGTTGCTTTTTGTGATACGCCATGCTTCACTGCATTTTCTACAAAAGGTTGTAGCAGCATACTTGGTATTTCTATATTATCTAGATCTTCGGAGCGGTTAATCTCATACTTAAAGCCGAACCGCAATTGCTCCATTTGTAGATAATCATCTAATAAAGTTTTTTCTTGCGACAAATTAATCAACTCTTTATCATCAAGCACATTACGAGTTAACCGAGCAAATTTAGAAAGGTATTTATTGGCATTGTCTATTTCGTTTTTATTCATCAGATTTTGAATGCCAGAAAGTG
>NZ_JAELTV010000453.1 GCF_016429005.1 Pedobacter sp. ASV19
GATGATATCATTAAAATCATGGAACTGGTTAATTTTAAAATTACAAAAAGTGAATTGGGATCCTTTTTCAGAAGTGATGATCATCCAAATTTTAAGCCGTGTGGAGATCAGATTTTAAGAAATTTTCTGAACGGACTGGTCATCTATAAAAGAGGGCCTAAGCCTGAGCAGCAAGATAAAATCGTCTGATTTTAGTATTCTTGTAATGATAATTTTACTTTTTATGTAATAATCCTGGATGGCAGGTGTCTAAGACTTGTTTTTAAAAATGACATGAATACAGATCATTTGCATAATTCTGAATATCGATTGCTCGGTCTGCTCCGCGATGGAAATCAGCAGGCGTTCAGAGAGATTTACAATCTCTATAGGCGGAAGGTAAATCGTTATGCAGTTAAGATCGCTAAATCTGAAGATGTTGCAGAAGAGATTACCCAGGAGGTATTTATCCGGATCTGGCAAAAGAGAACGCAGATCAATCTGGAGATGAATTTTGATGCTTATATCAAAAAGGTAACGCTTAATCATGTCTTGAATCATTTAAAAAAGGTGGCCAGGGAAAAATCCCTTCAGGAACAGATTTTTACCTATATCGATCAAATCAGAAATCATACAGAAGAGGGCATTTACGAAAAGGAGTTGATGCAGGTTTATCATGATGCTATCGACCGGTTGCCTGCACAAAAGAAAATCATCTATAAAATGAGCCGTAATGAAGAACTCTCCCACGAGGAAATTGCAGCCAAACTCAATATTTCGAAGAATACAGTGAAAAACCATATGGTTGAAGCCACTAAATTTATACGAATAGCGGTCAATAAGCATGGGAGTGTTGTATGTTTTTTTATCGCTTGTTCAAATTATTTTAATTCTAACTAGTCCTAGGGCACCCGGGTGTTGTATTATAGATAAGGATGCGCCGAAAGGTTGTCTGTTTATGATAACACCATGGAAGAAAAAGAACAGTTTAAGTATTTATATCATCTGTACATTGCCAATCTGTGTACCGAAGAAGAGCTGAAAAGATTTTTCGAGTTGTTAAGTCAACAAAAAGAAGACGGTGAGGTCCTTTCACTGCTGGCTTCTACCTGGGATAAAGTGGAACTACAAGGAGAGCATGGTCTTAACCCTGTGTTTCTAAACGACAGCTTCGATACTACACCTGTTTATACGCTCAAACCTAGAAGGAAGCGGGGATTTATACTGTGGAAAGCTGCTGCGGCTATTTTTCTTATTGTAGGTATAGGTTATTTATACAGAGCAGAAGTAAGTAACTGGATAAACCCTGTTCATGAACAGCAATTGTTAAGCGCAGCCGGGGAGCGTAGACAGTTGCTGCTTCCTGACGGGACAAAAGTCTGGTTAGGCCCGGGTTCTAAATTTAATTATCCTGATCGGTTTAGCGGTATAAAAAGAACTGTAAAACTGGAAGGAGAAGCATTTTTTGAGGTTAAACATGATGCCAGACATCCTTTTGTGATACAAAGCGGTACTGTAAGTACAACCGTACTTGGAACCAGTTTTAATGTAAAGGCCTACAAATTGAAGCATGATGTGGAAGTGACCTTGGTTACGGGTAAGGTTGCAGTGGCTTTGCAAAATAACGATAGGGTAATTCAAAATACTATTGTTGCTAATCAGCAGATATTGGTAGATAAAAACGGTTTTAGGATGACAAAGAGAGATTTTCCTGCAGCAGCCTCTTTTCTCAGCAAGCGATTGGGCTTGTTTGATTATAATGGAGAAACCTTGGCAGTGGTGATATCTGATTTGCAGATACAGTACGGAATCCAAATAAAACTGGAAGGAAATCTGGACGAAAGTGCTTTTTACGGCCATTTAAAGATGACAGATCCATTAGACCGTACATTGAATAAATTATGCCTGGTTATGGATGCAGTGTGGCAGAAAAAAGGAGGAATGTATGTGATTTCAAAATAAAATTGCCCGGTTATGTACAGGACATAAACGGGCATTATCAATTTCTAAACTGTCAAAGCCTGAAGAACTGATGACAGCTATTAATCAACATTAATTATAAAGTTATGAATAAATCTGGACCTAAATGGTTCTTTTGCTTAATTCTATTGATTGGTCTTTTTATTCAGATCAAGTCCTATGCTCAAAGTCCGCTCGAAAAGCGCATCAGTATCCAACTTGTTAACGAAAACTTAAAGGCTGCGCTGGATAAAATTTCCAAGATCAGTGGTGTGAAATTTACCTATAATGAACAGGTTGCTCAGAGCGATCTGAAAGTAAACCTGAAGGCACAGAATAAAACGATAAAAGAGGTATTGAACGACATCTTTTCAGGAAAACCATATTCTTTTACATTATTGGATAAGGAAATTTTTATACGTGCTGACGATTCTAAATCAAAAAAGCCAGAAGCCGGTTCAGCGGCTACTCGGGGTTCAGGTTCTGGGACCTTTACCTTAAGTGGATCTATTAAAGCTCAAAAAACGGGAGAAACACTGATTGCTGCAACCATAAAAGTGGCGGGCTCCCAAAAATCAACCTTGAGTAACGAATATGGATTCTATTCTTTGTCCTTACCATCAGGCAGCTATTATGTAGAAGTAAGAGCTGTGGGGTTTAAAAAATACAGTGCGCAGGTTGACCTGATAGCCAATCGTATTTTTAATATAGATATGGAAGAGGATGTGAATGAGCTATCAACAGTAGAAATTACCTCGTCCGGATCGAAACGGAATCTGGACAATCCGCAAATGGGAATGGAACGTTTAAGTATTACCGAAACGAATAACATTCCTGTTCTGCTCGGTGAGCGGGATGTTATTAAGGCCATCCAATTGTTACCTGGGGTAAAACCATCGAGTGATGGGGGTGGTGGATTTTTTGTCCGTGGCGGATCAGCAGATCAGAATATGATCCTTCTGGATGAAGCTCCGGTATACAATGCAACACATTTGGTAGGTTTCTTTTCTACATTTAATTCTGATGCCATTAAGAATATTACGCTGTATAAAAGTGGTATGCCTGCGCAGTACGGAGGTAGATTGTCTTCTGTACTTGATATCAAAATGAATGATGGAAACAATCAAAAGTTTGGGGTAAGCGGAGGTGTTGGTATGATATCCGCAAGAGTGAATGTGGAAGGTCCGATTCAAAAGGATAAATCTTCTTTTCTTATCTCCGCCAGAAGGACATATTTGGATATGTTTCTGAAATTGTCCAGCGACACCAACCTTAAAAATTCCTCGCTTTATTTTTATGATGTGAATATGAAGGCCAATTACTGTCTCTTATACACATCTAAAAGGGGGGGGGGGGGGGGGGGGGGGGGGGGGGGGGGGGGGGGGGGGGGGGGGGG
>NZ_JAELTV010000454.1 GCF_016429005.1 Pedobacter sp. ASV19
CCCCCCCCCCCCCCCCCCCCCCCCCCCCCCCCCTTTTTCAAGCAGAAGACGGCATACGCGATAGAGCTGCCTGTCTCGTGGGCTCGGAGATGTGTATAAGAGACAGATACTACAATATTGCACTCCTTTATGAGAACAAATTAAACGATAAGAAAAATGCAATCACCTATTACAATCTATACTTGAAGAATTTCAAGGAAATGGATAAAAATCCTAAACTTGCAGCCTTCATCAAAAGTAAAATAGATGACCTGAAAAGATAATTATTTATTGACCAGCCTGGCTACATATTTACCTATGATATCAAATTCCAGGTTCACGGTATCCCCAACATTTACTTCATACAAATTGGTATGTTCAAGCGTGTAAGGAATGATAAACACCGAGAACTCATTGAGCTCAGAATGAACAACAGTTAAGCTAATTCCGTTTACACAAACGGATCCTTTTTCCACGGTGACATTACCTCCTGAAGCATCATAACGAAATCTATATTCCGAGCTCCCATCAAGACTTTCTCTCTTAATACATACTGCGGTCTGGTCTACATGTCCCTGAACAATATGTCCGTCTAGTCTTCCGTTCATCAACATACAACGTTCAAGGTTCACCTTTCTGCCCACCTTCAAACTTCCCAAATTGCTTTTTTCAAGTGTTTCCTGTATAGCAGTAACTGTATAAGTGTCTTCATTCAATTCCACCACGGTTAAACAAACTCCATTGTGTGCAACACTTTGGTCTATCTTAAATTCCCGGCTAATATCAGACCGGATCTTAAAATGAAGATTTGTTCCTTCTTTAACAATTTCTTTAACCTCACCAAGTGTTTCTATAATTCCTGTAAACATAAAAATCTTTAATATTAACTTCTGTTTTTCCTCCAGTTTGTTTCCTTTACGCTTGTTTCTTCAGACAAATAAGACACATTCTGCTTTTTCAGAGCCATTACTGCACTGAGCGCCGCTATAAACGCTTCTTCCTCATCCTCTGCCTTAAGGCTATCGGCATGAAAATATTTATTCACAAAATGTGTATCGAAACGTCCTGTTCTAAACTTCTCATGCTGCATCACAAATTTACCAAACGCTAATGTCGTTTGTATTCCCGTAATGTCATATTCATCAATTGCCCTTACCATCCGGTCAATCGCTTCCTCCCTGTCTTTGCCATAAGTGATTAGCTTGGCAATCATCGGGTCGTAGTATATCGGAATTTCCATACCTTCTTCAAATCCATCATCTACCCTTACCCCGTTTCCTTTAGGTGTCTGATAGGTCCTTAGCAAACCGATATCCGGAAGGAAGTTATTTTCCGGATCTTCTGCATATACCCGGAGTTCTATAGCATGTCCGCTGATTTTCAGATCCTGCTGGGTATAAGACAATGCCTCGCCCCTGGCAATTTTGATTTGTTCTTTTACCAGGTCCAGTCCAGTAATCATCTCTGTAACCGGATGCTCTACTTGTAAGCGTGTGTTCATCTCCAGAAAGAAGAAATCCAGATTCTCGTCCAGAATAAACTCTACGGTTCCGGCCCCTACATAATCCACGGCACGTGCTACATCTACTGCACACTTTCCCATTTTCTGCCGGATCTCCTCCGTTAGTACGCAGGAAGGCGCCTCTTCAATCACCTTCTGATGTCTTCTCTGAATAGAACACTCCCGTTCAAAGAGATGCACAATATGACCATGCGTATCACCCAGTACCTGTATTTCAATATGTCTTGGTGAAGAAACATATCTTTCAATAAATACGGAGCCATCACCAAATGCAGAGGTCGCCTCACTCACTGCAAGCTGCATTTGCTCTTCGAAATCCTCCACCTGGTTTACAACCCTCATTCCTTTTCCACCCCCACCTGCGGCAGCTTTGATCAAAATCGGGAAACCAACTTCTACAGCACGAAGTTTTGCTTCGGCCACATTGGTTATCGCTTCTTCGGTTCCTGGAACCATTGGAATATTGTATTTCAAGGCTGCTGCTTTAGCAGATAACTTATTCCCCATAATTTCCATGGCCTCCGGGGTTGGTCCAATAAGCACAATCCCCGCCGCTTTTACTTTCTTAGCAAAATCTGCATTTTCAGACAGGAAACCATATCCAGGGTGGATGGCCTCCGCTCCCGATCTCCTGCACGCCTCGATAATCTTCTCTGCAACCAGATAAGATTGGCTGGAAACCGCGGGGCCAATACAAATAGCTTCATCGGCATACCTTACATGCAAAGCTTCCCGGTCTGCTTCTGAGAAAACAGCAACGGTTTTAATCCCCATTTCCTTTGCAGAACGCATAATGCGTAAAGCGATCTCTCCTCTATTGGCTATTAAGATTTTATTCATTAATAATCTTTAAATAATTATGGAATCAAATTCTTCAGAATGTCTGCTGCCTGCTCAATCATTTCCGCGGAAACATCCAAATGTGTAACAAATCTAATAGTTTTTGGCCCAGTAGCGTTACATAAAATACCTCTTTTGTTCAATTCGTTGATTATTTCCACTGTAGAAAAAGGCTCATGAATATCAAAAAGGACAATATTGGTCTCCACCGGCATCACACCCGAAACATATTTTGTTTGTGACAGGACCTCGCCTAACACTTTTGCATGTGCATGGTCCAGAGATAAGCGGCTAACCTGATGGTCCAAGGCATAAATACCTGCAGCAGCTAAAAACCCTGCCTGCCGCATACCACCTCCAAAAACCTTCCTGATCTTTCTGGCTTTTTGTATCATTTCTTTTGAACCCAACAGTACAGAACCTACGGGAGCCCCCAGCCCTTTAGATAAGCAAACTGATATTCCATCAAAACAGGAACCGTAAGCATAGGCTTGATCTCCCGTGGCTTCCAAAGCATTAAAAATTCGTGCACCGTCCAGGTGAAGTTTCAGGCCGCGGGCTTTACACAGTTGATAGACAGGCTCAATATCCTTCAATGTATAACAAGCACCTCCGCCCTTATTTACCGTATTTTCCAAAACAACAAGGCTAGAGTTGGGATAGTGTATATTTTCCTCATTGATTTCCCGTTCAATCATTTCTGCTGTCAAAATCCCTCTTGGACCATTTAGTAACCGAACAGAAGCCATGGAGTGATAGGCAATTCCACCACCTTCATAACGGTACACATGTGCCGTCTGATCACAAATCACTTCATCCATGGGCTGGGTAAAACATTTGATAGCAATCTGGTTCGTCATTGTACCAGATGGACAGAACAGTCCTGCCTCCATATTAAACCTGTCTCTTATACACATCTCCGAGCCCACGAGACAGGCAGCTCTATCGCGTATGCCGTCTTCTGCTTGAAAAGGGGGGGGGGGGGGGGGGGGGGGGGGGGGGGGGGGGGGGGGGGGGGGGGGG
>NZ_JAELTV010000455.1 GCF_016429005.1 Pedobacter sp. ASV19
CCCCCCCCCCCCCCCCCCCCCCCCCCCCCCCCCCCCCCCCCCCCCCCCCCTTTTAGATGTGTATAAGAGACAGATATGCATTTGTGCAAAAATCAGGATCAAAACCAAATTTTACTAATTCTTTCATTTCCATATACAATCCATTACCGACTTCCAGTTTCTCTCTATAGGTGTGTAATATCCGGTAATTTACTTTGATCTGGTTGAACGCTTTTGGAAAGAATTCGTTTTCCTTTGATCGTAATTCAGAGCGGATTCTGCTGTTGAAGTTATTTTTACAATCTACATTATAATACTTTTTGCCTACTCTACCATGAAGCTGTTTGCCGCAATAATTGCATGTTGGTTGTTCTTGCTTTGGTTCTAATGTTAGTGTCATTGGCTATTTGGTTATTCGTTGTTAACATTTGTTATCCGATAAATGTTTGTGGAATCGGTTAATAAATAATGGAACCGTTCTTCTTTTCTATTATCAGATAAGTTCATTTTTTCTGCTTTTATTCCTTTCAAGTAGCCTGAATTTTGTTTCGACCAATAATTAAAGTTATGAAAAGACAAGTTTTAGCTTCGGAATCATTTTCACTTAAAAACAGGCATTATTTCCTGGATTTTAAGCGTGCAGAGAACAATAGTAATTATATACAGATCACTCGGAGTGAGCAGCAACCGGATGGTAGCTATAAGAGGTGGGAGGTGATTGTTTTTGAAAATCAGTTTGCTGAATTCATCCAGGCCTTCTCTTCACTGTTTCAAAGTGCGGCGTGGTATGGCGCTGAATATAAAGGTATGAAAGAGATTCATGCCGAAGCCAAAGCGGCTAAGGGTATCAAAGGAATGGCACCAGAACAGCGGCCAAGGGAAAGGTTGATGGCGCTGGGCGCATCCCAGCTTGAGGATGCGGAGCTGCTGGCGATATTGATCAGCTCGGGTACGCCAAATGAATCGTCGATTTTACTTGCCCAGCGCATACTGGCCGGGCAGGGCGCAGACCTGTCTGGTCTGAAAGGCATGACCCTGGAGCAACTTTGCAGGTTCAAAGGAATGGGTGCCGCCAAATCCTGCACCGTGCCGGCAGCATTTGAATTTGCAGGGCGCATATCCCTGGCATCCGTACCCACCTACAAACCTGTATATATCTGCCGCCCACCTGGGCAGGAGCCGGGCGGCTTCTTTAAGTATAGCTAAACGCCTGGCTATTTTACACTATTTTTTTAAGGTTTTTTAAGCTTGCTTAATCGGTAAGTATTAGGCTGTTTGTTTCGAAAGTTCTGATAAGCAGGGGGCACCTAGTCAAGGCGGCTCCGCTTTGCTCCGCTGGTTTTGAAAAAAAAATCTCCACACCTGCGCTTCGCTTGGGTAGTATTTTTTTTCCAAAAGCCTTGCCTGTACCCCCTGCTTAATCAGGTGAGGGTGCTTAACAAAAAGCCAGCAGTGGCTCCTGCCGAAGGGTAGTAGGCAGGGTGGACAAATTAAAACCCATAGAAAATGGAAACTAAAGTAAAAACAGGCGCAGATGTTAAAGGAACTAACGCCGTAGCAGACAAAAAAGCCCCTCAATTTGTAGCAGGTAACCCGGTAAATGCGGTATCACAAAAGGAGGGAACGGACAAAGAGCCAAAAGCAGAAAGTGCAAAAGATGGATTTGTAAATGTAAATCAAGAAGCGGAAAAGGCGAAGTCCGAACCTACCAAATTGGAGATCAAAAAAAGTATAACCGAAAAGATTGCCGAGCAAAGGGCAATACTGGAACGCCATATTAAACTCGGAGATGAATTAGCCCGTAAGATCAGACACAGGGACAATTTAAAAAATATCATTACTACACTTGACGAATTCGAGTTGGTGTTAAAAGACAATGCGGATGAAACTGACGGGAACTATTATCAAGGCTGTCTACTCACTATTAAGGATGATAACGGTAAAACCTTTACCACTAAAAACCCTACGATCATTAAAGGGGTGGCTGAGCAGGTGAACAGCCTTTGCACGGAAAAACTCGAAGAGGTCGAAACCGACATCGTTAACCTTATTCCTGCTTAAATGTACCAGCGTCCCTGCTGAGGTGGGGACGCTAATATTCACCTAAATATTTTAAGTATGGAAACTGTATTTATTGATTTTTTGGACTTGTTGTATTATCCGGGTTATGCTGCCTGTTTCGTGGATGAAAATCCCGAGGCTTATTACAGGCAGCTGGCCGAATTCTCAACGCTTTTTAAATCACAGGATGAAAACACATTTGTATTTAACCCTTCGCATCGAGGTGGAAACTGAGTTAAGTCTGCTGGACTGCGTAATGGAACTGGAAAACGGAACAACCGTTAAAATCAGCGATACCCCAAATGTAAGGGTATTGGAACAGGAAGTTTTTTTATCCGTATTACCTAACACTAAAAAATAAGATCATGTCACACAATATAAATTACAACAGCAATACCAATCAGCATAGTTTTTTCAGTGTGAAAGAAAAAGCATGGCATAATCTGGGGCAGATCATTGAGCATTACCCGACCAGTAGCGAGGCAATTGTCTACGCAGGTTTAAACTTTGAAGTAGAGAAACGCCCGCTTTTCACCTGTAATTCTGAAAACTTCGCTGTTTTTAACGACGTGGAAACGGACGAATATATGAACAGCTTTGAGCCGAATATCATAGTGCCGGACTTCTTTTCTACGATGCGAACCGATACCGACGAAGTATTGGGTTTAGTGGGTAAGGATTATCAAGTGGTTCAGAATACTGAAGCATTTGGTTTTTTTGATAGTATCGTAGGCGGGGGAACTGGTATCAAGTATGAAACGGCCGGATGCCTTGGACGTGGACAGGTTATCTTTATTACGGCCAAACTACCGGAATATATCCGTGTAGGGCGTGAGGATTTAATCGAGCAGTATTTGTTTTTAACTTCCTCGCATGACGGTTCAGGCAGTATCAGTATTGCTTTTACACCTGTCAGAATTGTTTGTGCGAATACTTTAAACGCTGCTTTAAGGCACAATTCAAACTGCATTAAAATCCGGCATACGGCCACCGCTACCGATAAACTGAAACAGGCGCAAATGATGCTGGGTATATCAAATAGCCTTTCTATTGAAATGGAGGCGATTTATAACAGGTGGTCACACTTGCGAATCAGTGACCCCGAATTAAAACGTCTTATTCAATTGGCTATGGTGCCAAATCGTGAGGTACTGGAAAAACCTGTCTCTTATACACATCTGACGCTGCCGACGAACGTTAGCCGGTGTAGGTCTCGGTGGGGGCGGGGGGGGTAGGGGGGGGGGGGGGGGGGGGGGGGGGGGGGGGGGGGGGG
>NZ_JAELTV010000456.1 GCF_016429005.1 Pedobacter sp. ASV19
CCTTCATTGATTTCATTTTTAATTTTTTCTTCGTATTCCTGATGTATTGTTAAGTTTTTGTCGGTGTTTAATTGAATAGTCATCATCTCTTAGTTAAAATGTTTATACAAACTAAACAATAAAAGCAGGTGCTGGTTTTAAAATTTTTCTGTCTTAAATGTCAATCATGCAATTTATAAGCATGGTTGAAGGTTATTTAACCTAAAGCCAGATATATGAAATAACGCTAAAAAATCTATTAAAGCAAAAAGCCTCAACTTTCGTTGAGGCTTTTCGTGATCCCGCTGGGATTCGAACCCAGGACCACTACATTAAAAGTGTAATGCTCTACCAGCTGAGCTACGGAATCGTCTTCATCTCTGAAGGAGTGCAAAAGTAAAAAAAATATTTGATTCTTCTACTTTAATATCGAATTAATTCACTTTAACTGCAAGAAAAATATTAATGTCCTGATATATAGACTAAAAAATATCTATACCATTATCCGATTGGAAAAATCATGATGGTTTATCTACACTGAACAAGTAGACAAGCTAACATAGGGCTATAACAACAAGATATACAAATGGAATTAAATCCGCATATAAACCGTGCATGATATGAAAAATCCCGAATAAGCTGCGTTTCAGATTCGTTTTAGGTACGCTGTATTTAGCCGCTTGATATAGCGACAACCTCGCCTCTCTCTAGCTTCTTTATATCACTTTATCCCAATTGAATAATTATATTTGAATTAATTATATACAGAATGAAAGTTAAACGTATCGTTGCCAATATAGCATCACCGGAAATTGAGAAAGCAAAACTGTTTTACGTAGAGTTGCTGGGCATGAAAGTCTTAATGGATCAGGGCTGGATAGCCACATACGGTTCAGAAGAAGATATGAGTGTACAAATTAGCTTTGCTAGCGAGGGTGGTTCAGGCACACCGGTCCCAGATTTATCTATCGAAGTTGATGATGTGGATACAGCCTATAAATTAATGCAGGAACATGGTTTTAAAATTGAATATGAACTGACAAATGAACCTTGGGGTGTGCGTCGCTTTTACGTGCGCGATCCCTTTGGTAAACTGGTAAATGTGCTTGCTCATATTTCAATGACCACCCCCTAGCACAAGAAAGAATTGAAGCTACCTTGTGGAAGGTTTGAGTTCCTGTAGAAGCAAAAAAACCTGTAAATGACTATTTGAAGGGTTTTCTTTTTTGATTCTGAATCTGGTGATCCCACCGGGATTCGAAGCTAGTTCAAATATCAGCATCTATGGAGTTTGGTCTTACCAGGATTTTTAATGTTTGATCTTCCATTTATCTGCGGTAATCTTGCTTTTCCATATGATTCTGTTTTAAATGGTTTACTTTGACCTGATACTTTGTTTCGGTCATTTGCTTTGGGCGATTGTTCCAGTTTGAGAGCAATAGTGTTGTCAAAAGGACGGTTGTCAAATTTGATGCGATCATTTATTGCCTTTAGTTAGGTAATTTAATGTTCAATAAGGTTTCCAATTTTTTCAGTTTCGATGTCCAGAACTCATCAAAGTAGTTCAGCCATGCCTGCAATTCTTCAAAACCGTCCTTTTTCAGGGTGCAATAGCGTTCCCGGCCCACATCCTGAATGGAAATAAATCCGGCAGTTTCCAATATTTTGACGTGCTTGGATACAGCTGGGCGGCTCATATCGAAATTATCGGCCAGGCTGTTGATGGTCAAACTATCCTCCGAAAGGAGGAGCAGCATTTTCCGCCGGCTCGGGTCCCCGATCACCTGGAAAGCATCAAGCGTTGGTATGGCCATGTGTATCGGTATTTAAAAGCTTTTCGATGTTTTGGAATTTCTCTAACCAGCCGTGCAGCAGACCATGATACATATCCAGATTTTCTGCCTTATCGAAGCCGCGGTGATCCAAAAACACTTCCGTACCGTTGTTTTTGGGTTCAAGCCTCCAGGTTACAACCGATTCAAGTGTGATTTTACCCTGCCCAGGGCCGCAATTCCAGGAATAGCTTAATGTCTTTAAGGGTTCTATTTCCAGCACTTTGCAATAAAAGATGCCGTCAAAATTCAGGTTAGCTATGCTACCGGTCCGGAACTGAAATTCATGCCCTAAAACAGGCTTAAAATCATTTTTCATGAGCCATTGTGCCATGAGGTCGGAATTGGTTAGATACTCCCAGACCGTTTCAACGGGATGGACGAAGAAATACTGATGTTTAATAACTTTTGCCATAATGAGTAACCTTTAAGTTACTCAAATATATAAGTAACCTCTGGGTTACGCAAATTTATTTTTATTTTTTGATCGGGATGTTTAGTCTAAAAGACAAAGTAGCTGTTGTATTCACGGCATGGGGAGAAATTGCAGGAAGGGATCTGGTTTGTATCAAGGGCATTTTTACGCAAAAAGCCCCAACTTTCGTTGAGGCTTTTCGTGATCCCGCTGGGATTCGAACCCAGGACCACTACATTAAAAGTGTAATGCTCTACCAGCTGAGCTACGGAATCGTTCCCCCTTAAAGGGAGCGCAAAGATAGAGTTATTACTTAAATAATCAAAATAATTCTCTCTAAAATATATACCCCGCACTTGCTTCAGACCGATAAATCTATACCATTAATATTTAACCATCATACATCCAATACGTTGCTTAACAAAAATTTTATTTTCTGACATTAAAAATAAGTCTGTTTAAATGTCATGACGGCATCTGCACAGAACCAACCATTAATTAACGGCCAGCTTTCTTTGAGTTCCGGTCCGGTACATTTGCAATGCAAGAGAAAGTAATATAAGCATACAGCCTGCATAAAACCCAATTGATAAGGACTTATTTTCATGGTAAATTACAATTGCAAGCAAAATGGTATACAATGGTTCAAGATTAAAAGTTAAACTTACTGTAAAAGAGGAAATGACCCTTAGCGCATCGATAATCAACAGATACATCACTATAGTGCAAAGAATGGAAAGTACCAACAGCCAGCCTAGATCTGCCAGAGACGGTAGCAAGGATGAGGCTGGAGAGAAGGCAAGAAATAACGGCATTACGATGGTCAATCCGAGAAAACCACCAAACATCTGATACAGGATGATGGTCTCGCTTTTGTATACTTTTGTCAATCTCTCGTTAAAGATGGTATAGAGTGCGCCAAAGATGGAAGAGACAACGCCCAAAAGTATTCCGGTTCTATAACTTGCATCCATCCCGAAAATTAGACCAATACCACACAAAGTCAACCCTGTCTCTTATACACATCTAAAAGGGGGGGGGGGGGGGGGGGGGGGGGGGGGGGGGGGGGGGGGGGGGGGGGGG
>NZ_JAELTV010000457.1 GCF_016429005.1 Pedobacter sp. ASV19
CCCCCCCCCCCCCCCCCCCCCCCCCCCCCCCCCCCCCCCCCCCCCCCCCCCCCCCCCCCCCCCCCCCCCCCCCCCCCCCCCCCCCCCCCCCCCCCCCCCCCCCCCCCCCCCCCCCCCCCCCACCCCTCTTTTTTACGTTCGTCGGCAGCGTCAGATGTGTATAAGAGACAGGCCAATCCCCGCCTCATAGGAAAAATATCCTTTACGGTTTTTTAGAAACTTATCAATGGCTGCATTGCCCTGATCATTCGTTTTTTTGGCTGAAGAAATATCCATGGAATACTTCGCTCCACCCAACAAATAGGCCCTGAAATTATTGAGACGCTCGGACTTTAGCTTAACACCAAGTGGAATTTCTACCATTGTAGCTTGTACTTTCTGCTCTTTAAACGGCAGAGAATTAGGCACAGGTACAATCGGTGTCTCATATTCATAATCCAGCAAACGATCATTAAAAATCAGGATTGGCGTAAAACGAACATCCGCATGCTCGCTTAGCCTGGTGTTTACAACAAATCCAACACCAAAACCAGGTGAAGATTTTGCTGTAATGGATTTTAGCCCGGGTGTGATCTGAGTATTTGTACCGGGAGAAGGGTCATCGGGTCCCTGCTTTTCATAAAAAGGCTGCCGCCACTCCGCCTTTTTAAACACTTTGTACTGAGAAGACAAATATTGAAAGGTAAAACCAAAATGAATGGCATCGTCATCTACTCCACCGCCCCAGTTCTGGGCTTTGGCGAAGCAGCAGATGAACAAACAGGAAGCCATTAAAAATAGTTTTCTGATCATTTAATCCCCGTATATATTGAACTTATTCCAAATGTCAACGAAATATGTTTTGTTTCCTTAAATCCCAGCCTGTCCATCAGGTCAGTAAAAGCTTTTCCATCGGGGAAGGCATTTACTGATTCGGGAAGATAAGTATAAGCTCTTGCATCTTTAGAAAAAATCTTACCAAATACTGGAAGAATATGCTGAAAATAAAAATTATAACCCTGTTTAACTGGAAACGTTTGTGGTTTCGAGAATTCCAGCACAACGATTTTGCCCCCAGGCTTCAGCACCCTGAGCATATCCGCCATTCCTTTTTCCAGGTTTTCATAATTACGAACGCCATAAGCAACCGTAATCGCATCAAAATGATTGTCTTCAAACTGCAGTTTTTCAGAATCTCCGATTTTCACAGAATATACTCCACCCAGCTTACGCTCTTCAATTTTTTTACGGGCCACTTCCAGCATACCTGCAGAAATATCTACTCCAATGATTCTCTCCGGGTTCAGGATCTTAATGGCTTCAAATGCAAAGTCACCTGTCCCTGTAGCCACATCTAGCATCAGCTTTGGTTGAACAGATTTCAATTCCCGGATCGCCCTTTTGCGCCAAATGATATCTATTCCAAGGGACAGAAAATGGTTCAGAAAATCATAGGTTTTAGAGATATTGTTAAACATGTCTGCAACCTGCTCCTTCTTAGTAGCAGATTCTGACTGGTATGGGGTTATTTTTTCATTCATGGTTGTGCAACAAAGATAAGTAACTAATTTTCTACCTTTGTAAAATGATTATAAAATCAGCAACATTCATTTGCAGTAATACCAAGGTTTCGGCTTTGCCTATTGCAAATATGCCCGAATATGCATTTATTGGGCGTTCAAACGTAGGAAAGTCTTCATTAATTAACATGCTGGTCAATCAGCATGGCCTGGCAAAAACTTCCCAGAGACTTGGAAAAACCCAGCTCATCAACCATTTTCTGATTAACGAGAAGTGGTATATTGTCGATTTACCTGGTTATGGATACGCTAAAGTATCCAAGAACAGCCGTGAGAAGTGGGAGAAATTTATCCGCAACTACATTACTAAAAGAGAAAGTCTCCAATGTGTATTTGTTTTAATAGACAGCCGCCTGGAACCCCAAAAAATTGATCTGGAATTTTGCTGCTGGCTTGGCGAATGTCAAATTCCATTTGCACTGATCTTTACCAAAGCGGATAAACAATCTGCTGTAAAAACAGATCAGAATGTAGCCCAGTTCAAAAAGTCACTTAGCGGCTGGTTCGAAGAAATCCCACCATATGTAATCACCTCGGCCGAAAAAGCACAGGGAAGAGATGAAGTACTCCACTTTATTGAACAAGTAAATCACGACTTTGTTATGCCGGACCTAAGCGCAAAAGAGAATTCCCAACAATAAAAACTTTATGAAGAAGTATTTTTCACTCGTGCTTTTCGCACACTCGGTTTTTGCCCTGCCATTTGCACTGATCGGATTTTTCCTGGGCATCACCACAACAAACACACCCTTTCACTGGCTGCTGTTTGTATTGGTCCTGCTTTGCATGGTCTTTGCCAGAAATTCAGCAATGGCCTTTAACCGGTATCTGGACAGAAATATCGATGCTAAAAATCCCCGAACTAAAATGAGGGACATCCCTGCGGGTAAAGTTTCTGCTAATGAAGCCCTGATCTTCGTGATCATTAACTGCATCTTATTCATGATCACTACGGCCTTCATTAATAAACTGTGCTTTTACCTTTCACCGGTGGCTTTATTTGTCGTATTATTTTATAGTTACACCAAGAGAATTACGGCCTTGTGTCATATGGTCCTTGGTCTGGGTCTTTCCCTGGCCCCCATTGGTGCTTATATTGCAGTAACGGGTCACTTTGGCCTGGTTCCCGTACTCTATTCTTTTGCAGTGCTGTTCTGGGTAAGTGGCTTTGATATTATCTATGCCCTGCAGGATGAAGACTTTGATAAAGAAGAAAAACTGCACTCCATTCCTGCCGCATTAGGTATCCGCAGGGCATTGAATTTATCTGTGGTCCTACATGTTTTTTCTGCGCTTTGCGTTATACTCCCGGTCATTTTTGTTCCCTTTAGCTGGGTATACTATATTGGAGTTGCATTCTTCTGCTTTATGCTGATCTATCAACACCTGCTGGTGAAACCAAATGACATCAGCAAAGTAAACAAAGCATTTGCAACCACCAATGGATTCGCTTCGGTAATATTTGCCCTTTGCTTTTTAGTAGATACCTTTATAAGAACTCATTTTTAATTTTAGCATCTATGATTAACTTAACCATACCCAAAAAAAACAGACATTATATCCCGCAGGAACTGGATATAAAATGGGACAACCTATCTCCTGTTTTCGACGAACTTCTTGCCCGCCAGATAGATAATGCCTGTCTCTTATACACATCTAAAAGGGGGGGGGGGGGGGGGGGGGGGGGGGGGGGGGGGGGGGGGGGGGGGGGG
>NZ_JAELTV010000458.1 GCF_016429005.1 Pedobacter sp. ASV19
CCCCCCCCCCCCCCCCCCCCCCCCCCCCCCCCCCCCCCCCCCCCCCCCCCCCCCCCCCCCCCCCCCCCCCCCCCCCCCCCAACAAACAATTTTTTTTTACGTTCGTCGGCAGCGTCAGATGTGTATAAGAGACAGGCTGAAGAGCGCTACGAGGATCTGGTTAACAATTATCCGCATTTTCTAAAACGGTTCCCGCAAAATATGATTGCTTCATACCTTGGTTTATCTTCTGAAACATTAAGCAGGATCAAGAAAAACGCTTTAAAATAGGTTCTTGAGCAATTTCAGACCTCTGTGGTTGTCCAGGCAATCTGCATTTTCGATTTTTCACCACCTTGTTAGATCACTACTTTACAGCATGTTATAATATTTTCATGATTTAGGTCACCGCTTCGAGTTGACATTTGTTGTGTGCATTTAATGATTCATGTCAGCATGCAGTTCATTAGGATGCAGCATCTTTGAATGTGCTTCAGAACGAAAAAAACTGAGGGATTTGAATGTAATTAATAATAGAAATCATGAGTAAATTAGAAAACAAGGTAGCAGTAGTTACAGGTGCTTCCAAAGGAATAGGTGCTTCTATCGCCAAACACTTTGCTGCTGCAGGCGCAAAGGTTGTTGTAAATTATGCCTCAAGTAAAGAAGGTGCCGACAAAGTAGTTAAGGAAATAACTGATAAAGGAGGAATAGCCATTGCAGTACAGGCCGATGTATCGAACGAAGCCGATGTGATCAGGTTGTTCAAAGAAACGGAGAATGCTTTCGGCACACTGGACATTTTGGTGAATAACGCGGTATCTCAAGGATATGCCCCTATTGAACAGATCTCGGTAGCAGCATTTCATCAGAGTTTTAACGTCAATGTGTTAGGACCTATACTGACTATCCAGGAATCATTGAAATTATTTGGTACTCAAGGTGGCAATATCATCAATATCAGTTCGGGTGCAAGCAAATACCCTCTTCCGGGTGCTTCATTATATTCAGCGACCAAGGCGGCGTTAGATGCCTTTACCATCGCGTTATCAAAAGAACTGGGTTCAAAAAATATCCGTATCAATTCTATTTTGCCAGGCGCTACAGAAACAGAAGGTGCAGCCAGTGCAGGTGTAACTGCCGGAAGTGACTACGAAAAAATGTTTGTTGAGAAAACACCGCTTGGTCGCAGAGGCCAGCCTGCAGATATTGCAAAAGCTGCTGTATTCCTTGCTTCCCATGATGCAGCATGGATCACCGGTGAGCAAATTAGCGTTTCAGGTGGGATGTATGGTTTTTAAAAAGTCTGTAACAGTAAGGGGTTTGAAACCCTTACTGTTAACAATTGCGCGTGTTGATGCAATTGCGTAACTTAGAAAAAAACACGCTTAAAAATATGGCACTAACAGGAAAAATATTCAAAGAAAAAAAAGATATCTTGTATATCAGAGGCGAGATTAAGGGCAAAATGGAAACCGCTCTGGAAATAGCCAAGGAATTAAAAAAAGAAGGCTTATCCAATGAATTTATAGCCAAAACTACCAAACTTTCGGTTCAGGAAATCGAAGCGCTCTAACACTCTATCCCATAGTTCTTCCAATTCTTGGAAGAACGCGCGCCAGACACTCCAATTTTCTGCGCAATATCACAAAATACAATATTAAAACCTACATTATAGTAAAATCACGAATCAATTTGATACAATAGAATTTTCAAGGTCATCGACACAGCAGCAACTGGTCAATAAAATGATCGATAATGTTTTTAATGGCTCTGCCGCAAGACTGGTCATGCAGGCGCTGGGAAATCATACGGCAAGTGAAGACGAAATCAATTCAATAAAAAAGTATTTAGATGAACTAAGTAAAAAATAAAAAAATGGAACCACTGGTAAACAATTTCATCAAAGCAACAGGCTGGAGTATATTTCATTCGTTATGGCAAGGGGCAGCAGTATATATCCTACTGTTTATTCTGTTCCAGGGATTTCCACGGATCAGCGCCAGGATTAAGCACAACCTCGCTTATGCTTCTATTTGCGGAATATTCATTGCCTTTTGTATCACATTTTGTTCTATATTCCAGATTCCTGTACCAACTTCAGTTCGACAGGAGACATTTCTTTCCATCAACAATTATACTTTTCCAATTTCATTGAGTACCAGGGCCGAAAGTTTCTTTCCTCTATTGGTCGTTCTTTACCTTATAGGCATCATTTTACAAATGGGCATTGTAACTTCCGGATACTTAAAACTCTTGAAGTTAAAAAATGCCACAACTTCTGCTGTTCCCGAAAACTGGCTACAGCTTTTCAACACGGTAAAGAATGATCTCCAGATTAAAAAGAATATCGGTTTTTTCTTATCGGAACACGTAAATGTTCCTCTGGTACTGGGTTATTTTAAACCTGTTGTCTTGTTCCCTGTAGCATTTGTTGCACAGCTGGAAATGAGCCATGTGGAATCCATACTCATCCATGAACTTTCACACATCAGAAGAAATGATTACCTGCTTAACCTAATCAAAACAGCGATTGAAACGATACTGTTCTTTAATCCTTTTGTTTGGATGTGCAGCAAACTCATTCATATAGAGCGTGAGCATGCTTGTGACGACCTGGTTGTAAAACGGACAGGCACTCCATTGACATATGCCCACGCTTTATTGCAGCTTGAATTGATCAAACAAAAACACACGCCTGCCCTATCTATGGCTGCAAGTGGAAATCAGCAGCACCTTTATCAACGTATTAAAAGAATAACTGATATGAAAACGAATTACATGAACATCAAACAACAGATCTTTGTGATTTTCCTTACCGTAGCAACTATTGCTTCCCTGGCTTGGATCAGCCCTTCTAAAGCTTCCCTGGAATCCTCTAAAAAAGCATTCAAAAAAGTAATCCATGGAACCTCATTTGCTGCTTCACCTCAAAGAAGCCTTCAGGAAACTTCACTTCCGTCTGATACGACAAAAAAGAAAAAAATAAAGATCATCACCACTGATAAGAATGGCGTAAAAAAAGAGTATAATTCTATACAAGAACTTCCCGACAGCCTTCGAGCAATCACATCAGATGGTGCATTTTCTCTCAACTCGGATAGTTTAAAGCTGGTTCCTGTCTCTTATACACATCTGACGCTGCCGACGAACGTAAAAAAATTTTTTTTTGGGGGGGGGGGGGGGGGGGGGGGGGGGGGGGGGGGGGGGGGGGGGGGGGGGGGGGGGGGTGGGGGGGGGGGGGGGGGGGGGGGGGGGGGGGGGGGGGGGGGGGGGGGGGGGGGGGGGGG
>NZ_JAELTV010000459.1 GCF_016429005.1 Pedobacter sp. ASV19
GAGAGAAGTATTCGTATTGAACTCCAGTCTTATTGCTTATCTTTTTACAGTTGTCAGAAACCGGATCCTGGATCATCATGCACATAAAAGTGTAAAATCAAGGTATATTTCTTCGCTTCAACAATTTATAGATATTGAAACAGTGGAAACGGACCACAGGGTTAGGGAAAAAGAGCTTCTCCATTCTATTGAGAAGGAGATTCAGGCCCTGCCGCGAAAAATGCGCGAAGTTTTTGAACTTAGCCGAAGAAGTTATTTAACACATAAAGAGATCTCTGAGCAATTACAAATTTCGGAGCAGACCGTTGCAAAACAGGTGAGCAATGCACTTAGAACCCTTCGTTGCAGATTCGGAGAAATGCTTTTAATCTTGTTTTTGATGTACTTTAAATAAAATTTCATTTTTTTCTACCTGTTACGGTCTGCTTAACCGTTTGGTTATATATAGAGGGATGTATACCTAACCAAATATGAATAAAGCAGAGGCTGGCAAATTGCTGGAGAAATATCGGGAAAAGACTTGTACGGAGGAAGAGCTGGCGCTATTGGAAAAATGGTATCTGGATCTCAAGGAACGTGAATTTGACCAGACGGAAGAATACATGGATCGTATGGCCAGGGATATTTTTGAACAGCTGCCAATACATGACAGATCTTCTAAAATTCGTTTTTTCCCAAGACTCGCTGCGGTTGCAGCTGTTATCATTGCCGTGTTTGCCGGGGGCTATTTTTATCTGGAGCACCGGGATATCCAAACGCTGGATTCAAATACGATTCAACCAGGATCAAATAATGCGGTTCTTATTTTATCTAACGGCAAACAGATTCTCTTAAATGATATTAAAACAGGAACAGTACTGACACAAACTGGTGTTCGTATTACAAAGTCTTCTGACGGCAAACTTATTTATTCAGTTGTTGAGGAAAAGAACAGCAATTCTACCTCTGGTCGCCTGGAAATGAATACCATTCAAACACCTAAAGGCGGGAAATACCAGGTGAATTTACCTGATGGTACTACTGTTTTATTGAATGCGGCATCTTCTCTTCGGTATCCGTCACGGTTTTCTAAGGAGAAGCGGGAAGTCGAGTTAACAGGGGAGGGTTATTTTGAGGTTGCTAAGGTTTTCAAAATTTCAAGCAATGGCAAGGATCATAAGGATAGGTTGCCTTTTATTGTGAAAACGGCAACACAACGTGTGGAGGTATTAGGTACACACTTTAACGTGAGTAGTTATAGTGATGAGCGTGAAGTTAGAACGACTTTACTTGAAGGAAGTGTTCAGGTTGCTGCGCTGCTGTCAAAAAAGGTGGAAACTTTAAAACCAGGCCAGCAGTCTATTCTTCAAGCTGGGGCTATAGAGGTGAAAGAGGCAGATCTGAATGCGGAGCTGGCCTGGAAAAATGATGAATTTGTTTTTGTCAGTAATGATTTCCGCGCAGAAATGCGGAAGATAGCCCGCTGGTATGATGTAGATATTGTGTATACCGATTCAGCACCCTCGGATGTAGATCTGGGCGGTTTTATATCCCGTTCAAAGAACATCTCAGCTGTGCTTAGGCTGATAGAATTAACAGGAAAAGTTCATTTTAAAATTGAAGGGAGGAGAATTATCGTTACAAAATAACTACTTAACATCTACAGATCAGAACAGCCCGTTATGGACCAGTTCACCAGCTCCAACAGGCGCAAATAAAGAAAAGCCAGCAGTGCGGCAAACACAACTGGCTATATAGTACCTGATTGAGTCAAAAAAAAACCACTTATTAACTTCTAACCAGATTAACCAAATGTATGAAAATTTTACCGGGAACCATGGGCTAGCCATGCGGCGTTTCCATAAGTTATTATTTATTATGCGGCTAATTACTGTATTTTTAATAGCATCGCTGATGCAGGTAAGCGCCGCGGGCTTCGCCCAGCGTATTACACTGTCTGCAAAAAAAGCACCTTTAGAAAAGATATTCCGTGACATTCATGATCAGACCGGCTATGACTTTTTGTATGGAAGAAAGGTATTGAGTACCAAGAAACCAGTTGATATCCAAGTCAATAATAAGAGCCTGGAAGAAGTGCTCAAAATATGCCTTGCAGGCCAGTCACTGGAGTATGTCATAGAGGATAAGACCGTCCTGATCAAGGAAAAGCAAAGCCCGCGGGTTGCTGAGGAATTAAAGGTTAATGCTGAAAAACAAGATAAAATAACGATCACGGGTAAGGTAACTGATACCCTGGGTTTACCTCTTCCTGGTGTAGTGATTGCTGCAGTTAACAAACCTAATTTGGGTACGCAAACAGACAATAATGGAAAATTTGTTTTGGATGTAGAGCCTGGTACCTTGCTGAGGTTTTCTTACGTCGGGTATAAAGAGCAGCGCATTACCGTTTCTTCTACGACAAGGGTCATCAATATTCGTTTGCAAGAGAATAATATCCAGGCAGATGAGGTTGTGATTACTGCCATGGGACAAAAACAGCGAAAGGAGGCCATTGTTGGTTCTGTAACAACAGTTCGCCCAGGTGACCTTAAAGTACCATCCAGCAATTTGACTGGGGCTATGGCAGGCAAAATTGCCGGAGTTATTGCCTTTCAGCCAAGTGGACAGCCGGGCCAGGATAATGCGAATTTTTTTATCCGTGGGGTAACTACATTTGGTTACAGAAGGGACCCCTTAATCCTGATTGATAATGTAGAAATGACTTCTTCTGATCTTGCACGTTTGCAGGTGGACGATATTGAAAGCTTCTCTATTCTAAAGGATGCCAGTGCAACAGCATTGTATGGTGCCAGGGGAGGAAATGGGGTTATTTTGGTAAAAACGAAAGAAGGTAAAAACGGAAAAGCACAGATTAATTTCAGGTTAGAAGGCTCGGCTTCTGAATCTGTTAAGTCTCTGGAAATTGCAGATCCAATTACTTATATGAAACTGTATAATGAAGCTCTGATCACGAGAAATTCGCCAGGAGCACTGTATACGCCAAATAAAATAATGAATACGCAAGCATCCATGAATGGTGCGCCGGGTAGTAATCCATATGTTTATCCTGCGGTTAACTGGATGGATATGCTTTTTAAAAAACGTACCAGTACTGAAAGGGCTAACCTGAATATTTCAGGTGGTGGGGGAGTTGCCCGTTATTATATTGCGGGTTCCTATTCAAATGATAACGGCATATTAAGGACCGATATCAGAAACAATAACAACAACAACGTAAGCTTTAAAAACTACCAGTTGCGTTCAAACATCAATATTGACCTTACACGAAGCACCGAGCTCGTTGTTCGTTTGTCCGGTAATTTTAATGAATATGTGGGCCCTATGACCAATGAT
>NZ_JAELTV010000045.1 GCF_016429005.1 Pedobacter sp. ASV19
GGTACAACGGATATATTCACCTGAAGACCATTCCCGGTGCAAGTGAAGAACTCGTTAGGGAAGCAGGGATGTATGTAGACAGAATGAGCATTAACCTGGAAATGCCTACGGAGACGGGACTTCAATTACTGGCCCCGGATAAAAGTCATCAAGATGTGATCAAACCGCTCGGGGATGTGCAAAGACAAATTATTCAATTTAAAGAAGAAAAGAAAGTCATTAAAAGCGTTCCACAATTTGTTCCTGCGGGACAGAGTACACAAATGGTGATCGGGGCAACTCCGGAGACAGACAAAGACATCATGCATACCGCAGCCGAATTCTATAAAAATTTCTCTCTGAGAAGGGTCTATTATTCAGGCTATATTCCTATTAGTACAGACAACAGACTTCCCTTATTGGGAACACAGCCACCTCTGATCCGGGAAAACCGCCTTTACCAAACCGACTGGCTGATGCGGTTCTATGGTTTTCATGTCAATGAACTTTTAAATGATGCCAATCCACACCTGGATATAGATATAGATCCTAAACTCAGCTGGGCATTACGCAACCTCCAGTTCTTCCCGGTAGATATCAACGTTGCTTCTTACCAAATGATCCTTCGCATTCCTGGGATTGGTGTAGGTTCTGCAAAAAAGATTGTTCAGGCAAGAAAGTTTGGAAGACTGCGGATAGATCAGTTGAAAAAAATTGGCGTATCCTATAACCGGGCAAAGTATTTCATCACCTGCGCAGACAGTCCCCCTATATTCAGAGACTATCAGGCCACACAGATTAAATCTTTTATTCTTGCAGAAAGCCAAAGCAAATATTTGAAAAACGACATTCAGCAATTGAATCTATTTTAATTTCAGGGACAATGATTTACGTTTTTGACGGTTCTTTGGAGGGATTACTGACCGCAGTGTTCGAATACCATGAGCGGCGGCCTTCCAACCTCATCTTAACCACAACCACATACTACCAGCCTGATGTCTTTACCGCGGCATACACGATACACAACGACGCCGGGAAAGCAGATCGTGTATGGAAAGCTTTGCACGGAAAACTTCCAGCCGAATGGCTCCGCAGGTTTTACTGTGCTTATTTGTCAGAAATACCTGAGGCCTTTAAAGATCTTTTTGAATTTTGCAGGTACATTTTCAGCAATCCGCCCGGCGCAACACAAAATTATGGGAACCCATATGTACTGGCGGTTGCTGGTTACGCGAAGAAAGTAGAAAGAGAAAAGCACCGCATGGAAGCGTTTATCCGTTTTCAGCAGAGTTCGGATGGATTGTTCTATTGTGGAATAGACCCCGATTTTAATGTCATACCGCTCATCATGAAGCATTTTAAAGACCGCTATGCCGATCAGCCCTGGGTTATCTATGACTATAAAAGACACTATGGTATTTATTATAATCTGGATAAAGTAGAAGAAATCTATTTAAATCAGGAAGATGAGAAGAATCTGAAGGTACAAAGAGACAAGATTGCTTCAGAACAAGAGCCTTTATACGCCACACTCTGGAAAGATTATTTTAAAAGCACCAATATAAAAGCCCGTAAAAATACAAAACTGCATGTGCGCCACGTTCCAAAACGGTATTGGAAATACCTGACAGAAAAAGAATAAGCCGACAGTAAGGATACTGCCGGCTTACAGAGCGTGGTTAATATAGATTACTTAACGATCCATGGAGCCAGGTTGATATCGTCAACTCCCTGATATTGTCTTTGCAAGGCAATATTCAGCTGATCCCCATTGGTGGTTCTGTCCAGCGCCGGGTATTGGAACCGAAGTGGAATCCGACCACTGTTCAAGGTTCCGGGGCCAGTTAAGAAGGTCGGAACGCCTGTACGACGGAATTGATTATAGGCCTCAAATCCAGAATTCCGGAAAAAAGCCAGATATTTCTGTGTCAGGATCTGGTTAAGTCCGGCCATACTGTTGCCCGCATACTTAACAGCAGCCTGTGAATAGTAGTCGTTTTCAAAAGAGAAGCTAATGGTAAAACTATCATATTCACCAGCCTTACCGTCTTTTTTAGCAAAGTAAACCACATTGTTTCCATCCTTTACACCATAAAAGCCCATGGAAGCCTGAATACCTTTTTTATACCAGCTCTCTGCATCACCAACGGCCCAGCCCCGGTTGATGCCTTCAGCGAGATTAAAACAAAGCTCAGGATAACTGATAATGAATGTATTTTCGGCAGTATAACCACTATAATAACGGTAACGGCCAATCAAAGAATACATTCCTTTCTGAACCTTATCCAGCATCACTCCCTGGTCTTCTCCAGAATTTGCACCTACAAAATTCCGGAAATCCGTCAGCACATAATTGTTCTCCTTTGCAATACCCCATGCCGGTTCTGCAACCATATATGCCCTTGGATCGTGAAGAGAAGACAATGTATTCAGGTAAGTTGCAGCCATATTAAAGCGAAGCGCATCATTTCCTAAATTATCTTTGTTATTGGGATATTTATTGGAGCTTTCATTATACACATACTGCAGGTTGTCTGCCATACTTTGCATCAAAGGATATTTAGTCGGATTAGATACAATCGCTGAAAATTGCTGTTTCAATTGCAAGTCGGCATCATCTACTTTTTTACTCAACTGCAAAAGCGTTCTCAAATGGAAACTATTCACTACTTTTTGCCAGGCGGGA
Source organism: Pedobacter sp. ASV19 (assembly GCF_016429005.1). Classification (GTDB taxonomy): domain Bacteria; phylum Bacteroidota; class Bacteroidia; order Sphingobacteriales; family Sphingobacteriaceae; genus Pedobacter. The sequence goes on from NZ_JAELTV010000045.1 coordinate 2,666, forward strand.
AGGCTGTTTTTCAAATAAAAATCACCTCGGAGTTCCGTATTTCCAGCAGCGATCAGTCCATTCAAATCATTATTAGACTCTTCCAGCCAGCTCAGCGCCTGTTTAAAAATGTCTTTCTGCAAGTCGTATTTTGGTTTCAGATTGGCTGCTCCTTTTAACGCTTCAGTCATCGGCAAATCCCCAACCTTTAAGCTCATCCGTACAAAGAAATAGGCCTTGAAAAATTTAGCCAAAGCCAGATAAGGTTTTGCTACTGCCCCCCCCAACCTGTTTGCTTCCTCTTCCATTTTAACAACATTTTTCACCGTAGGATAGTCCAGGCTTGCCCCCGTCCAGTCATAGCTGTTGGTACTGTAATAGAAATAATTTGCCGCAGTATACTGTCCCCATCTTTCAGAACCTCCAAATGGGGCTTCGTACATTTCATTAATGATCCCTGTAAAGATCAGGTCAGGCGGCACATGCTCTGGCTGATTTGGATTTTTGAATTTATCCTCAAATTCTTTTTTACAACCGCTGGCCATAACCAGGGTAATGAAAAGAAAAACAATACTATATATTTTCTTCATGATCTTCTTATTTATAGTTTAGAAAGTAACATTTACATTAAATCCGATACTTCTTGTTGTTGGCGTTTGTAAACCAGACGTTGCCTCTCTTCCGGAATACTGATCAACATCAACGTCATTATAAGTTGAGTTGATGAAATAAAGCAGGTTCCTGCCAACCACAGAGATACCTGCAGTACGGATAAATGTCTTGGACAATAGTTTCTTAGGCAGTTGATAACCTACAGTTACCTCCCTGAGTTTCGCATACGTCCGGCTCATCATGGTATTTTCCTTCGCATTATAGAAAACACCGATATAATCCTGCAACAACTGAGGCGTTGTATTTGGTGCAAAAGTCAATTCATTGTAATTGGTAATCAAGCCTGTAACCGGATCAAATTTAATCTTCCCGTTATTAGCGACCACAACACCATCACCTACCCAGGTACCTTTATAATTCTTATCATTTACATGAAGAAAGTCCTGGTAACGGGCTTCTCCCATTTTACCTTGAACGGTCTCGATCTGACGTCCGCCCTGGAAGGATTTAAGACGCACATAATCCTGCATTACACCACCAACTTTACCATCCAGCTGGAAGCTGAAACTAAAGTTTTTGTACCTAAACTTATTACTGATACTCCAAACCCAGTTCGGATCAGCATGACCAAGCAGCTGGTTCACAGGCAATGCGATTGGCGTTCCACTGGAGGTATGGATCACTTTTCCATCCGGTGTTTTAGCCAGAACTGAACCATAAATATTATCGATCCGGTCGCCTGTTTTAAAAAACTGATCAACAGAAATTTCTCCCGGAGCCAGTTCTTTATAGGTTTGCTTATAGGTAGACCAGTTCACCAGGACATCCCAGCCAAAGCGTTCGTTACTTACCGGCGCACCCGACAAACTCAATTCCACTCCCTGGTTCTGTGTTTTTCTTCCGTTGATGGTGTTTGTAGTGAAACCCGTAGCAGAAGTGATGGCTTGTTTAATGATCTTTGGTCCGTCAACGTACCTGAACCAGGTACCTTCCAAACCTAAACGGTTGTTCAGGAATTTCAAATCGGCTCCAAGCTCATAATTGGTCCTGCTTTGTGCTTTAATTGAATTGATGTCGATCAGATTGTCGGTATAATAGGCTGCCGGCTGATTGTTATAAGAAGGTCTGATGCTGTAAGGTGATGACAATCCATACCCCGGACCACCATAAGATGACGTATACTCAGCGCCATAACCCAAAGGATAGGTCTGCAGTGGCGTAGCACCTATATAATCCAGTGTACCCAAACCAGGATCCTTCACGTTCGCATAAGAAGCCCTCAGCTTGGCAAAAGAGATAAATGATGGCAAGGTCGTATAATCTGAAAAAACAGAACTTAAAGATGCCGAAGGATAAAAAGCCGCGTTATGCCCCGGAGGCAAGGCGGAGTTTTTATCTATCCGGCCTGTTGTATTTAAATTTAAATATTTTTTAAAGCTTAAATCTACGGAATAGAATGCACTCATGACCAGCATACTGGAATTAAAATTAAATGCTTTTACCGGATTCTTGGAGTTAGAAAAATTATATACATTAGGAACATTCAGGTAATCTGTTGTCGTGAAACTGGAATTGTAATTAAAATTACGGATGTTTCCTCCGCCAAAAGCACTGATGTCAAAGGTCTGGTCAATGTTCTTGTTAAACTTCAGGATCAACTGAGTATTGTTCTCAAACATACTCCTTCTATCTTCCCTATAATCTCCCAGGGCTTGCTCCCTTCCGTACGGATGTGCAGAAAAGGGCATTTTTTCTGTTCTTAATTGATCGTAGGTTGACACCTGCGTTTTCAGCATCAGGTCTAATCCCTTTACGAAATTGTAGTTTAAGGAAGCATAACCATTTACATCATTCTTTTGATGTCCTCTCAACCATTCATAAGACATAAAATAGGGATTGTGATAACGCGTGTATTCCGCAAAAACAGACTGTATGCCTTCTTTTCCTGGCTGCCAGTAATTCCTCATATCATCGATATTCCAATCTGCACCGCCCCAAAGGGTCATATTATAAATAACACTGTTCGGCCCATAATTTACATCCGGTATATTTTTGGAATACTGTCTGCTGTAATTGATATAAGCCTCTGCTTTCAACTTTGCACTCAGGTTATACCCTCCGCTTACATTAAAACTATTGATGTTCAAATCGGTATTTGGTATAATCCCCTTTTGGTAATTATTCGAGATGGATACCCTTAAATTATATTTATCATTGGCAGTAGACAAGGCAATATTATTGGCCGACAGAACACCCGTCTGGATAAACCTCTTTAAATTATCTTTTCCACGGGCCACCCATGGTGTACCCTGACGTACGCCGTTCTTATCTACCGGGCTGTCATATTGCGGGATCAGCTGACCTTCAAACTTGGGGCCCCAGATATCATAATCTGCATCATTTAAGCCGTTTCCCTTACCATCAAGAAAGGCATAAGCACTATGTTCTCCCGCACCATATTCGTCCTGGCTTTTGGGCAAGGCAATAAAACCTTTGTTAAACTGGGTACTGGAGTTCAATTCAACGGTGAATCCTTTATCATTAATCTTACCTTTCTTAGAGGTAATCAGCAAGGCACCATTGTAAGCCTGGTAGCCATACAATGCGGCCGCAGCTGGTCCTTTTAATATCGTATAACTTTCAATATCATCCGGATTGATGTTCCAGGTATCGGAATTGATCGGTACTCCATCAACCACCACCAGATTCACACTGTTTCCACGCAGGTACACAGATGACCTGCCCAGGAGCTCTGAAGAAACACCAACAGTTAAACCTGCTACCTTTCCCACCAGTCCGTTTACCGGATTGGCTTCCCTGGCCTTCACCAGGTCTGCACCTTTCACCTCCTGAATAGCATAACCCAGGTTCCTCTTCTCCTTCCGTATGCCCAGTGCCGTAACCACTACTTCATTTAAATTTTTTGAGTCTGTTTTGAGGATCACGTTTAGTGTGGTGCCACCACTAAGCTGTATTTCCTGCCTTAAAAATCCTACCGAACTGAAAACAAGAACATCCTGAGTACCTGCTTCCAGGCTAAAACGGCCGGACTGATCTGTAGACACTGCTCTTTTCGTTCCTTTAATAAGCACACTTACGCCGGGAACGGCTTGTTGTGAGTCATCTCTAACGACTCCTGTGATTTTAGTTTGTGCCCAGGTTAAATAGGGCAAGAGACATAGAAACAACAAGGTTACTATGCTCATTTTTGATTTGTAAAGAATTTTCATGTATGTCTGGAATCTTTAATTGGTTTTGGACGCAATATTAAAGTCCTGGTGTTAGCAGGATAAAAATTCTGAGTTAACAAATACTAGTATTTTCGTTTAGTATTTGTTAACCGAATCATCAATTGGTAACAAAAACATTACAGCTTTTCCCTCTTTAATTAACCTGGTTGCCGTTACTTCACGGAAAGTAAAAAAACATAAAACCTCATATCTTTATTACATGGATTCAAGAAGAGATTTTCTTAAAAAAGCGGCCCTGCTCAGCGGCGCAACAGGAATGGCTAGTGTTATCCCAATGTCGATACAAAAAGCGATGGCCATCAATGCCGACCCGGGCACTACATTTTATGATGCTGAGCATGTCGTTTTCCTGATGCAGGAAAATCGTTCATTTGATCATTTTTTTGGAACTTTAAAAGGCGTCAGAGGATTTAATGATCCTAGGGCAGTCCGACTTCCAAACAACAATAAAGTCTGGCTTCAGGAAGATCAGAAAGGAAATACCTATGCACCGTTCCATGTAGACATAAATAAAACGAAAATTACCTGGCAGGGCGGCCTAGCCCATTCCTGGCCAGACCAGGTTGCCGCAAGGAATCAGGGAAAACATAACCATTGGGTACCGGCAAAATCCTCCATGTGCCTGGGTTATTACAAAAGGGAAGATATTCCTTTTTATTACGCCTTGGCAGATGCTTTTACCGTATGCGACCACAGCTTCTGCTCTTCCCTGACGGGAACAACACCAAACCGCCTGTTCTTCTGGACAGGTACCATCAGACCGCAACAGAATGGCGAATCCATAGCAGTAGTGAACAATTCTCAGGCAGAATCACACGACAACGTCTTTGTAGACTGGGAAAGCTTTCCGGAAATACTGGAAAACAATGGGATAGACTGGAGGGTTTACCAGAACGAAGTATGGACAGCCAAACTACCCCAGGAAACAGATGACTGGCTGGGAAACTACGGCGACAATCCCCTGGAATATATCAAAAGGCACCATGTAAAGCTTTCTGCTTATTTCAGAAAAAATGGAGATTCTACCAGCTCTCCAAAATTAACGGCGGAAGAAGTCAAGGAGAAGTACGACCAACTCTCCGAAAAGGAAAGGAACCTCATCAATAAAGCATTCACCACCAATATTCAATCACCGGAAGACTATCTGGCCCTGGCCCCTTATACCTTTACCGATGATCAGGGTGTTCAGCAAACCATCAATATTCCTAAAAATGATATTTTTCATGAATTTCGAAAAGATGTAGACCAGGGCAAGCTGCCCACAGTATCCTGGCTGGTTGCTCCGCAACGTTTTTCAGACCATACCAGTTCTCCCCTCTATGGTACCTGGTATGTATCCGAAGCACTTGATATCCTGACTAAAAATCCGGAGGTATGGAAGAAAACCATATTTATATTAACCTATGATGAAAATGATGGTTATTTCGATCACCTGCCTCCATTTGTTGCTCCGAACCCGAAAGATGCTTCTACAGGTAGGGTTTCCTCTGGCATTGATGCCGATGTAGAATTCGAACGTATCGCAGGAAGTCCTTTAGGTTTGGGTTACCGGGTCCCATTTGTGGTTGCCTCTCCATGGAGTAAGGGCGGCTACGTAAACTCCCAGGTATTCGATCACACTTCGTCATTAATGTTCCTGGAAAAGTTTCTAAGCAAGAAAACAAACAAAAACATAAAAAGCAATAACATCAGCAGCTGGAGACGAGCGGTTTGCGGGGATTTAACCTCTGTGTTCAGACCTTATAAGGGGGAAAAACTATCCCCTCCTGCAGCTTTGAAAAGAGAAACTGTAATTGACACCATACAAAACGCGAAGAATAAGCCACCTCAGGTTAAGCCAAGCCCACTGAGTAAGGCAGACATAGAGAACATCAACATGCATCCTGCCTCTTCCCCAATGAGCTCTCCTTTTATGCCGAAACAGGAAAAAGGAATGAAACCTGCCTGTGCACTGCCTTATCGTTTATATGCTGATGGCACTTTAAACTCTGCAAAGACTGGAATTGAATTGGTCATGGAAGCCGGCAAAGCGCTTTTCGGTGCCAAAACAGAGAATACCGGGGCAGCATTTAACATCAGCACCTATAATACCAGGAATGAAGCCAGCCCCAGAGCCTATGCTGTAGGTCCGGGGGCACAGCTTACAGACGAAATAAGCCTGCAGGAGTTTTCAGAGGATCGGTACGACATTGCAGTACATGGTCCCAACGGCTTTTTCAGGCAGTTTAGCGGGAGCAAACAGGATCCGGAACTACGAATCAGCTGTACCTATGAATCCACCAGCAGGCTCAATAAAAAACTGAATGGAAACATTAAGCTGATCATTGAAAATACCGCTAACCGTGAACACAGCTTAAACATAAAAAGTGGCTCGTACAATCACGCATTACCAGATGTAGTACGTATACCTGCCAAAGGAAAAACCGAACTGACTGTTGTTCTGAAAAAGAGTTATGGCTGGTACGATGTTATTCTGGAAAGCAAAGAAAGCCCTGGCTACCTTAGAAAATACGCTGGCCATGTAGAAACAGAAGAAGAATCGATTACCGACCCGCTCATGGGGGCCATGGCTTAATCTAAATTTAATAGGGGATTAGAATTAATCTTGTAACTTGCCCTATAAACCGACATGCTTTAAATAGTTATGAAGTACATTGTGCTTCATAACTATTTAAAGCATCAAAGGCTCCATCTGACAATTAATAAAACAATAAAATAAATAGATGAAATTAAGTGTCCTTGTTTTTATTACTGCACTGGCGGTGGGCATATCCATCAGCCTGGTCAATTTTCATTTTCAAAATAGCTGGTATTACATGCTGGTTTCTTTTGGGGTTTCCTTTATCACCAGTTTCATTGTCTTTTACTACCTTTTGGAAAAATACATTTACTCAAAGGTCAAACTGATCTATAAGCTGATCCATAACCTGAAACTGGGCAAAGATTTGAAAGATGCCCTGGGCGAATATGTAAGTACTGACCCTATTAATGATGTAGAGCAGGAAGTAAAAGAATGGGCCGGTGCTAAAAAGAAGGAAATAGAGGTTTTGAAAAAACAGGAGCAATTCAGAAGAGAATTTCTGTCTAATGTTTCCCATGAATTCAAAACACCGCTATTTGCCATCCAGGGTTATATAGAAACCTTACAGGATTGCATTACAGATGACCCGGAACTGGCTGTAAAATTTCTAAAGAAGGCAGAAAAGAATGTGGAAAGACTAAGCTATCTGATTAATGATCTGGACTCGATCTCTAAACTGGAAAGCGGTGAGATCCCGATCAATTATGAAAAATTCGACTTTGTCCTGCTGGCCAAAGAAGTGATGGAAACCATGGAGGATAAAGCCCGGACTAAAGATATACAGCTGTTTTTCAAAGAGAAGTATACCCATCCGGCCATGGTCAGGGCAGACCGGGAAAAAATCCGCCAGGTACTGATCAATCTGATCCAGAATTCCTTAAAATATGGAAAAGACCACGGTTCTACAGCCATTAAAATTTTCGAACTTCATGACCAGTATCTGATTGAGGTTACGGATGACGGTATCGGGATAGATGAGAAACATCTGCCAAGATTGTTTGAGCGCTTTTACCGGATTGATACCCACCGGGCAAGGGAAGTTGGAGGAACAGGGCTTGGTTTAGCTATTGTTAAACATATTCTGGAAGCACACCAGCAGATTATTACTGTGCGAAGCACCTTGCAAATCGGAACAACTTTTGCCTTTACCCTGGAAAAGATTGGTTAAAAATTTAATAACAAATTAGTGCAAACCCAATACTTAACACTAACTTAACATTGCAATCCTACTTTTGTAAAATATTTTGTAGTTAAAATAGACAGGGCGTATGCTTAAAGATATTAAAGGCCTGCACCTCCATTTGACGAATAAAAGAAACTAAAACATACAGATGAATAATATTTTTAAGTTCTTTACGCCTAAAGACAAAAAATTTCAGCCCCTATTTGAACAAGCAGGAAGCAACGTTTTAAAGATCTCTGAAGCCTTATTACTTGCTTTAAGCACCACTGATCTGGAAAAAAGAAAAGAGCATATTAAAGAAGTTGAGCGTCTGGAGCATGTTGGGGATGACATTACCCATTCTATATTCCTGGAATTGAGCAAGAACTTCATTACCCCATTTGACAGGGAAGATATCCACTCTCTGGCAAGTGCAGTAGACGATATTGCAGATTACATCCATGCTTCAGCAACAAACATCGAATTGTATAACATTACCAAAATTGGTGATTCTATGATCAAACTTGCAGAATTGCTGGTGGAAATGTGTACCGATCTTGAAAAAGCAATCAAAGAACTGAGAAGCTTCAAAAATATCCGTGTAATTGCTGATGCTTGTGTAAGGATCAATAGCGGTGAAAACCAGGCAGATTATGTTTGCAATCTGGCTATTGCCCGTCTATTTGAATTTGAAACTAACGCTATTGAATTAATTAAACAAAAAGAAGTTCTGCAAACTTTAGAACTTGCAACTGATAAATGTGAAGATGCAGCGAATGTGTTGGAATCTATTTTGGTAAAGAACGCTTAAAACTTCAAAAAATGGTAACAACCTTACTGGTCGTTGTAATTATTTTGGCTATTGGATTCGATTATATCAATGGCTTTCATGATGCAGCGAATTCTATTGCGACAATTGTATCCACTAAAGTACTTTCTCCTTTTCAGGCGGTACTTTGGGCGGCTTTATTCAATTTCGCAGCCTACTTTTATTTTACAGACCATAAAGTAGCCAATACAATCGCCAAAACGGTTGTAGAAAATTATATTACCCTGGAAGTGATTTTTGCAGGGCTGGTAGCCGCCATTGTATGGAATTTATTTACCTGGTGGTTTGGTATACCTTCCAGTTCTTCCCATACTTTAATTGGAGGTTTTGCAGGAGCAGGTATGGCGAAAGCAATGACTCTAGGGCACGATGCCCTGGCTGCAATTAACTTTGCACCAATCTTTAAGGTAATTGCATTCATTGTTCTGGCACCGGTTATTGGTATGATGATCTCTGTGATCATTTCTATTATTATCCTGCACATTTCCAAACATGCCCGGCCATCTGTTGCAGAAAAGTGGTTCAAAAGACTTCAGCTGATTTCTTCTGCGGCATTAAGTTTTACACATGGTGGTAATGATGCCCAGAAAGTAATGGGTATCATCTACGTAGCGATGGTCGCTTCCAACGTATTACACACAGGTGATGTAATGCCGGAATGGATCCCGATTTCCTGTTATGCAGCTATTGCTTTAGGCACGATGAGCGGCGGATGGAAAATCGTAAAAACCATGGGCTCCAAGATTACTAAAGTAACCGCTTTTGAAGGTGTTGCCGCAGAGGCTGCCGGTGCGGTAACCCTTGGAATTACCGAACATTTTGGTATCCCTGTTTCCACCACACACACCATTACAGGTTCAATCGTTGGGGTAGGTTTACTAAAGAGGGTTTCTGCAGTGCGCTGGGGCGTAACAGTTCGTTTGCTTTGGGCATGGATTCTCACTATTCCGGTTTCAGCAGTACTTGCTGGTCTTGTTTATGCGGTGATCCATCTTTTCTTTTAATCTGTTTAAGGCCATATGGCCCTATCGACCATAAAAAAAGCAACCTTATGGGTTGCTTTTTTTATTAAAAGTCTATCTGAAGAGTCACCTCATTAGTGCCCTGACCTGGCAGTATCCAGTCCGGCCCCTCTTTAACCAACCGGATTGCCTCCTCCACATAATTTTGAGCAGAATGGCTTAATATTTTGAAGCCTCCCGGTTTACCATTCTCATCCACTGTGAAAGTCAGGAGTACAAAGGGATTTTCCTCATTGCGGTTTAATTTTCTGTTCTTTTCCAGATAGGTCCTGTAGTTTTCATACCCGTCCTTTGGTTGAGGGGCAGCCTCCGATATCTTGCTCCTTACGACCATGGCGGCGGCTGGTACAGGTGCCGCCATCTTTCTCGCCATCGGAGCCATTTCCACTTTTTCCTCTTTCTTTTTATCTGCAACAGCCGCATATGCATTGGTTTTTGCTGCTGCAACGGCTTTATCCATCTCTTTATCCGCTTTAACAGATGCTGCAGCAGCAGGAGCCGCCTCAATTGCCTTTTCCGGGCTGACTGTTGCAACCTGACTTTCTTTTGGCGCAATGACCACATCAACCTTTTTCGGTTGTTGCTTTGCCATCTGTTCTCTGGCCGCATTATTTTTCATCCAGAACACAATGCTTACAGAAATAAACATTACAGCTGCGGCTGCGGCAATGCTTAAGCGCTGCCAGGTAACTACAGATTTCTTTTTATGGGTGGCTTGTTGAGCTACCCTATCCTGTAATTGCTTCTGAAGCAACGAAATGGACTGAAGCGAACGCTTTGGTGATGCACTTAGCCCAGCCAGGGCCTCCGCCACAAAAGGATCTTCCAGGGCGTGCTTTTCCACCATGTGCATTGACTTGGCATCAAGCTTACCATCCAGGTAATCTTCTAAAACATCTATATCTAACCAATCCTTATTCACTGCTGTTCTTCTCCATACAAATTTTCAAATTCCGTTTACCGTTCTGAATATAGCTCTTCACTTTAAGCATTTCATATCCGGTTATTTCGGCCACTTCTTTATAGCATTTTTCCTGCAGATAAAACAAATCCACACTAATTCGTTGCTCGTCGGGAAGGGTTTCCATGCACTTTTCCATTACGGTAAGTTGCTGCTCTTTTGTATCGTCAATATCAAGATGCACAAACTCACTGTTTTCCACAAATGTTTCTTCCAGAGAGACCGTATTGTTTTTGGATGATTTCCGAATAGCCATCAGACAATAGTTTCTGGCCAGCACATGCAACCAGCTTTTAAAATTCTGGACTTCATGTATCCGGAGTTTCACCACCAGCTCTTCGAAGATCTGCATTACAGCATCTTTACTTTGGTCTTCATCTTTCAGATAATTAAGGCAGACCCCGAAAACCAAATGCATATAACGGTTATACAATGCGCCCAATACCTCCAGATCACCGCTTGATTTATATTGCGAAATCAATTCGGTGTCGTTCTTCTCGTTTATCTTATGATGGTTCTTTATAAATTTCAATGATCTGCTGCGGAAAAATCTAATCAAGTATAAAAATATTTTCTGACTTATCCAGTATTACCCCCGGAATCGGGCATTTCTTCTACATATTTTCCAATTCATACCCTAGTGAACATTTGTAAGAATCTGTCCCCCAGTTCGCATAAAATCAGACAAAACTCTTTTAACGATGGCCGAAGATTTGCTATCTTCAAAAAAAATAAACATGAAAAAGATCAGCATCTATATGGCCGCTACCGGTTTAGTTCTCTTCAGTTCTTTACAGGTTGAGGCACAATCTAAACTTGGCAGTATTCTAAAGAGTATTTCGTCAAAACAAACCAAAACTACAACCACAACAACAAGTAGCTCAAGTACTTCAACTGGAACCCCTTCTACACTCGAAATTGGCCAGGGTATTAAACAAGCCCTGGAATTAGGTATTGCAGCCGGAGCAGACAAGCTTTCGGCTAAAGATGGTTTTTTTGGTAATATGGCTGTTAAGATCCTGTTTCCGCCAGAGGCCCAGAAAGTAGAAAAAACTTTAAGGACTATTGGTCTGGGTTCCCTCGCTGACAATGTAGTTTTAAGTCTAAACCGTGCGGCGGAGGATGCCGCCAAAGAAGCAAAGCCCATCTTCCTGTCTGCCATTAAACAAATGACAGTAGCCGATGCAACCAATATTCTGCTGGGCAGCAGCGATGCAGCAACTCAGTATTTCAAAAAAGCAACTACTGCCCAGTTAATGGAAAAATTCAAACCCGTGATCTCCGCCAGCTTAAATAAAGTTGGTGCCACAAAATACTGGACAGATGCCGCCGGACAATACAATAAACTTCCATTGGTTAAGCCGGTAAATGCAGATTTATCTGATTATGCAACCCAAAAAGCAATTGATGGGATGTTTATCCAGGTGGCTCAGGAAGAGTTGAAGATTCGTGGTAATACGGCTTCCAGGTCGACTTCTTTGTTGCAGAAGGTGTTTGGCTATGCAGATAAAAATAAATAAGTAAGCTTTATAAAAAATAAATGTACTCTTCGAACACTGAAGTCCTTGCCGCGCTGCGCTCTGGTGGCAAGGCCCTCTGAGGTGTTCTCTGAGTAACATTGATTTTTTCTGGGCGCTTAGCTGGGGAGCGAGTCCGGGCAGGGTGCAGAGGATGTTATGGAAATCGTTTAGTATTGAAAAGACCTAATGTTTATACATTATATTTTTTTAGCGCTAGACAGCCTGTTCTAGCCTCGTCTTTATTCGTCACTTCTTCGCCGCTTCTTCGCCGTAACTTAGGTAAACAGGTACTTTTACCGAACAATCTGCGCTAAAAGGCCGGATCATCGAACAACTAACACAAAGCCAGGTATAATCCAGCCCCCATCCATAACCCGCTCTGTACCAAACCCTGTCTCTGCACCCTTCCCGGTCACCTCCCTCCTCTGCAATTTGCTAAGGAAAATTCTCGTACGCTGCGGAAAGACCTCAGAGATCTGCGGCTTTTTCAGCCGCCTGATATCGTTAGTCTTGGAGCAGCTGTACAGAATTTTCCGAACAATTCACCCCCATTTTCATCAAAGCTTACTCTTTTCTGTTTTTTTAACCTACTTTTATAGAATACATTAGTAACAATATAAAGTAGATTGGATTTTAAAGACTTTAATTTTAACCCCGAATTATTAGAAGGGTTACTGGCAATGGGATTTCGCAATGCCACACCTGTTCAACAACAGGCTATTCCTCTTATTTCGGCTAAAAAAGATTTAATTGCCTGCGCACAAACAGGAACCGGTAAAACCGGAGCTTATCTTTTGCCGATTATGAACATGATCAGTGCAACAGAGAACCGTCACAATAACACTTTGATTTTGGCGCCGACCCGGGAATTGGCACAACAAATAGACCTTCAGGTGGAAGCACTCTCTTACTTTACCAATATCAGCTCACTGACGGTATATGGTGGTGGTGATGGTATAGCCTATGAGCAGCAAAAACGCTCTATGCGGGAAGGCGTAGACATCATTATTGCTACTCCGGGAAGGCTGATCTCGCATCTTTCTTCAGGTGTACTGAAACTGGACCAATTGCAACACCTGGTCCTGGATGAAGCAGACCGCATGCTGGATATGGGCTTTTATGATGACATCATGAAAATTGTGAGCTATTTACCAAAAAAGAGGCAAACTGTACTCTTCTCCGCCACAATGCCTCCCAAGATCAGAAAACTGGCTGCAACGTTACTGGACCATCCTGAACAGATCAGCCTGGCCATCTCTAAACCTGCAGAAGGAATTTCTCAGCAGATCTACCACGTACACGATGCGCAAAAAGTTCCGTTACTTACAGGAATCTTAAAAACCGATGCTTACAAAAGCATTATTGTTTTCGCTTCTACCAAAGAAAAAGTAAAGAACTTAGGTAAAGTGTTCCGCAGTTTGGGTTTAAAAGCAGAAGCCTTTCACTCCGATCTGGGACAGAAAGAACGTGAAAGCATTTTACTCACCTTTAAAAACAAGCAACTTCCCATCCTGATCGGAACAGATGTATTGAGTAGGGGAATTGATGTGGAAGGTATTGATCTTGTAGTTAATTTTGATGTCCCTCACGACGCAGAAGACTATGTACACCGCATTGGGCGTACAGCCAGGGCTGCAACCAAAGGAACAGCCATAACCCTGGTCAACGCAAAAGATAAACGCAAATTAGACAGTATTGAAAAGCTGATTGAACGCAAAATTGACGTGATACCACTTCCAGAAGATATTGCAGCAATAGAAGCTGTTCACAAACCTGAAGCACCAAGAAAAAATAACACAAACAATTCCAGGAAAAAGAAGGTTTGGCATAAAAAGAAAGCGTAATCCTTCTTTTTCATCCATTTTCTTATCTTTACCTATATGCAAAATCTTCCTCCTTTAGCTGAACGTATGCGTCCTCAAAATCTGGACGAATACGTAGGGCAGAAGCATTTGGTAGGTCCTGACGCTGTCTTGCGTAAAGCCATTCAAAGCGGACAACTTCCTTCCATGATCTTCTGGGGGCCGCCGGGCGTTGGAAAAACCACCCTGGCCTATATCATTTCTCAGACCCTGGACCGCCCTTTTTTCAACCTGAGCGCCATCAATTCCGGTGTCAAAGATATCCGTGATGTGATTGACCGTGCAGCCTTATTAAAAGACAGTCTTATGGGCTTACCCATTCTGTTTATTGACGAGATCCACCGGTTCAGCAAATCCCAGCAGGACAGTTTGCTTGGTGCCGTAGAAAGAGGACTGGTCACCTTAATTGGTGCAACCACTGAGAACCCCTCATTTGAAGTCATCTCCGCCTTGCTTTCCAGATGCCAGGTATATATCCTGAAATCTCTGGATGAGGAAGAGCTTTCAGGCTTACTTCAGACAGCAATTAAACAGGATGTTGTATTAAAAGAAAAAAAAATTACCATAAAGGATCATGAGGCCCTGATCCGTCTTTCCGGTGGTGACGCCCGAAAATTGCTCAATGTGCTGGAGATTGCCATCAATGGAATTGGCGGAAATAAAATTGTACTGACCAACGAAAATGTACTGGCGCATGCCCAGCAAAATCTGGCTTTGTACGATAAGGCCGGCGAACAGCACTATGATATTATCTCTGCTTTTATAAAATCTATCCGGGGAAGCGACCCTAACGCTGCGGTTTACTGGCTGGCCAGAATGATTGAGGGCGGCGAAGACCCGTTATTCATTGCAAGAAGATTACTCATTTTAGCTTCGGAAGATATAGGCAATGCCAATCCGAACGCCTTACTCCTGGCAAACAATTGTTTCCAGGCGGTGAATGTGATTGGCTATCCAGAGGCCAGGATCATTCTTTCACAGGCAGTAACCTATATGGCTTCTTCTGTCAAGAGCAATGCATCTTACGAGGCGATCAACAAGGCGCAGATGTTAGTGAAACAAACCGGTAATTTACCCGTTCCGCTCCACATCAGAAATGCACCAACCAAGCTCATGAAAAATATCGGATATGGTAAAGATTATAAGTATTCCCATGGATATGAAGGGAATTTTTCTGAACAGGAATATTTGCCTGAACAGATCAGCGGCACCAAACTCTATGATCCAGGTAAAAACCCTGCAGAAGATAAACTCCGGGAAAAATTAAAACAGAACTGGAAAAACAAGTATAATTATTAAATTTTGGTCAAATGCTCTTCACATTTTTAAATCATCAATGGTTAGGCTTCTGGAGATCCAGAGGCAAAGGTGGCAGCATTGCCCTTCAAATTGTTATGGGGATTCTGATTCTCTACATTCTGGCCTGCGCGCTGATTGCAGGACTGGCTTTTGAAGAACTTATTAGAAAATTCTTTCCGGGAAAGGATGTTGCATCTGTATTCAATGGCGCTATCCTCTATTATTTTGCCATTGAGTTCTTGATGCGTCTGCAATTGCAGGAACTTCCCACATTATCTATCGTTCCTTACCTGCACCTGAATATACCAAAGAATAAGCTGGTCACATTTTTAAATGTCCGGGCCCTTTTTTCCGCCTTTAATATCCTTCCGGTATTTCTATTTTTCCCCTTTTGCGCAACCTATATCCATGATACCAATGGTGTGCTTCCGGAACTGTTATTTATGCTCTCCATTTTTTCTTTAACGATCTTCAACAATTACCTGGCATTATATGTTAAAAGACTATCCACTGCAAGCACGGTATTTGTTTTTTCGGGCTTGTTCCTTTTGCTCAGCTTCGGTACGCTGGAATATCTAAAAGTGTTCTCGATCTCGGACTTGTCGGACAGGGTATTTGCACAACTTGCCATACATCCGGCAATCGGGATTATCTTTCCCATACTTGCCTTTATGATGTTCCAGATCAATGCCTCCTACTTAAAAAACAACCTGTATATAGAGGGACTATCCAGGGGTGAGAAAAAGAAATCAGCAACAGATTACCCATTTCTGAATAAATTTGGAGAGGCCGGAACCCTGGCCGCATTAGAGATCAAACTGATCTTAAGAAACAAGCGCTCTAAATCAACTGCATCGAAAGGCCTTCTTTTTATCCTTTACGGCTTTCTTTTTTATAAAAAAGAACTGATCCATAAAGATGAATTTGGAATGATGTTGTTTGCAGCAACTTTCATGACGGGCAATATGATCCTGCTGTATGGTCAGTTTATGTTTGGCTGGCAAAGCGCGGAATTTGACGGACTGATGGCTGGCAAAACCAGCATTAAGAGTTTTATAAAATCAAAATTCCTTCTGTTCAGCATTTCGTCTACAGTACTTACACTCATCATCAGTCTGTATGGACTGATCAGCTGGAAAATACTACTGATTCAATTTACAGCTTATTTTTATAGCATAGGCATCGCGTCTGTGCTGGTGCTGTATTTTGCGACCAGGAACTACAAATATATTGACCTAAGTAAAGGATCCAGTTTTAACTGGCAAGGTGTTGGAGCTTCTTCTATGCTGATGAGCCTCCCGGTTTTTCTGCTTCCCTTTGTGATCTATGCCCCCATCTCCTATTTCTTCAGTCCATACCTTGGGCTCACAGGTGTCGCGATATTTGGATTGGCGGGCTTATTCTCCCGGAGTTTTTGGGTAGATTTTTTAGTGAAAGAATTTAACAAAAGAAAATATCAAATAGCTGAGGGCTTTAGAGAACGTTCATGATAGAAATAAAAAACCTAAAGAAAGTTTACGCCGGACGTACTGTCGTTAACATAGAAAGCCTGGAGTTTGGTCCGGGAGAAACAATTGGTTTGGTTGGAAACAATGGTGCCGGAAAAACAACCCTGTTTAGGATGCTTCTTGACCTGATTAAACCAGATTTCGGAGAAATCCTATCCAAGGAGGCTAATGTTTCCGGACAAGACCAGTGGAAAAACTATACTGCATCCTACCTTGATGAAGGTTTCCTGATTGATTATTTAACCCCTGAGGAATATTTTATCTTCATTGGAAGCCTGCACCATAAAACCGCTGCGCATGTAAACGATTACCTGAAGCGGTATGAGGAATTTTTCAATGGAGAAATTTTAGCCAGCGGTAAATACATCCGTGATTTTTCTAAAGGAAACCAGAACAAAATCGGTATTGCTGCGGCAATCATGCAGGATCCTGAACTCCTGGTACTCGATGAACCTTTTGCTAATCTGGATCCAACTACCCAGATCCGATTGAAAATGCTGATCAGAAACCTGCAAAAAGGCCATCATGTAACGACCTTGATTTCCAGTCATGATTTAAATCATGTTACTGATGTTTGTGACAGGATCATTTTAATGGAAAAAGGCCTTATTATTAAAGACCTCCGTACTGATGAAAACACACTAAAGGAATTAGAAGCCTATTTTTCTGAATAGCTCTGTACTGAATTTTGGTCACCCTTACCTAAGAAAAACCACATTCTCCCGTTAAGGAGTAGAAAAACAACAAGAAAATTACGTTAATTATTTCAATTGCGATTATTGGCACTCCATTTGATTCAGCACAGTCAGTAAATTAAAATCAAATGATGACGACTTCAAAATTCAAAGTAGCAACATTCAGCATCGCCTTAGCCATGAGCGCAATGGCTTTTCAAGGTTGTGACAGCTTAACAAAAACACAAAAAGGTGCAGGTATTGGTGCTGCTGCCGGTGGTGTGCTTGGTGCCATCATTGGTAAAAAAGCAGGTAACACAGCTGTAGGTGCGCTAATTGGTGCGGCTGTGGGTGGTACTGCAGGTGGTTTTATTGGAAAAAGAATGGACAAACAAGCCGCAGAGATCCAAAATGCGATCCCTAGTGCTGAGGTAATCCGCGAAGGAGAAGGTATCATAGTAAAATTTGACAGTGGAATCTTATTTGATTTTGACAGTTCTAATTTAAAAGATCCGGCTAAAGAAAACATCAAAACTCTGGCAGCCTCTTTAAACCAATATCCAGGAACAGACATTAAAGTAATTGGTCATACAGATAATAAAGGAACAGAAGCTTATAATATAAGCTTGTCTGAAAGAAGAGCAGCAGCAGTTAAAGCTTATGCAGTTGCACAAGGCGTACCTTCTTCCAGACTGATCACTGTAGGAAAAGGTTTTTCTGAGCCGATTGCTGACAACTCAACAGACGCAGGAAGAGCGGCAAACCGTCGTGTAGAGATTGTTATAGTTGCAAATGATCAGCTTAAACAAGAAGCAAAAGCACAAGGAAAATAAAGAACTTACATCTACCTATGTAAAATCAAAAAACCCGTCGTACCATGTACTTCGGGTTTTTTATTTAAACAAATTTCCGGCTTTACACCTCTTCGTTATAGATATCCTCAAAGTAAAAAATGGCCAGTGATTTAAGCAGTAATTCCTGCTCCATCATGGCATAAGAAGGAATCGGCTTGATCAGTTTCCAGTGTGGCCAGCCATCCTGGTCTAATCCCTCCAGTTCATAGAAACCCATTTCGCTTAATAAACGACAGGTGGCTATATGCATCAATTCTTCTTTCTGCCTTTTACTGTATTTACCAGGTCCTTTTCCAAGTTCCTGCACGCCAATCAGGAATAAAATAACTTTAAGATCCGGGGTATCGGAATCAAATTCCTTCGCGATTTTTTGCTGAAGGACCTTCCACTTTGCATGTATTTCTGCTGGCTTCATAAAGGCAAAGATACAGTTATCGGTCTTGTTTATGACATTAATATTGAAGCAATGGTGTACGGATTTATTACTTTTATAAAATGGAAAGAGTAATTACAACCGGCCTGCTGGCCTATGGAATGTCGGGAAAAGTATTTCACGCACCGTTTATAGAGGCACATCCTGGATTTAAACTGTATGCGGTTACCGAAAGACATCAGAAACAAGCGGCAAGTGATTATCCCGGAGTGATCAGCTACAATACAGTTGATGATCTCCTTGATGACCAGCAGATAGAACTTGTAGTGATCAACACCCCTAACTTTACCCATTTTGATTTTGCAAAGAAAGCGCTGCAAAAAGGAAAACATATTTTAGTGGAGAAGCCCTTTGCAGCCACTGCAGCTGAAGCCCAGGAGTTATTTGACCTGGCCAGATCAGTTGGTAAAAAGGTTTTTGTTTACCAGAACAGAAGATGGGACAGTGACTTTATCGCCATAAAAAAAGTTCTGGAGGAAGGTACTTTAGGGAAATTAAGCGAAGTTCATTTCCGCTTTGATCGTTACCGTGCTTCCATTGGGCCAAAAACATTTAAAGAGGAACCTATTGCGGCAAGTGGCCTGCAATATGATCTTGGTCCGCACCTGCTCGATCAGGCCATCAGCATCTTTGGCAAACCACTCCATTTTCATAAGGTTTTGGGGAAAAACCGGGTAAACACACAAGTAGATGATTTTTTCAGTATACATCTGAGTTATCCGGACAGTGTAAACGTTTTTGTTCATGCCAATATGCTGGTTACAGATATCCAGCCCGCCTTTGTTGTTCACGGTACAAAAGGAAGTTTAATCAAATACCGGGCGGACGTGCAGGAAGAGCAGCTTCTTAAAGGAATTAAACCTACAGAAGAAGCTTATGGTGCTGAAGAAAAAGGAAAAGAAGCCATATGGAGTTCCCTGAATTCAGAAGGACAAAAAGAACAAGTTTATATTCCATCGGCAAAAGGTAATTATCTTCCTTTGTTTGAAGCAGTTTATGATGCACTAACTACAGGAAAGCCTTATCCCGTTGAAGAAAGCCAAATTCTTGCTCAACTCACTATACTGGAATCATAAGATGAGTTCAATTTGGATATTAATCCCCATTGCGGGCCTGGTTATATACCTGATCTTAAGAAAAAAACCGACCAAAGCACCCGCCCCCTTAAGTCCAGAAGAGAAAACAATTTTGCAGGAGCATGTGACCTTTTACCAGCACCTGGACACAAAGCAAAAGCTCAGGTTTGAGACTAAGATCGGGGACTTTCTAAACCGGATTAAAGTGGAAGGGATTGGAGTAGATATTACGGTCCTGGATCGCCTGCTGATTGCGTCAAGTGCAGTCATTCCCATCTTTGGATTTGACGGATGGCAATACCGGAACCTGACCAATGTGGTTCTTTACCCGGATACCTTTAACAAAGATTTTGAGTTTGAAGGTGGGGAAAGAAATATACTGGGTATGGTGGGTACTGGTTATATGAATGGACAGATGGTTTTATCCAGGTCTGCTTTACGCGCGGGTTTCTCGGCCAATGCCGGAGATGAAAATACAGGGATTCACGAATTTGTCCACCTGCTGGATAAATCTGATGGGGCAACAGATGGTGTTCCTGAAAATCTGCTGAAACATGAGTATACCATTCCATGGTTAAAGATGGTCCATCAGGAAATGCACAGAATTGAAGCTGGAAAATCAGATATCAATCCTTATGCAATTACCAATGAGGCGGAATTCTTAGCTGTCGTATCAGAGTATTTCTTTGAAAAGCCAGATAAATTCAAAAGCAAGCACCCTGAGCTCTATCAGATTCTTTCTGAGATGTTCGCCCAGCAACCTGCAGCTGAAAAGAGTTTATAAACTGCCCAACAGGGCAATCAGGAATTCTGTGGATACTTCCAGGTGAGGAATATGCCCGCAGGCTTCAAATTCAATCAGTTTTGCCCCGGGAATTCTGGCTGCCGTTTGCTTGCCCAGCAATTTATACTGTCCATGAAGAGCCTGTTGTTCCGGGCTAAGCAGACCTTTGCCAACAATGGTTTTATCTTCTTTTCCGATAAACAATACCGTAGGAACTTTCAAATAGGGGAACTCATAGACAACCGGCTGCTCATAGATCATTGTAAACGTCATTGCAGCAACCTTAGCCCAGCGGGGGAAATCAGTACTGTAGCCAACCCCTGCGGCAATACGCACCAATTCTTCATACTCCGGTTTCCAAAGGGTAAAATAAGAGGTCTGGTAATATTTCCGAACTGATTCTGCTGTCGCCTTCAGTTCTGTTTTATATTGTTCTTCTGTACTTACGTAAGGAACAAATTCCCGGTAATCTTCCAGGCCTATAGGGTTTTCCAACAGGAGTTTTTCTACATTCTGCGGATAAAGCAAGGCATACCTGGTGGCCAGCATCCCACCCATAGAATGGCCAAGAATACTTGCTTTTTGAATACCCAGGCTATCTAAAAGCATCTTATTCCAGCGTGCCATCTGATGAAAGCTGTAGTGAATGAAAGGTTTCGAAGACTTCCCAAAGCCAATCTGATCGGGAACGATCACCCGGAAACCCCGGTCTGTTAATGCCTTGATGACATTTGTCCAGTAATAGCCCCCAAAGTTTTTACCATGGAAAAGCACAACGGTCCTGCCATTGGCCCTTTGCAGTGGAACAATATCCATATAGGCCATTCTTAGATCCTGCCCTTCAGTTTGAACGGCAAAGTATTTTACCGGGTAGGCATATTTAACATTTTCAAGAGTAATAGAAAGTGTATCGGTTTTCTGGGCAGATGCGCTGGTATAAGAAGCAAAAATAATCAGGATAAAAAAATATATTCTTTTCGGCATGGTAGTGGTTTTTACTGAAAACAAATCGCAGATAGTGAAAGTTCTAAATATAGAATTTTTTTAGAATTTGCATTTCAGCCCCACAAAAATGAGACACAATAAAAAAGCCGCTTCTTTCGAAACGGCCTTTTAAGATTTATTTTTTTAATGTAAAGGGGATATTTACACCAAAGGTAATGTTCCGCCCCTGGTTATAAATACCCAGCGTTGGATCTTCATCACTCAATCTACCCGGCTTAAAACGGCTCAGGTGGTCATAATAAGCTTTATTCAACAAGTTCTTACCTGCCACATACAAGGTAATATCCTGGTTCTTGCTCAACTTTAAGGTGGTTCCTACAGAGGCATTCAACAAAGTATAACCAGATGTTGGGGTTTCAAAACTGTCTATTTTAGTTTGTTTAAAGAAATTATCTATCCCAACGGAAATATACGAATGTGAAGTTCCTGCAATATTTGGCTCAAACCGAAGTTCGTTAC
The DNA here is from genome assembly GCF_016429005.1 of Pedobacter sp. ASV19. GTDB lineage: Bacteria > Bacteroidota > Bacteroidia > Sphingobacteriales > Sphingobacteriaceae > Pedobacter. The sequence continues at coordinate 24,537 of NZ_JAELTV010000045.1, forward strand.
GTAAAGTTGCTGCCGGAATAAACGGCAAAGATCCTTTCGTTGTACGGTTGGTTGCACGTGTGTAAGAAAAGCTGTTATCAAAATGAATGTAACGAACCGGATGCAGTGTTAATGAAGCTTCTATGCCTCTAAGAAAAGCATTATCCTGTACAAAATCATATACTGGATATTCTCTGCCATCTACTGTTTTTGTCTGCCCGTTGGTATTGTAATAAATATAATTGTTGATATAATTCGCAAAACCACCCAGGCTTGCATTTACGTATTGATTCTCGTAATCGAATGAAGCATCAAACTGGAAACTTTGCTCTGGCTTCAGATTTGGGTTTCCAACCTCATAACGGAATACCCCCTCATGAACCCCATTAGAAGAAAGTTCGGCAATATTAGGCGCTCTAAAAGCACTTCCTGCATTTGCTTTAAAACTAAACGCATCATTAAATTCATGCGTATAACCCAATGCTCCGGTCACATGTGAGAATTTATTGGTAAAGGCATTAAAGTTTGTTTCATCGCTGTGAAATTCCTTGCCAGTCATCTTCCTGTAGTCAAATCTTGCACCCGCATTAAAGGTATCGTTGTCCCAGGTTTTTTTGATAAAAACAAAGCCTCCAAAAGCCTGGCTGTCAAAATCGGGAACCAGTTGCTCCAGTCCGGTCGTATTTATGCTGTGCATAAACTCTCCCGAAATACCGGCAACCGGTGCCCAGCCATTGAACTCTTTAAAGGAGTATTTCAGATCATAGCTGTAGGTATAACTGTTCAGAAATAGAGAAGGATCTTCGTTTGGAGCACCAAGTTCTCTTCTCAGGTTATGCTGATAGCCTAAGGTAGCTTTTAAACTTCCATCGCCTAAAAGGATATTACTGTTCAACGCTATTTTATAATGACGCACATCCTGTTTAGGATAAGCCAGTGTTCTGTCTTTATTCTGGGCATCCGTAAAAGGATTCCCCTCTTCATCTACCAATTGTCCTGCATCATTTCTTACCGGATCATAGAAACCAATATTGGTCCGGAAACTAGAGGCATCAAGATGAGCATACCCCCATTTTTTATTCAGGCCGATCTGTCCTTCAAAATTGGTTTCGTTGTAGCCTGAATTGGGCACATATTCAGTAGGCGTTTTATAAGAATAAGCATTTTTATAAGAGCCCCTTGCCCGGTATACAAACCCATTCTCGTTACCCTGAAGCATTAAAGAGCTACCTGTAAGTCCGTTATTTGTAGCATAATTAGATAGAAATTCTCCTTTTAATGTCCCCTCTGGTGCAGGAAGGGCATCCAGAATATTAATCACACCACCCAAAGCATCAGAGCCATACATTAAACTTGCTGGTCCTTTTAGTACCTCTACCCGATCTGCGCTATACTGATCAATCTCTATTCCGTGCTCATCACCCCATTGTTGCCCTTGTTGTTTTACACCATCGCTTAAGGTAACTACGCGGTTATAGCTTAATCCGCGGATAACCGGTTTGGATATACCTGGCCCGGTAGTGATCTGAGATACACCTGGGGTCCTGGAAATGGCTGTCTCTTATACACATCTCCGAGCCCACGAGACAGGCAGCTCTATCGCGTATGCCGTCTTCTGCTTGAAAAAGGGGGGGGGGGGGGGGGGGGGGGGGGGGGGGGGGGGGGGGGGGGGGGGGGGGGG
>NZ_JAELTV010000460.1 GCF_016429005.1 Pedobacter sp. ASV19
CCCCCCCCCCCCCCCCCCCCCCCCCCCCCCCCCCCCCCCCCCCCCCCCCCCCTTTTAGATGTGTATAAGAGACAGTGAATACACTTTGCAGGCCGACTATACCTATCCATTCAACAAAACTACCACTTTGGAAACGGGGGCTAAGGGCATTTTTAGAAATATAAAAAGTAATGACGGACAACTTGGCGGATTTGATTATGACCAGAATGTAGCTGCTGCTTATGGTGTAATGGGGTTTAAACTGAGTAAAAAGATCACTGCAAAAGCAGGTTTAAGGGCTGAATATACCGCAATTGATGGAAAAGCATCTAATTTCAAGAATGACTACTTTAACTTGTTTCCAAGCGTCATTGTTTCACAAACCCTCAAAGCAAATACAACCATAAAGGCCAGTTACAATAGAAGGGTACAGCGTCCAAGTTTATTCTATCTGAATCCATTTAGGAATGAAAGTGATGTATTTAACCCAAGTCAGGGTAATCCAAATCTAGCACCTGAACTAACTGATAATATGGAGTTGGGGTATTCAACTTTTATAAAAGGCTCAATCATTAATGCTTCTGTATTTTATCGCCGTACACATGATGTCATTGAGAGTGCCATAAGGCCTATTGTTGAAGATGGTGTCAACAAGAACTTAACAACTTATATTAATGTGGGTAACAGTAAATCTTATGGATTTAACATATTTGCTTCTTACAACCCAAAACCAAAATGGACATTGATGACGAATCTGGGCTTGAATACTTATGAAGTGAATAGTTCAGCAACGGGTGTGAATACTTCAACTTTTTTAAATTATACGGCTTTCTTCAGGTCGGCTTATGCTTTACCGGGTGGTTGGAATACAGAATTGTGGGGTGTGCTTAATTCCCCAAAACGGACTTTTCAGGGAAAAACAGATGCAATGTATTTTTACGGAGCTGCCCTTAAGAAAGAAATCATGAATAAAAAAGCTTCTGTTGGTTTGAATGTTTTAAATCCATTTAACCGTGATCTAAGAATCAAAACATTGAACACCACAGCAACTTCTACTCAAAGTACAGACATTCATTATCCACTCCGTTCATTTGGTGTGAACTTTAGTTACAGTTTTGGTAAGCTGAAGTTTACGCAGAAGAAAAAGATTAATAATGATGACGTGAAACAAGGCGAGCAACAAATGGGTGAACAAGGTGCCGGAGGTTTAAAAAACTAAAAGTAGCCTAAATATTATGCCCCCTTATCTGATCAGATAAGGGGCTTTTTTATGGCTTTTTAACCCGCTTTAAAATCATCAGGTTCAATGCATTCATAGGATAACCGCTGATTCCGTTCTGCAACATAATTACAGATTGATCATAATAAAGGGGTACAATGGAGGCATTCTCCATGACCATGTTATCCATTTTTCTGTAAAGAATATATCTCTTTTCTGCATCGCTTTCATAATAGCTCTCTTCAAACAGTTTATCGAAGGTTTTGTTGAAATAGCCGGTATAATTTGGCCCATATGGTACACGGTTTTTAGAATAGAAAACAGCCAGATAGTTTTCTGCATCAGGATAGTCTGCAATCCATGATCCCCTGAAAAAGTTGACCTCATTTTTAGACATCATATCTCTTAAGCTTGCATTTGGGCTTGCGTCTACCTTTACCCGGATACCCTGGGCATTAAGTTCTCCCTGTATAAATTCGATGAGATCCTTATAGGTTGTAGAAGTACTTAACGTAATCTGTGGCATGCCTTTTCCACCTGGGAAGCCCGCTTCAGCAAGTAATGCTGCTGCTTTTTCAGGATTGTAGTGATAGCCTTTCACAATGGTACTGTCGAAGCCAGGCATCCCTGCGGGAACAAAGCCCGATGTAGCTGGGGTACCAATGCTGTTGCGCAGGTATTTAATCAATTTTGCTTTATCAATGGCATAATTAATGGCCTGCCGCACCTTTTTATATTTTAAGGGAGAGTTTTTTGCGATGAGTTTGGATGTATCCACCAGCATACCCAGATATTCTGTACATAGATAAGCGCCCTTTTTGAGTTGGAATTTACCTTTATATTTCGCAGTCGTCTTTCCGCTTTTAGTTAAAATATCATCCCTGTAACTGCCATCTACTTTATCAAAGAAATCCAGTTCCTTCTTGATGAAATTCATAAAAGCACTTTGTTTATCACTGATGAATGAAACTTTGACGGCATCAAGATAAGGAAGCCGTACACCAGCTTCTTTTTCCCAGTAATGCTCGTTCTTTAATAATACGAGGATTTCATCTTCTTTCCAGTATTTAAACTTAAAAGGACCCGTGCCTATAGGATGGCTTCTGAAATCTTTTCCATAATGTTCCACAACTTCATAGGGAACTACTGAACAATACAGGGTTGTTAATAAATTCAAAAAAGCAGGAAATGGTTTCAATAGCCGGATTTGAAAAGTGCTGTCGTTTATAGCCGTGAAATTGTGGATATCCTTAACTTTATCGCTAAAGATCCAACCACCGGAAGAACCTACTTTTGGGTCAATCAGACGGTAAAAACTGTACACAAAGTCTGCAGCTATTACTTTTCTTCCTCTTCCGTCTTTAAAAAGCGGGCTATCGTGGAAATACACGTCGCTGCGGAGATTAAATGTGTAATTAAGTCCGTCGGTGGATACTTGCCATGTTTTTGCGATACAAGGTACTGTATGTAGGTCGCTGTCAATCTGGATCAAACCGTTAAAGATCTGATTCATCATCCAGATGGCATTTTGGTTCCTGGCAAAGGCAGGGTCTAAAGAGGTCAGATTGGCATCAAGATTAAGATTAAACACTTTTTTTGAGCTATTGGTCAAATCAGTTTGGCAGGAATATAAACCCAGCAGCCACAGGCTCCAAAAAATATTTTTAATAATACGATGCATCTGTTCAGGAATATTACTTTTGCACAAAGTAATAAATAAATTGGTATGTCTTTTTTAAATGCTGCGATAAATAAAGTAGGGGATGAATTTCTAAGGGAACAGCTCCAGGACAGGGTTGATATTGTTGAACATAAGATCAAATTTATGGATAAAGTACCTGTCGGGGTACTGGATACAGACAATCTGCAAAACGCGGTATTAAACCATGTTCTTGAAGCGGCAGGAGGCTTTATAGAAAAGGATTTAAAAAAAGCCAGGGTGATTATTTATCAGGAACAGCATACTTCTATGCTTGCATTGATGGGGGTGGTACCTGCCTTACTGGAAAGAGAATGGCCGGCCGTAGAGTACAACCGTCTGTATTTGATGGACGAACTTAAAGGTGATCAGGATAACCCGGAATTC
>NZ_JAELTV010000461.1 GCF_016429005.1 Pedobacter sp. ASV19
CTTCACAATGGCCTAAAAGTTATTTATGCCAATCTGAAGGCTTCGGGCAACCTAAGAATTGTCCAGCACAAATATATTGACAAGATAGAGTATTGTACCTTCGGTAATACACATCCGTTCAGGATCAGGATCGTAAATCGCTTAAATGATGTTTATGACTATTTTTATGTAAAAAGAGCAGATGCTTCCAGAATCTATGGTCTGGAAATGGAGGAAATCTTATCCCCAAATCAGGTAAATTATTTAGTAGACAGGGAAACCTTGATTGAAGAACATATTGCAGGTATACCAGGGGATGTTTTTGCAAAAAACTACTTACACAATCCAGAATATAACCCTACCCGTATAGCTAAAGAATTTGTAAAGTTTAATGAACGTTGTTTAGTGATGCTCCTGGGTGATATGCGGGCCTATAACTTCGTCGTCCAGATTACCCCGGACTTTGACGACATTCAGTTCCGGATACGGGCAATTGATTTTGATCAGCAATTTTATGAAGGCAATATCAAAGTATATCTCCCTCAGTTTTTCAAGGAGAATTTTCCTTATGTAAAAATGTGTATGGAGCAATTGACGGATAAAACCTATCTTCAATATCAGCAGGAAGAAAAGTCCTCTATCCTACATCGGGTTCGCAGTGAGCGGCATAGATTAACAGACCTTAGAGACGTATCTAACACAGAGGTGCTCACTTCTGCAGAGAATATAGAAACCTTAAAAAATGGGATGGCTGAATATTTTTCTGACCAGCAGTATCTGGAATGTAAAACAATGACTGATATTATTGAATTGAACATTAAAAACATCATCCGGCAAGTAAAACTATAAAAATGATCAGATTAAATCAGGATACCCCTTCAGAAGTGTTACAGGATCTTAAAATAGGCGATCTTGTTACGGATACCTTTAGTAAAACCGGATTGGTTGAGAAAATAGACATCAGCGACGATGGATTGTACAGGGTGTATACCATCCACCTGGTAACAGGAAGATCTATAGTCGTAAAGAAATAAAACACTTTAAATAAAAAGCCACAAAGTTTTCTACTTTATGGCTTTTTATTATTGTTAAACGCTCTAAATTATTGTTTCTCTTTTTTCAGATACGTTTTATTGCCATTTTTATTGATATAGTATTTTCCACCGCGAGGACCAGTTAAAACTTGTTCACCGTTTGGTCCATGCAAGGCCCCATCCACTGTTGGGGTGTAGTTCTTAGTTGAAGCCACAGTCGAGCTGGCTTGTTTTTTTACATCAGCGGCCTTAGTCTCTGCCTGTTGAGTAGTAGCCTGTACCTTATCTTTGGCTGCAGAATAACGTTTATCTGGTGTGCCATCTTTCTTTAATTTGACACCTGCAGCATTTGTTGCAGCAACAGCTGCATCTTTTTTCGCAGTTGCTTTTGCGGCAGTGGTATTCACTGCGTCAGTCGCTTTACTTGCGTAACGCTTATCCGGCGTACCGTCCTTTTTTAATTTTACGCCAGCTGCATTTGTAGCTGCAACAGCGGCATCTTTTTTGGCTTCTGCTTTAGTTGCAGTTTTGGTGGCCGCATCTGTAGCTTTAGTTGCATAACGCTTATCAGGTGTACCATCTTTCTTTAATTTAACTCCGGTTGTTGCAGCAGCATCTTTAGCCGCTTTAGCCTCTTTTTTTGCTTCAGCCTTTGCTTTACTTGCGGCCTTCTTAGTTTGAGCGGCAGTAGTTTGCGCAGGTTGAGCAGTTTGCGCCATACTCAAGCTTACACAGAAGCTTAGAATGGTCAATAGTGAAAGTAGTTTTTTCATGGTTTTCTTTGCTATAGGAGTTCGTAATTTAAATTTTAGTTCAAACTCTGTTTATACATTGCAAACATTAATCCAATTTACCAAAATTTTAAATCAAATAATAGAAATTTGGTAAAATAAAAACCTGCTATTTCTTCTTGATATAATGCCCGATTTCGCTGAGTTCATCTGTACGGATATTCCAATCATACCTAAAGGCATCTGTAGTCCCCTTGATAAAGATCTGCCAAAGGTCATTTCCTTTAGGCCGGATAAAATATTGATAGCCCAATACAACATTCTTACTGATCTCTTTCATTATTCTGGAGAAACCTATTCATATTTTAACGCATCAATGGTATTGGCTACAGCAGCTTTATAAGACCTTATGGATACAGTAACCAAGGTAATCAGCATAGAAATGGCCATTGCAAAAAGAAAAGGCCATATGCTGACCTCTATCCTGTAGGCAAAACCTGAAAGCCATTTGGACACCAATAAATAAGCCAAAGGCCAGGCGACCAGATTGGCCAGGAAAACCATGAACAAAAACGATCCATTAAGCATTCTGACCAGTTCCAAGGTGGATGCTCCAAGTACTTTCCTGATGGCTACCTCTTTAGTCCGTTGCGTGGCAACAAAGGAGATCAGACCAAACAATCCAATAAAAGATATAAAAATGATCACGCCTGCAAAAACTTTGAACAGTACTCCCATAATACGTTCTGTTTCATAATAGTTTTTAATATCTTCATTAACGAATGCCGAATAATACACCGCGCTGGGAAAGGTACTGTTCCACAGTGCTTCTATTTCTTTCATGGCAGGTACAATCTGCTTATTGTCTATTTTAATTGCTGCTCTGTAGTATTGTTCTTCGCGGGAGAACATCAGCATCGGAGAAATTTTCTCTTTAAGGGACCGGTCGTTAAAATCTTTAACTACTCCAACTATAGGGGCTTTTTTATTATCCTCCTCAACAATCTTCCCTAAGGCCAATTGCGGATCGGAAAGATGAACGCTTTTCAAAAAGGTCTCATTCACAACAAAACCATTAATGGTATCACTTTCAGCATAGAGCTTCCCTGCAATAATCTTCAGGTCAAAAACGTCAAAGTAATTCCGGTCTACCGGAGAAAGCCTTACTTCAAAATCTTTGTTCCTTACCCCGTCCAAACTAAAATTAGTGGTGTTCATGTCGTTAGACAGGGGTTGCCTGATACAATAGCTCAACTGTTTTACTCCAGGTATTTTCAGCACCCTTTGCTTAAATCCTTCCCGTTTCATTTTGTTTAAACTATCCGCAGGTGCATTGATCATTACAACAGCTTCTGTATTAAAGCCTAATGGTTTTTGCCTCACATAACTCATTTGCTCGATGATAACGAGCGTTCCAATGATCAAAATGATGGTAATGGTAAACTGTACCACCACCAAAACCTGTCTCTTATACACATCTCCGAGCCCACGAGACAGGCAGCTCTATCGCGTATGCCGTCTTCTGCTTGAAAAGGGGGGGGGGGGGGGGGGGGGGGGGGGGGGGGGGGGGGGGGGGGGGGGGG
>NZ_JAELTV010000462.1 GCF_016429005.1 Pedobacter sp. ASV19
CCCCCCCCCCCCCCCCCCCCCCCCCCCCCCCCCCCCCCCCCCCCCCCCCCCTTTTTAGATGTGTATAAGAGACAGACAATGTGCAGAACGGGAAGCAATTGCTTAAAGATGTAGAAGTACTTTCATCAGACGCCTACGAAGGACGGAAAACTGGCACTGCCGGTGCAGAGAAGGCCAGAAAATATATCGAGAGTCGATTCAAAAGGATAAAACTGCTTCCTTTTGCAAACCTGGAAAAATATGAACAAAGCTTCAGTTTTACAGACAACAATAATAAAAATGCAACAGGTAAAAATGTGATTGGCTATATACCAGGAAAAACGGATGAGGTAATTGTGATTTCTGCTCATTACGATCATTTAGGCGTTATCAACAATGAAATTTATAATGGTGCAGATGATAATGCTTCCGGTATTGCAGGTATCCTCAGAATTGCGGATTACTATACCAAAGTAAAGCCCAACCACACCTTGGTTTTCGCTGCTTTTGATGCCGGTGAACAGGAATGGAAAGGTTCCAAGGCCTTTGTTGCCAATTCCCCGGTCCCTCTTTCAAAAATCGCTTTAAATCTTAACCTGGATATGATCAGCCACAACGACCAGGGTATATTATATGCTGCCGGAACATTTGGTCATCCCGAGCTCAGAGGCTATATCACCAGTACAAATCCTGATCTGAAAATCCTTTTCGGACACGACAATCCAAAGCAGAAAGTAGACGACTGGACTGACCAGAGTGATCAGGGTGCTTTTGCCGCAGTACATATTCCTTTCATTTACTTTGGCGTAGAAGATCATAAAGATTACCATAAGCCCACAGATAAATTTGAGAATATCAATCAGACCTTCTTCCTGAATGCAGCCAATGCTATCCTGTCTATTACAGATAACATTGATAAACAAAGGGATCTGAAAGCCATTTACCGCGAAAAGCTACTCATGAAAAAATAACAGAGGATAGCTAGTTCTTGCGCTTATGTTTGGTTTCGATCATTCCCATAAAATGACGAATTTCTTTCGAACCACCTGGCAGACCCAGGGCCGAAGAAACAGCTACGCTTTTTCCGCGAATACTCATCACAGCATTTGCTGTGGTGACCGGAGCTGCGGGCACCAATAAGCTGATGGCATTTTTAGTATAGCTCTCTTTTGCATCGCCAAAGTCATGGGTGGAGTCATCAAAAACCGTTTTGGTTCCTACATCTACAATATCAGGTGTGAAACCATCAAAATACCCGCCCTGATCCAGAGAATTTTTGGTTTCAAACAAGGACATATAAACATCATATTTATTCTCCAGTCTTACCGGAAAGAATCCTACCGGTTTGCCATAGGTTTGCGTACCTACCAGTTTAACCGTAGATACAGGCTTTAAACTATTGATCACCAATTCACTGGCAGAAGCCGTATTTCCTGAAACTATAAAAACAACATTGGTCACATTATTCAGAGAGCCGGCTTTTGCAAATGAGGTTACATTACCTGCAGCTGAATAGTCCAGATCTGCATAGGTAACGATTTTTCCATTTTGCGTTTGTACTTTACCATTGGCATCCAGTAGGGGCTGATTTGTCAAAATAGTCGCTTTTCCAGATTGCATCATAGAATTATAATATTCAGTGAACATTTTACCTTTTGCAGAAGAAGGCGCAATGAGGTTAACCAGATATTCCGCAGTATTTACATAACCGCCGCCATTGTACCGCAGATCAATGATCAGGTCAGTCACACCATCTGAAACAAATTTACTAAAGGCATTATCCAGGTCTGTTTTGGCCGTTGTTGCCAGGTCTGAAAATCTGGCAAGGGCCAGGTAACCAATTTTCTTACTTCCAGAAGTAATGGTCGTTGTTTTATACACCGGGCTGCTGGCATACTTCGTACGGGTAAGTACCAGATCATTAAACGCAGTTCCATCGGTTCTTGTACCAGAAAGTGTTACAGATGTTGTGGTAGACTCCGGAATGGCATAGATGATAGACTTTTCAGTATCAAAATTGGTCCCGATTGCGGTACCATTTATTTTTTTTATGATGGTTCCACGGGTTAAGCCTGCTTTATCGGCCGGAGAATTTGGAAACACCGCAGTAACATACAGATCATAGCTGGTATTCGTGCCATAGCCTTGAAAAGTTAAAAAACCGACATCATAGCCCGTGCCGTCCAGTTCAACATCTGCGGTTGTAGTTGGAACAAAAGCCTGCTGTGCATTATGCGTCGTAATATCATCTATGTAAGAATATTTAGGAATAGTTGGATCTGAAACCCTGAATTCATAGGGTTTTCCTGTAGAGGGATTGATCTTTAACTGGGTAATGGCAAATAATTCATCGTCATAATTATCCAGGGCCAGGGATTTACTAATGTAATTCCTGGGTTGAAAAGTTGCATAATCTGGTATCGCATCATTCCAGTAATAGATTTGTTTGGCGTATAAAAACAAGGAATCCAGGGTAAGTTGCATCCGTGTTCCATTTGCAGGAACACTGGTACCTCCGGTTTGATCCGGCGTATCTGTTGCATGGTTCTTCTTACAGGAACTGGCTGCCAGGCAAAGAAGAAACAGACCAAAGAGCATTAAACGGCCGGAAATAAATTTTGTTTTCATACGATAGGTGTAGATTGGAATATAGGTAAATACGGTATTAAGTTAAGAATAGTCTTTCAACTTCCAAAAAATTAATAGTTGCGCCATCGTATTGAGGCAGAGCGTCTTCCTTTTTTACGACGAACAATATATTTTTATCTTTAAGTTGATGTTGATTGATCAGATAAGACAGGCCCCGGTCTTCTTCGGCCGTCTCCAATTCTTCAGAAAAATAGACGGTAAGGTATTGCTCCAGACCATTCCATTCCATTTGCCGGATCTTGTTGAGCTGGGCTTCCGGATTTCCGGACAACAATAAGAATATAGGTTTGCGTTCCAGAACGATGGCTTGCAAAAATGCAAGGCATTCATCAAACAGCAACAATTTTAAAGGCAGGCGCACATTTCTTTGTAAAAGATCAAAATTAAGCCTGTAGGTTTCTGGTATGGAAAATCTGGCAGCCACTTTATCGAAAATCCCCTCATGCCCCTCTTTACTATAGGTTTCCTGCATAAACTGAACCAAGTCAGCTGCTGGTTGTTGCTCACTGTACTCTATAACTGTCTCTTATACACATCTAAAAGGGGGGGGGGGGGGGGGGGGGGGGGGGGGGGGGGGGGGGGGGGGGGGGGGGG
>NZ_JAELTV010000463.1 GCF_016429005.1 Pedobacter sp. ASV19
AGATGTGTATAAGAGACAGCCCGTAGCGCTGATCAAAGTGAATGTCATCCAAAGGCTGTAAACCTACTGTCTGGTTTCCTTCCAGCTTCCTGGATTCAAGGTATGTTTTATTAAATTTTTTTAATGTAGCCTGTACATCAGCCTCCTTCATGCCCTCTTTCAACCGTACATAACATTGGATACCAGAACTTACAGAATCCCATGACTTATTGTCTTTTGCCCAAAAATTCTGGTAGCTCAACACAATTTTTAATGGGAAGCTACTGTTCTCAGGCATATCCTTAAACACGCCTATTACCTTTAAATTGGTCTTTGTTCCTAATAAAAAGCTCTTTCCTAGAGCATTCTCTGCACTTCCGAAAAATTCCTTTGCTGTAGATTCAGACAAAACAACTGTATTGGGTTCAGCTAAGCCCGCACCATTATTACCACTAATCCATGGAATATCAAAGATTTCAAAAAAGCCAGGCTCCGCACAATAGTATGTTCGATCTGTTTTAATCGTTTGCTTTCCTTGTCCATCTTTAACGGTCATGACCCCACCATTTTTAACAATGGCAGCAACCTTTTCCGCCCCTGCAAATTCATTTCTTACAGTTGCTGTTACTGGGATAGGTACTCCAGAAGAATAATCTTCAAAACTGTTGTATTTCCATTGGCTAACTACTCTGTAAATCTGATCTGAATTTTTATATCCTTTATCAAAGCTTAGCTGAAACCGTATAAAAATAAAGATAAGAATGCAGCTGGCCATGCCAATTGTTAAACCAAGAATATTGATCAGTGTATAGCCTTTGTTTTTCCAGAGGTTGCGCAGTGCAATTTTTAGATTAAGCTCGAACATTACGGTCTTTTTATTTACACGCCAGCCAATCGTATGCCAGTTAAAAAAAAGCCCTCAAAAGCTCTTTGCTGACTTGTGACCGGATTCAAATGTCCATTAACGAACATTTGAATTCTGGAAACGTACATCTCCTCCTGCTGTTCTGCGCTAAACCTGCTCACCACCTTCCTCTGCAATTTGCTACGGAAAATTCTCGTACGCTGCGGAAAGTTCTCAGAGATGAGCTGGCTTCTTCAGCCCGCCTGATATCGTTAGTCTTGAAGCAGCTGTACAAAATTTTCCGCACTAATTTCCTTCTTCTTCCTTTAGGATATGCTTCTTCGGATAATTAAACAACAAAGAAGATAATACAGGTAAAATGAATATGGCAACGGTGAATATGGAAACAAAAAGATCTGTCTTTTCGCCCTCGATCAGTTGCGAAACAGGAGATTCCGGATAAAAATGTGTCAATAAAGAAGAGGTGAGTTTAATCCCCAGAACCCCTATCACAATAAATGCAACAGTTTCCAGAAAAGTAAACTTCTCCATCAATTTTACAAAAGCCTGAGCAACAAAACGCATCGCCAGGATACCAATAAATACACCAATATAAATTAACCAGATATGATCTGTAAATGCCACTGCCGCAAAGACATTATCAATAGAAAAAGCAAGGTCCATGACCTCAACCAAAGCCACAGTAGCCCAAAAGGTTCCAATCAGCCCAACAGTAGATCTATAGATCCAGCTTTTACTTTTATCCACTTCCTCTTCTTCCTCTACAGCACCCTTTTCATTCTTCTTTCTAAAATAATCAAAAGCAAGGTTTAAGAGATAAAGACCTCCCAAAGGTTTAAGCCACCAGATTTTAACCAGCCATGCTGCTAAGAACAAGCAAATTCCACGAAAAACGTAGGCTCCAATAATACCATATTTTAGTGCTTTATCCCTTTGTTCTTTAGGTAAGTCCATCACCATAGTGGCCAGTACCGCAGCATTGTCTACAGAAAGCAAACTCTCTATAACAATTAAGTTTAAAATAATCAGGAGGCCGGCCTCAATATCCTCTCCCAGAATCGTGTGTAAAAAATCCATGTATGTGTTTGTTGTTATTGGTTAGGTATTCATATACAAGTCTAATTAAAAGAGATCCGTTTTCAACATCGCTTTTAAAATATTAGCCTGTACATCAAAATTGTTCAAATGATCAATAAAATTAATGTCTGATATTTTTAAATAATTCTCCTCCAGCAGATCAATAATCTCTTTGGGAATAAATGTTTTTTGAGCAGCAGCATTGGCCTGCAGTTTATCATTTTTGTAGGCCAGCTCCTGGATCAATTTCTCTTTTTCAGATCTATTAGCAGATAGATCTATTTTATTTAACACGCTTAAATCACAGAATAGAAAAAGGTTCCTGCTTGGAAAAAACAGAAAATACCGGTCTATATCCAGAAATTTATAAATCTCGGAAACCAGCTGTCCCGATTTTAAGCCACAAAAAAATTCTGTTCGAAATTCCTGTTTGCAAAGCAAGCCCATAAGTTTCCGTTCTATAGTTGCATAACTGCTTACATAAGTGTTTTTAGGGTCATAGTCCGTCAATAACCCCAATTCATCTGGAGAAATGGCATGAAAGAAATCTTTTGCATATCTGGAGCTGAAAGCATTGATGTTCTTAGAGAATGGAAAATCTGTACTCAAGTCAGACAGTATATCAAACAATCTTCTTAAAGACAAATTGATCTTCGATGCCTGCTTGTGCTTATCGAGGTTGAATGTTTTTTCACTAAAAAGCTGGTTGTTCATCTGTGCAATGAGTTCTTCATTCAGATGAATTTCATCATAGATCAAACTCACATTCTTTTCATTGCTTTTTTTTATTTTCCGGAGCAACTCAATTACGCTAGAGGTAAACTGTACATGAAAAAGATCCAGCTTTTCTATATCCAGTTCTTCATTGTTTTCGAACATCTGGTGGATCACCTGGCTCCTTAGATAGATTTTATAGACCGCGTCTTCTTCAAAAAACGCAGAAATGCTCAAACAAAATAGTATTGATGTGGCAAAGGAGAACGAGAAGACAGTTGTGTCCATAGATACGTTGAAGAGAACAACACAATCTTTAATTGAAACTTTAAATGAAGTGAAGAGGATTCACGAAGAAGGCAATCAAAGCAGAAGAGCGCTTGATGGTGATCTGAAAAATTTAGAAGCAGAGCTTAAGAAGAATGTGACGCGTGTTAATTAACTTTAACGCATGGATGAAAACCGTTTAAATATCTTAAAAGAATCACGCAGAGAGATCAGCCGTTTACAGCTTCTCTCAGCGTTTTATAAAGACTATCTCTTAAACACATCTGACGCTGCCGACGAACGTTAGCCGGTGTAGAGGGCGGTGGTCGCCG
>NZ_JAELTV010000464.1 GCF_016429005.1 Pedobacter sp. ASV19
TATACCTGCTGCTAAGCACTTCTTTTGTCTCTACCTTTTTTGCAAGATTAGTTTTCTTCTGCATTTTATCACTTAAACCTTCCAATTACTCCGCATACAATGCCAACATTTAACACCATAAACAAGCCCCTAAAAAGTCGTTTTATAAAAAATTAGTTGCAGCTAAAGTATACAGTTCCAACCATAAAAACACCAATTCCAAAACAAATTTATCCGATTTAAACATTTGAAAATCAATTAAATAAATTGAAAAAAAACACCAAATCCTGAACACAAACGCAACACCCAAATAACACCTCAACTCTGCTCCCTCCCGGTCTGCCCCCCCTCAAGTCTGCGCCCAAGAAAAATAGGTTTTCATGATCAAGCCTCAGAATCTGTAAGATTCAGCGCGATCAGAAAACCTATTTTTCACAAAGAAGACTTCAAATAAAACCACTTCCCCCCAACCTTCCTACACACCCAAACCCCCTCAGTCCTCCTCCTGTAAATCGTCGTATCACTCACATTCAATAAACGCTTCACATCACTCGCATCAATCCAAACCACAGCATCCGGCACCACAACAGCATCCCTCGAAGCCTCCCACCTTTCCAGCAAAACCTTAATATCCTGTAGAATCCTAACAATAACCAGAATAGACTTGAAAAACCCAATCATAACCATTAAGTAAAAAAGCGCCGGACCAAAAGATCCGACGCTTTACCTTTACTGTTTGCTCACCACACCAGGCCCATAAGCCACATCAGCGTCACTATCGAAATGCTGGTCGTCAATGTAATCCTGCAACGTAGGATACACCGAAGAATCAAACACCACCTTACACGGCACCGAACCCGCAATACCGCAACTTGGAGCCGTACCCGTAACCGGCGTCCAGTTAGAAACATTCCTCGCACCAGTAGACGTGCTCAAATTGTAGACGTACGCTTTCTGAGCCGCCATTTTTTTCGCAGGCATTTCACCGCCATTAGGAGTAAAAGCAAACACAGCGGTCAATCCGCCAGCACATAGCAAGGCCACAAAAGCCATTTTCCATGGTTTTTTCATAACTTGTTTTTTAAGATTAATAAATTTTGTTAATTGTATACTCTATTCTGCGTTACGTACCGCGAAGAATATTCAGAGAAATAAGAGCAGATGCCAGAACCACTGGCACCTGCAAATTAACTAACCGACAACACCCAAGCCAGGGCTAACCAAGCCAAGAACAGCAGGAGTGTTTATTTTAATTCGACATGTAATTGGGTAACTGAGTAGCGTAGTTTTCATATATAAGAGTTGTTAGATTTGGTATACCCAAAAATAAGCCGCCTAAAAATCCCACTCCCCGTTAAATCACGGTTTTTATCCGCTTTTTTTCATTAGTATATAATTAATTTTATCGGTAATGAAGCTATCATGAGCATATTTTTCACTAATGTTTATTGATTTTTGTGTTCAAGAGCTCGCAAGCTCGGTTCATTGCTATTTGTAAGCGTTTGCTCATGATGGTTTGACAGGTAAAACTTTATTTTTCAGCAAAGCAGAACGGATATGCTGAAAATGATCAATAGAAAGATAAAGATAACTCGCAATATACTGATCCTGAATCAACCTCGGTAGTTTCAGCAATATTGGAAATTTGGTATAAAAATCAATCACCCTTTGTTCACCCGTTTTACCCAGCATTTCAGTCACCAATAAATCCTCATCGTAAAGATCTTCCTTGGTCACCATAGCCAATTCCTGCATGCCAGGCACTTCCAGATACCCCCTTTGCATTTGCTCATAAGTAATTTCCAAAACCAGGCTGTCCTTTAAAATCATCAGGTTATATATTGACTTCTTATGACTCAGAAAACCCTGGCCCGCAACAATCCATCCAGGGCCAATGATCTTTACCACCCGCAAAACACCTGCTTCAGTAAAATAGTACACAATGATAAAACCCCTGGCGATAAAGTAGGCACTTTCGGTGATGTCACCTTCTTTATGAATCACATGAGTTTCCAGGCAACGCTTGGCCACCATGACATCTTTCAGGTAATTGTCAAGGGGCTCCCCCAGATCTCTAACTTTTTTAAGTATTTCAAGCAATTTAGCCAGCGTATTAGGGTTCATAGGACATATTTCCATCAGTTCCCGTTCAGATTTTTTGAGTTTCATTAATTTAACAGATTTAAGTTTTTTTTGAATTTTTTATAATTTTATATTAAAACGTTCGTCATTGATAAATAGATCAAAACCAAGACTTATGAAAGCATTCAGCTCAGCCACAGTGATCCATGTCAGCGATTTTCGTAGTTCCCTGGATTATTACACCAAGATCCTCGGTTTCACTTTTGATTTCGAGTTCGGGGAATATGCAGGCCTGTTCATTGACGAAGTCTTCATACACATCAACGGATCCGGAAACCCCGGCCGAAAAAAACCAGCAGGAAGCGCACACCTCTGCATAGACATAGACCAAGTAGACGACTATTACCAGCGCCTAACCACCAACGGAGCCATCATATCCGTAACCCTCGGAGACCGTGTTTACGGAATGCGGGATTTCGCGGTAGATGATCCCGATGGAAACACCCTGGTCTTCGGACAAGCCATTGCCCCTTCCATACTTTAGAACTCCGTTACACTCAGTTCCGCCTTCCCGTTTTTATACAGGAGCATCAGGTTTTCCATGCTGATCTTTTTAACATCCTCAGGATATTGCAAGTTAAAGGCTTCAATAAACCTTAACGGCGAATTAAAAGCACATCTCAGCTGAAGCCGCACCTCATTTTCCTCGTGGTTGCGAAGCATCACACTCACCTCAATAAGTTGATCCCCATGAAGCGCAGCCTCCACACCCTCTTTGCTGGTGATGAGGTTAGAATGAGTCCAGAAGTACTGGACCAGGTCACTAGTTTTGATCATACAGTTTTATTTATGTTTTTTAATAGTTGGTTATGAATTATGTGAATTATTAGCAAAATTTTGATATGTCAAAACAAAGCAAAGCCAGCACAGTACAAAGCACCGCGCTGGTTAATCATTTAATAAAGTTTGTGAGGAAGGATGAAATATTAAAACATTACTATTTCAGTTTCTTTTTAACAGGAGGAAGAAAGTTTTCCTGTCTCTTATACACATCTGACGCTGCCGACGAACGTAAAAAAAGGGGGGGGGGGGGGGGGGGGGGGGGGGGGGGGGGGGGGGGGGGGGGGGGGGGGGGGGGGGGGGGGGGGGGGGGGGGGGGGGGGGGGGGGGGGGGGGGGGGGGGGGGGGGGGGGG
>NZ_JAELTV010000465.1 GCF_016429005.1 Pedobacter sp. ASV19
CCCTTAGTAGAGATTTTAAGCTAAAATATAAACGTCCTCGAAAGGATGTAACAGACTAAAAACAGCCTTTAATCTATATTTTAGCGAAAAAAGAACTCAAATAATGTAATAAAGAATAATTTGACCTAAGACTGCTTTTATCTCTAGTAGGGTGTTTTTGATGTGTATAAAAATCAAATTTTATCTCTACTAGAGATACGCAAAAACGAGTTTATCTCTAGTAGAGTAGTTTAGTTTAAGTGGAAATTACCTGTATTGACAACCTCATTCAAAAATAACTTGCTCCTCGGTTCGCGAAAATTTAACAACTGAAAAAGTGCCTTTGAATTACTAATGACTTCAATTAATAGTCAAACCTTATCCATTAAAAAGACAATGACCAATAACTAATTTCCATTCATGGCTTACTTTTCAACTCCAGCTGTTCCAAAAATTTTTTAATTCCGGTAAACTTATATAGATCATACGTAAACTTAGCCAGGGGCCTCAGATGAAAATTTCCGGGCTCCAGGTAATTTCCTGTATAATGCCGGTAAACCTCTCCCTTTGTATTGAACATCCTGGAGCCGTTAGGACTCTGAAGGTTAAAAGCTGCTTCCAAATAGCATTCAGAATCCTGGGTAGATTTTGTAAAAACATCCAGTACAATATCAGAATGCGCATTGTACACCAGATCAAGGGCAAACAGTCCGGCATTGGCCATTGCTCTGCTCTTCTCCGGAGAAACTCCTCCTGCATCCACCGGATTAAATTGCACTGTCAGCTTAGCATCCCGATCATCAAGCCAAGTCTTAAAGTCCACATCGGTACAGAATTCCAGCTGATCAATATAACCCTCCAGATAGGGATGGCTGTGCGATTTGATCGTCATAAAAGTCTGACCTTTCAGTGTGGCATTACAAGCAGTGCAGCTCGGTATCAGATTATAGAATGACAGGCCCAAATAAGGGCAGCGCGACCTTAGGTAAAAATGATCGAACTCCGGGCGGATCACATTGCGGTACCCCAGTTTCCCACCGGCAGACCTTTTCAATAACCTGACCGTATTGGTATATTGCCTGTTGCAATACGGGCAAACCTCAATTCCAAGCCGCTGGCTCAGCTGGTAGCCGTTCCAATTAGGATCTTTTCCCTGACCAAATTTAACATCATAATCATAGACATATTTCAACCAGTCTACAATCAGTTTAAAACCAGTCTTAGGAACTGGCTTCACATCCAGATAAGGCGAAAAGATCTTGTCTACCTTTTCATATAAATCATGTAATTCATTCGGGAGACCAGCTAAGGTGACTTCGAAGTTACTTTCTAGGATGTCCATGATTTTTATAAAGTCACCTATCAGCACTGAATCTTGGTAAACCGCTTCTGCTTTATTGACAAAGCCTGCAAACGACGTGGCATGAAACCCAGGGTTGGCTTTCAACAAAAGCGCTTTCGGATAAACAGGATCTCCGGAAACACCATTCAAAAGGCTCAAAAAATCCTGTAGAGACTTGAAACGCTGTTGAACCCATGGCCTAATTCCCTTGGCATGTTTAGCCGCAATCGCCGCTAATGGCCTGTGTACCTGAGAAATCATAGTTTATCATTTAAAAGACGGTACGACTCCAACTTCTCCATCAACCTGGAACGCATCCAGGGCTCCCCCATCTGCCCGATCAGCGGTTCCAATTCATCCTCCTCAAAGTGACGGGCTTTGGAATTCCCTTCCAGCTGATCCAGCAACTTATACAAAGTATTTTTAGCTAGTTCGCCGATATGAGCACCCTTCATGAAAAAAGAATCCGAAAGCAATTCATGGATATTAGCTGCGAAAGTCCGCTCGGGGCCTTCAACCACTTCACCGGCAGGTTGCGCCAGATCAGTATTTCCACCTGATTTGCCTGTCCGTTTTAAAAACAGCAAATGGTCAGGAGTCAGGTCACTAGCAATAAAAGGTGAATGTGAACTCATGATCAGCTGCATGGTAAAAAAAGGAAAGATCCTCGGCAGCATCTCATTGACATAATGTAGGAACTTTGCCTGCCAGCTTGGATGGAAATACAAATCACCTTCATCTATAAAAATGATCAGGTTCCGTTTGTTGTCGGTATTCCAGGTTAAGGTTCTTGTTTGCATCACCAGAGAATAAAACCTGGAAAACAAAGTCAGGAAGCCCAGTTCTCCGCTCGAAAGCTCCGGAAAAGAAAAATCTAGATAGGTGGTCACAAACATGGATCTGTAATAGCGTTTGTAAAGTTCCATGCTATGGTCATTCAACCTAATGGCAAATCCTGCTGGACCGGCAGTTTTGATATCCACCTGTCCGCCAAACAAAAAATCATAAAAATGCCGGAAGGCAGTCAGAATAACCAACAAGCTCGAATCCCCCAAACCGATAGGTTCCGAAGCCGCCCCAAACTGTAATCTTCCATTTCCAGGGTTATTGCTCACCAGAACTTCCTGATCCCGGGCATAATCTACTAATGCGTCCAGATCATAGGCACCTCTGAGCAAATAACCCTGGGACATCAGGTATTTAAAAAAACCAAGTCTGTAATTGTTCCAGCCAGGAAAAGTACTATCCATTGTATTGGATTCGACCAACAGATAATTGTCAATAAAATAATGTATGTAGCACAATTTCAGTATCGTTTGATGTGACATCATCTTAGGCAATCGACTCCCCTCGGTATACCATAGCCAAATCTTGAGCATCTTTGTTCCAATTTCACCTGGTGCCTCCCGGTTAGCCTTTTCCAATTTCTTTTTCAGGCTCTGCTGAGCAAAAGAATTGTACCACACATAAATTTCCTGCGGAATATCTAGTGGCAGGTTAGTCTCCTTATAAAACTGTAGCACAAACTCCACCTGCCTCCTGGCCTCCATCGTCTGGTGCGCATTCAGAGGATTTACCTCAATCTTGGCATTGGTCAATTTTTCCTGATCTTTTCTCAGCAGATAATTCGTGGAAACCGAGTGCAACTCCCCGTAAAGCGGGCGGCTTTTGTTATCAAAGACATTGGAATAATAAACAAATGCAGTGGAACGAAAATCTTCCAGTTCATCGTACTGAAACTGCTGCATCTCCATATAGTCGGTACCCGGAGGTACTTCTGCAAGATCCTCGATCTGCTGCCTATCCCAGGACGATCCCAATACCACCTTCAACATATGGCCCGTCAGACCAAAGCACTGATACACCAAAATATCTCGGCAATTGCCTTCGATATCTTGCAAATAAGTCTGATCGTGGGCAGCATGGGTCAAGTATTCAATCAAAGTAGATTTCCCTGCCCC